>NZ_FNZB01000003.1:0-300000 GCF_900109205.1 Sphingomonas sp. OV641 | reverse complement strand
GCCGATCTGCAGCCGCAGGGCGGCATTGCTCATGCGCGCCGCTCGCTCACCAGGTTGGACCAGGCCTGCTCCACCTGCCGCCGCCCCCGCCGCCAGCGACTGGCCGCCAGCGGCTTGTCTGCGGCATTGAGCGCCAGCGGCACCTGATCGGTGAAATGCGTTGTGGGCGCCGCATGGCGCCGGGCTTCGAGCAGGCTGCACATGGCGCGAAAGCGGCTCACATGAACATCGTTCGCCTTCACGCCGGCGCGGTCAGCAAGCTCGAAACTGTGGCTGACGATCGTCGTGGCAGCATGGCCTTCGTCGATCGCATGGTCGATCGCCGCCGTCATTTCCGCGTTCGACAGGGCACAGATCTGGAAGTTCCGCCACACGCCCGGCGTGTCTTCGATCGTCGTGACCGGCACCTCGATAACGCTGCAATGCCGAACCGGAGAGATAAGCTCGGCCGGCAAGCCGATTGAGCTTGGCCAGGGATGATGCGCGCCATTGTGGCTGCTGTCGTAGATGATGCCCAACGAGCCAAGCGCCACCAGGGTATCGTCATTGGCTGCGTAGCTGCCGCTGCGAAAGGCGATGGGGCGCGGCGCACCCGCCGCCATCAACAGGCTGGCTGCTTCACTCAACAATTCGCGCTGGGCGTCGGCGGAATAGTCGCTCAGTTCGAATGAGGCATGAGCCTGCCGATCGGCGAGCCGGGCCTTTGCCCAGTTCGGATGCAAATGCAGCTGCACCTCCTGTCCCGCTGCCAAAACAGCTTCCACGATCCGTCGGAACGGATCCAGGCCGTAGATGCGCGCTGGCATGGGATCGACGAAGAAGGTCGCCTTCAATCCATGGCGGGCAAGCAGGTCGAGCTGCCACGCGAGGCCAACCCCGGCGGGCTCTATGGAGCGCGCTTCCACGACAGCCGGATCAAGCCCCGCGGCGTGATGTCGCCACGCGATCTCGGTGTCGATCGTGAGAAAAACCGGGGTCATGCCGTCCCTCTAGAACCCGCGCGTAAACATTCCCCGAACTGGTTTCGATGGAAAAGGCCGCCGGATCGGTCCGGCGGCCCTTGCGTAGTGACATATCGAAAAAGGATCAGCCTGCGCTAGACTTCACCGATGCGCCCAGAAACCCGGTAAGTTCAGCCCGCGTGAGCGTGGTGGACTTGTCCGTATCCGCCTTCGCGAACGCTGCCTCGTTCCAGCTCGCATCGCCCGGCTTATCACCGCCATCCGGTGCCTTCGCCTTCAGCGCGTCCATCCAGGCGGCAAACTCCGCCTTTTCCAGCGTGCCGTTGCCATCCTTGTCATAGGACGCGAACTCGGCGTTGACGATGGAGGAAACTTGGTCGGTTGTTGTCGCAGCCGCCTGCGCTGGCTCAGCCGCCGCAGGTTCTTGCGGCACGCTCGCCGGACCGGGCGCCGAGGACGGCGCGGTCGGCTTTGTCGTTCCACCATCCTGCGCAAGCACAGGGCCAGCAACAACCATGGCACTGGCCATGAAAAGCTGCTTCAGCATCATCACTCTCCTTACAGATCTATTATGATGCCACGCCAATTCATACCTTCCGGCACGATTCGCACGACATGTTCTTCGCTCTATCAACCGACAATTATCATATCGGGTTCCGAACCTGCGATTTGAAGCCTTGACGCATGCCTGCTACCCGCGCGCAACCGCTTCCCTCGGCGACTCACGGCGAGCCGTTGTCGCCGCACGACCAAGGATGTTCACATGGTTCCGCGCTATTCCCGCCCAGAGATGACGGCGATCTGGACGCCCGAGTCGCGTTTCAAGATTTGGTTCGAGATCGAGGCTCACGCCACCGAGGCGCTCGCCGAGCTTGGCGTTGTCCCGAAGGAAGCGGCGGACGCGCTCTGGGCCTGGTGGCGCACCGAACCCACCATCGACGTCGCCGCGATCGACGCGATTGAGGCCGTCACCAAGCATGACGTGATCGCCTTCCTCACATGGGTGGCCGAGCAGGTCGGCGATCAGGCACGCTTCATGCACCAGGGTATGACCAGTTCGGATGTGCTCGACACCTGCCTTGCCGTGCAGCTCGCGCGCGCGTCCGATATCCTCATCGCTGATCTCGATGCGCTGCTCGCCGTGCTGCGCCGCCGCGCCGAGGAGCACAAGCTGACGCCGACGATCGGCCGCAGCCACGGCATCCATGCCGAGCCGGTGACCTTCGGGCTGAAGCTGGCGGAGGCTTATGCCGAGTTCAGCCGTTGCCGCACCCGCTTGGTCGCCGCCCGCGCCGAAGTCGCCACCTGCGCCATTTCCGGTGCGGTCGGCACGTTCGCCAACGTCGACCCGCGGGTGGAGGAGCATGTCGCGGCCAAGCTGGGCCTCGCGGTCGAGCCCGTCTCGACGCAGGTGATCCCGCGCGATCGCCACGCGATGTTCTTTGCGACACTGGGCGTTGTGGCGAGCTCGATCGAGCGACTGGCGGTGGAAGTGCGCCATCTCCAGCGTACCGAAGTGCTGGAGGCCGAGGAATATTTCTCGCCCGGGCAAAAGGGCTCGTCCGCCATGCCGCACAAGCGCAATCCCGTGCTGACGGAGAATCTGACCGGCCTCGCGCGCATGGTCCGCGGCTATGTGACGCCGGCGCTGGAAAACGTCGCGCTCTGGCACGAGCGGGACATCAGCCATTCGTCGGTCGAGCGCTACATCGCGCCCGACGCCACCATCACGCTCGATTTCGCCCTGGCGCGCCTCACCGGCGTGATCGACAAGCTGCTCGTCTATCCCGAGCGGATGCAGAAGAACATGGATCGCATGGGCGGCCTGATCCATTCGCAGCGCGTGCTGCTGGCGCTGACCCAGGCCGGGGTCAGCCGCGAGGACGCCTATCGCCTGGTTCAGCGCAACGCGATGAAGGTCTGGGAGTCGGACGGCGCATTGTCGTTGAACGAACTGCTGAAGGCTGACGCCGATGTCACCGCAGCGCTATCGCCTGAGGCGATCGATGCCGAATTCGACCTTGGCTATCACTACAAGCACGTCGACACGATCTTCGCGCGCGTATTTGGCTGAAATTCTCCGTGGATCACCCCTGATCAGGCCAGGGGTGATCCGCGGAACGGCCAGGTCAGGCCGGAATTTGCTGCGAGATACAGTGAAAACTGCCGCCGCCTGTCAGGATCGCATCGGCGCGCAGGCCAGCGACCTCCCGGTCCGGGAAGATCGCCTGAATGGCTTCAACCGCCGCTTCGTCCTGCTCGGAGCCATAGATCGGCACGACCACGGCCGCATTGCCGATGTAGAAGTTCATATAGCTCGCCGGCACGATCTCGCCGTCACGCAGCACGCGGCCGGGCGACGGCACCGTTACCACTTCCACACCAAAGGCACGCGCCTGCTCCGCTGCCTGCTGGTAGACCTGCCAGTTGGGATCATTCTCCCCGCCGGTCGGTAGCGCGAGCCGCCCCTCGCCTACGAAGCGGGCGAGGTTGTCGACATGTCCGTCGGTATGATCGTTGAGCAGGCCGTCACCCAGCCACAGCACCCGATCGAAGCCGAGATCGGCCTGCAAACGCGCCTCGATTTCGTCGCGCGACAGGTCAGGGTTGCGGTTGGGGTTCAGCAGGCACTGCTCGGTGGTCACGACAAGGCCGGTGCCATCCCCGTCGATCGCCCCGCCCTCCAGCACCCAATCGTGCCTTTTCAACGTGTGGCCACGATCCGCCGCTAGCCGCTGGCCGATATCGTCATCGCCCGGCAGGTCGTACTTCCCGCCCCAACCGTTGAAATCGAAATCATGCGCAACGCCGTCCGGGTCGATGATCGGCGCCGTGTCGCGCAGCCAGATGTCACCGAACAGCTCAACCACCACCTCGGCGAACGGCGCAAGCCGGCGAGCTTCCTCAGCGGCCTCTTCATCCGCCGCCACCAGCAGCACCTGCTCGCCTTTGCCGTCCGCATGGACGGCTGCGGCAAAGGCCACCACCTCGCTGCGAGCCTGATCCAGATCCTCCTGCCAAAGATCCGGATGGCTCGGAAAACCGATCCAGACGGCCTTGTGCGATGCCCATTCGGGCTTGGGTGCGCGGCTCATTTTGCCTCCTGCCGGGATTTGTCTCGGATCGCCTTGAACTCAGCCGTCGGATACCAGTTCGGCCACGCGTCGCCGTCTGCGAGTTGCCGGCCCAGCTGATAGTAGATTGTCAGATCCTGCAACGCGCCATCCCAGTTCCAGTTGGGATCATATTCGTCCTTCGGCCCGTGATAGCGGTTGCGCACGTAATCCTGCGCCGCCGCGCGCCCGGCGGCCGTTCCGCCATTAACCAGATCCTCGCCGCTGCCCGCCGACAGCATCGGCACGCCCAGCTTGGCGAAGGAGAAATGGTCGGAGCGGTAGTAGCCACCGCTTTCCGGCGTCGCTTCCGGCGACACCCGGCGCCCCTGCGCCGCGAGCAACGGCTTCGCCATCTCCTCCAGTTCCGATTTGCCCGCGCCGGTGATCTCGAAATCCTTCACCGCACCCATGACGTTCAGCACATCCATGTTGACGCCGCCAACAGTCTTGCCGAGCGGAAAGACCGGGTTGGCTGCGTAATATTCGGAGCCCAACAGCCCGCTCTCCTCCGCCGTCACGGCAAGGAACGCGACCGACCGGCGGGTCGGCCCGGCCGCGCGATACGCTTCTGCCAGCGCGACCAGCGCCGCCGTGCCGGTCGCATTATCCAGCGCGCCGTTGCAGATGTCGTCACCCTCAACCGCGTCACAGCGGCCAAGGTGGTCCCAATGCGCAGAATAGAGCACCACCTCGTCCGGCGCCGTGGTGCCGGGCAGCACGCCAATGACGTTCTTCGACATGCTGCGCTTGATCTCGTTGGAGAAGCTGCCGGACAGCTTCAGGCCGAGCGGCACGGCGCGAAAGCCCTTCTGCTTGGCCGCCGCGGCGAGCTGATCGAAATCCTTGCCGGCTGCGGCAAACAGCTCCTTCGCCTTGGGCAACTGAATCCAGCCGACCACCTGGCTCTGGTCCATATGGTCGTTCGGCGCGGCGAGCTCATATTGCGCGCCCGTCCACGAAGACTGGACCACGGACCAGCCATAAGCGGCCGGCTCCGTCTGGTGAACGATGATGGCACCGGCTGCGCCCTGCCGCGCGGCTTCTTCGAACTTGTAGGTCCAGCGGCCATAATAGGTCATCGCGCGACCCTCGAACAAACCGGCCTGCGCGCCTGCTTCCTTGGTCTGCCAGTCCGGATCGTTGACGAGGATGACGACCGTCTTCCCCTTCACATCCAGGCCGGCATAATCGTTCCAGCCCTTTTCGGGCGCGTTGATGCCGTAACCCACGAACACCAGCTCGCTGTTGTTCAGCGCGATCTTCGGCACCACGCGATAAGTGCCCGCCACGATATCCGTCCGGTAGTTGAACGTCACCGGCGCCTTTCCGCCCGTGGCGGTAAAGGACGAGACGTTCGTTGCGGTGATCTCCACCATCGGCACATCCTGGGTCCACTGGCCCTTGTTGCCGGGCTTCAGCCCCGCTGCCGCGAACCTCTTGACCAGATAGTCGATCGTCTTCGTTTCACCCGCGGTGGTCGGCGCGCGCCCCTCATAAGCGTCGGACGACAGCTCCTTCGTAACGGACTTCAGCGTCTCGACGGAGATCTGCGGCGCCTGTTGCGCCAGGGCCGGCGTGGCGGTGATGAGAGCGGCAAGGGAGCACAGGAGAATAGAACGCATCCGCAGAACCTCATGGGAAGGATGGCTGTCCAATACAGGCTGGCACCCTGCCCGCAACGTCTTGTGCGCTCTTGCAATCGTCGCGCCGCCCGGCAAAGTCGTTGGCGGGGGGAAACGACAAGATGAAGAAGAGAGTGATTTCGCGCGTCGCGATTGCGGCGTTGCTGGCGGCTGCGGCGCCCATGTCGGCCTATGCGCAGAATGCCGCAAGTGTAGCGAAAGCGTTCGGCGCGCGAGAAGGCATCAGCCAGATCAGCCTTTCGCCGGACGGCAACCGCGTCGCGATGATCGTGCCGGCGGGCACTCGGGGCGCGGCGCTGATGATCGCCGATCCGGCGAAGGGCGGTATGCCCGTTTCGATCATGCAGACCAGCGGCGATCCAGAACGGCTGGTGAGCTGCCAATGGGCGACAACGGAGCGGCTTGTCTGCCGCGCCGTCGTGATGACCCGCAATTCGAACCTGATCGAAGGATATACCCGGCTGTTCGCGATCGATGCGGATGGAAAGGACTTCAAGCTCATCACGGCGCGCGTGAACGAACGCTCCTTGTATTTTCATGGCGATGGCGGACGGGTTCTCGATCTGACCGGAGACGGCAAGGGCAACATCCTGGTCGCTCGCCAATATGTGCCGGAAAGCTCAATCGACCGCGTCGTTCAAAAGAATGACGAGGGCTTGGGCGTCGAGCGGGTGGACCTGAAGTCGCTTCAGCGTCGCCCGGTAGAACGGGCTAAACGCGACGCGGTGGAATATATCAGCGATGGCCTTGGCACCGTCCGCATCATGGGCGTGCGGCCAACCGCAGGTACCGGCTATTCCGTCAGTGAGATCAGCTATTTCTACCGCAAACCGGGCTCAAAGACCTGGGAGCCGCTCTCCAAGCTCGCACTCCTCGGCGGACGCTTTCAGGGGTTCAACCCCTATGCTGTCGATCCCAAGCTCAACGTCGTCTACGGGTTCGATGATTACAACGGCCGTCAGGCGCTCTGGAAAGTGGCGCTGGATGGAACGCTGAAGCGCGATCTCGTGCTCGCCAACTCGCAGGTGGACGTCGATGATCTGATCCAGATCGGCCGTCACCGCCGCGTGGTAGGGGCGAGCGTCGCCACGGATTTCCGACGTCCGGCATTCTTCGATACGGAGCTATCCGCGCTGTCCAAGGCCTTGGCGAAGGCGCTGCCCAACCAGCCGCTTGTGAGCTTCGTCGACGCCAGCACGGACGAAAGCAAGCTGCTAATGTTCGCCGGTGGCGACACTCAGCCCGGCGCCTTCTACCTCTTCGACAAGCAAAGCCGAAAGCTCGCCGAAGTGCTGCCCGTCCGGGCCGATCTGGCAGACGTGCCGCTCGCGACGATGAAGCCGGTCATGTTCCCGGCGGCCGATGGCACGAAGATCCCCGGATATCTCACCCTGCCGGTCAACAGTGACGGCAAGAACCTTCCCGCGATCGTCATGCCGCACGGCGGGCCTTCCTCGCGCGACGAATGGGGCTTCGATTGGTGGGCGCAGTTCTTTGCGGCACGCGGCTTCGCCGTGTTGCAGCCCAACTTCCGCGGATCGGCAGGGTATGGCGCGGATTGGTTCGCTGACAATGGCTTCAAATCGTGGAAGACCGCGATCGGCGACGTGAACGACGCCGGACGCTGGCTCCTGTCCTCCGGCATCGCACGCCCGGGCAAGCTGGCGATCGTCGGCTGGTCTTATGGCGGCTATGCGGCGCTGCAATCGGGCGTCGTCGACCCGGACCTGTACAAAGCCGTGATCGCTGCCGCGCCAGTCACCGATCTCGCGGCCTGGAAGCAGGAATTCTTCGATCGGTCGAACTATCCGCAGGTTCTAAAGATGGTCGGCGAAGGTCCTCACATTCGGGAAGGCTCGCCTGCACAGAACGCGTCCGCGATCCGTGCGCCTGTTCTGATGTTCCACGGCGATCTCGATCTTAATGTTGAGGTCGAGGAAGCGCGGCTGATGGAGCGCGCGCTGCGGGCTGCCGGCAAGAACGTCACCCTGCACGAATATAAGGGTGTCGCCCACTCGCTGGAGGACAGTGCGGTTCGGGCCGACATGCTGGAAAAGTCGGACGCCTTCCTGCGCAAGTCACTGGGGCTCTGACCAAAAGAAAGGGCGGCCCGAACGGACCGCCCTTTCTTGTTAACTCGCTGCGGCGGTGAAGCCCCGGCCGAAGCCGGAGCATCAGGTCAGCGGCTGTAGAACTCGACCACCAGGTTCGGTTCCATCTTCACCGGATAAGGCACTTCGTCCAGCGTGGGCACGCGGATGAAGGTCACCTTGGTGTTGCCGTCCTGAACCACATAGTCCGGCACGTCGCGCTCGGCGAGGTTCTGCGCTTCGAGCACCAGCGCCATCTCCTGCGCCTTCTTGCCCAGCGTGATCTCGTCGTTCACCGCACAACGACGCGACGCGATGTTGCACTTCACGCCGTTGACGTAGACGTGGCCGTGGCTGACGAGCTGGCGCGCGGCGAAGATCGTCGGCGCGAACTTTGCGCGATACACGATCATGTCGAGGCGACGCTCGAGCAGGCCGATCAGGTTCTGCGAGGTATCGCCCTTCATCCGGGCCGCCTCGTCATAGCAGTGGCGGAACTGCTTCTCGGTGACGTTGCCGTAATAGCCCTTCAGCTTCTGCTTGGCGCGCAGCTGGATGCCGAAGTCCGACACCTTGCCCTTGCGGCGCTGGCCGTGCTGGCCGGGGCCGTACTCACGCTTGTTGACCGGGCTCTTCGGGCGACCCCAGATGTTTTCGCCCAAACGGCGGTCGAGCTTGTGCTTGGCGCTATGGCGCTTCGACATCGTCTTTCCTTCGATTTGCTAACAACGTTGGTCCCGGTATCGCACCGGCCGCCTGATGGCGGACAGGCCTCCTGCTTCACCGGGATGCAGGGGCGATCGCGAAGGGGCGCGCCTAGCCGTGTGACGGTTCTGAGTCAAGGAGCGGAGCTATCAAGCGCCACCCAAAGCCTTATACACCGCGAACGGGACACCGCCCCCGCCATTCTCAAGGCTGGACAGCCGCGGCCCGCCCCGTCAAGGCGCCCACATGACGATCCTTCCCGGACCAGACTGCACCACCATGGCCGAAGTACGCGCCGGCGTCGACGCGCTTGATCGCGAATTGGTTGCCCTGCTGCGCCGCCGCTTCGATTATATGGATGCCGCCGCCCGCATCAAACCGGAACGCGGCCAGGTCCGGGACGAGGCACGCAAGGCGCAGGTCATCGCCAATGCTCGCGCCCATGCCGCCGCTGCGGGCCTGCCGGAACAAGCCATCGCGCAATTGTGGGATGATCTGGTCGAAGCCTCGATCGCCTATGAACTGGCAGAATATGATCGCCGCCAAGCCAAACCATGAAGCGATTGCCGTTCTGTGGGAACCGCGACGTACGCTCCCATCGAACGTTTTAGGCCAGTGACCCAGAACATGGGTTCGACGGGCTCAAGTCGAACGAAGTAAGGCGACCCGAAACGGCGTTCTACCGCGGGCAACCCTCACTCTTGCCTCACATCTAGTGCGCGGCCGATCCGCCGCGCCCAGATCACATGTTCGGCTTACACCTTTGCCGCGTAGATCATCCGGCCCTGCCCCAGACGGTCGAACACCTCCGCTAGTTCGCGCTCACCGACCGCGAAGCAGCCCTGGCTGCGGCCCAGACGGCCATGCGTGCGCAGCATGTCCTCGTTCGAATACCATGCCCCGTGGACCACAATGGCGCGCGCCAGCGCATTGTTGTTCGTGTGGTCCAGGCCGATCAGCCGCTGCGACTTGCCATGCTTGCCGACGTAATAATTGTCCGCGAGGAAGGCGCCTTCGCACGAAGCGTTCGAACCGTTGAGGTTGGAAAAGCGCTGGAGATAGCCGGTATGCCCCGGATCCGATCCGCTGCCATGCGCCACGAGCTTCGACACGCTCTTGCCGCTGATGAGATCGATGAAGTGGAAACGACGCTGCGATGACGGCGCGGAGAAATCGGCGATGACGATGCGGTCGCGCAGCTTGATGCTGTCGCCGTGGCGCTCCAGCGCTGCAAGCGCCTGACGCATCAGTTCGGGGCGCACCACCCGCGGTGAACTCGGCACGATGCGTGGCGCAGGGCGTACCGGCGCCATGTCGGACGGGGTCAGGGCACGCGGACGCGCATCGGCCGTGCGCATCGCGGCGGACACGGCATCCGGAATGATCATCGCGCCGGCCAGCGCGCCAGCAGTCTTCAGCAAGCCACGACGCGTCGGCGCCGTTTCACCCAATTTCGCCATCGATTTTGAAATCCCCGTTCCCGGTATGGCACGCTTATAGCAGGAAAAAGGTGAACAATCTCTGCTGTTTCCCGCAAACCGCCGACGAACACAGCCAATCTACCGCGCATATGACGCGGTTCATCGCATGGCACCAAATAGCAGGAAACGCGTTTATGATGCGACGGCCCGATGATCTCGGGCCCCCACATCGAAAGGGGTCGCACCATGCGCATGATTCGCGCGATGTTGCCGGCTGCCCTAGGATTGGCAGCCTTCACATCTATGCCGGCTTTGGCGGAAACGTCAACGCCTTCCGTAATCGGCAACGCATCCGGCGTTGCGCTCGTCGAGGCTGCGGCGAGCCTCACGCCTGGCCAATATCTCTGGGAACATGATGCAGCGGCCGGCCCGGTCAGCATCCTGATCAGCATCCCGGATCAGAAGGCTTATGTGTACCGCGGCGATATGCTGGTGGCGGTTTCCACCGTGTCGACCGGCAAGGAAGGCAAGGAAACGCCCGTCGGTATCTTCAGCATCCTGCAGAAGAAGCAGATGCACCGGTCCAATCTCTACGACGACGCCCCCATGCCCTACATGCAGCGGCTGACCTGGGATGGCATCGCCATTCACGCCGGCAAGAACCCGGGTTTCCCCGCCTCGCACGGGTGCATTCGCGTGCCTGCCAGCTTTGCCAAGAAGCTGTTCGCCGCGACGGAGATGGGCGCCACGGTAGAGGTGACCGACATGGCCTATGCCGGTGACATGATGGCGCCGCGCAGCGATGCGCAACTGACGGCGGCGGCGAATGGCGCCACCAAGGGTGACCTGAAGACTTTCCTTGCCAGCCGCTAATCGGCGGGGCTGCGAGCAGGAGCAACCACTCTGCGGATGCTCCTACAAAAAAGGCGGGGCATCGCTGCCCCGCCTCCAGATCACTTCTTGATCAGGCCGATTTCCACGAGCCGCTCGTGAAGGTAGCCGTTTGCCGTGATCGGCGTTGGATAGCGGTTCGGGTTTTCCGACGTTATCGTCTGCGGCAGCGTCTCGATCATGAAATCGGGCGCCGGATGCAGGAAGAAGGGCATGGAATAGCGAGAATGCCCGCGCCGCTCGGGCGGCGGATTGACCACACGATGCGTGGTCGACGGCAGGACATGGTTGGTCAGCCGTTGCAGCATGTCGCCGACATTCACCACCATCGCGCCTTCCGGCGGCTTGATCGCCAGCCACGTACCCGAATCGCGATCGAGCAGTTCAAGGCCCGATTCCTCGGCACCGAGCAGCAGGGTGATCAGGTTGATATCCTCGTGCGCACCGGCGCGCACGCCCTCCGCATCGGCCGGAATAGGCGGGTAGTGAAGCAGACGAAGAACCGAATTGCCGTCCTTCACCGCGGGATCGAACCAGTTCGGTGTCAGGCCAAGGTGGCGAGCGATGGCGGAAAGGAGCTTGTCGCCGGCCGTGTCAAAGGCGCGGAACAGTTCAATGAACGTGTCCTTGAACCCCTCGGGTCGCGCCGGCCAGACGTTCGCCGGCATCTCGCTTTCGTAATGATGGCCGCTCGGCAGCTCGCGCCCGACGTGCCAGAATTCCTTTAGGTCGACGTGCTTGGCGTCCTTCGCAATCTCGGTCTTGAACGGCGTGTACCCACGCGCGCCGCCTGCTCCTTCGATGAAATAGCCACGCTTTTCTTCATCGGGGAGCGCGAACAATGCCTCGGTCTGAGACCAGGCGCGCGCGATCAGCTCCTGCGGGATGCCGTGGTCGGCGACGATGGCAAAACCGAAACGGCGAAACGAACCGCCCAGATCTGCGGCGAACCGGTCGGGATCGTGGGCCTGATCGGCCAGGCTCAGCGTCGGCACCTTCGCCAACGGGGTATCAAGCATCACTAACGCCTTCATGGAATAGCGGAATGGTCGCTACATAAGCGCGCGGCGCTAACCCCGCCAGTGTGGCCGAAATTCCCCACCTGCCGCCGCTTGCCGCCCATTTGTTCGGCGCATCAGCCGGAACCGGGCGCGGTGTGCATCCGTTCGAAAGCGCACGATCAGGAGGAACGATCATGGGCGGCCATCAGGTGACCAGCCACGGCGCAGACGACCACGGCTATGATGAGGACGGCTACGACGAAAGCCAGCGCGCGGAGATTCTGGAAGCGACCAGGGATGGTCCGGGCGACGGCACCATCATCACCGATCTCGATCCGGATCTCGACATCGAGGACATCGACGATGTGGAGGAAGACGAGCTTGTGATGCGCGACGACGAAGTCGCGGAACAGGACGATGACGCCGATCAGGACGAAGACGACATCGCCGAGGATGAAGTCCAGGACGAGTTCGACAACGGGACCGTCGATGATGACGAGGACCTCGATGATCCTGATGACATCGCGCTCAATTCCTAATCAGGCACAGGCGCTGCATCTCGGGGCGGCCATGGTTCTGCTATGTCCGGCCTGCTCGCCCCGGCAGCCTTCCGATGAGGTCGACATAGCGGATGCGGCGCAGGCCGCGCGCGACGCGATCGGCAATCATCGCGACACCAGCTCGTCCGCACCGCAAGCGCCGGTTCAGTCCTCGCCGGCCCGGCCGCAATCACCCGCTGGAAGCGCGGTCCGAACGGATCCGCTGCCGCCCCCCGGCCCCGCCGGTCGAGGCGCGGCACTCCCTGACGACGAGGATCGGAAGTCTGCAGCGACAACGCTGCGTGGCTATTTCCGGTTGATCGGCGAGCGCCGGTACAAGGAAGCTTGGGATTTATGGGATCGCGACGGAGCTGCGTCGGGCATGTCGCGCGAGGCTTTTGCCCAAAGCTTCGCCAAATACCGTAGCTTCGAGGCGGAGATCGGTTCACCGGGCCGGGTCGATGCGGGCGCCGGCCAGCGCTACGTTACCTTCCCTGTCACGGCTGCCGGCACCTTGCACGATGGAAGCCCGTTCACGATGGCGGGACCGGTAACGTTGCATCGTACCGGACCGATCGACGGCGCGACTGAGCGGCAGCGCAGCTGGCGAATCCACGAATCCGGCCTTCGCCCCCGCCCCGCCCGATCAGATACCGCCGACCAGATCTTCGTCCGCTATCGATGTGAGAACGGCACCGAATTCGCGGCGCGCTTCGACAATCGCACGAACACCGCTGTCATCTCGCTCCCGTCGATCAGTGTTCAACTTGAGGGGCAGCCGGTCGGCTCGGGCATTCACTACGCCGGCCATGGCTATGACCTTCGCGGCAAGGGCGATCGGGCCACCTTCTCCCGGCCCCGCTTCGCGCCTACCGAATGCCGCGCCTTATCGTAAGCAGATAGCGCGCGGGCACCGGCAATCGCCGGCACACAAATCACGATGACCGCACCCGCCCGCAGCGGCGACGCGTCCGGATCAACAGGCTGTCACCAATTGCTCGCAGCGCCTACACCGGCTGGATGCCGACGATCGCCCTGCTCCTCGTCTCCAACGTCTTCATGACCATCGCTTGGTACTGGCACCTGAAAGGCGGGATGGCGAAGCCGCTGCCCAATGTCATTCTGCTGAGCTGGGGCATTGCGCTGGTCGAATATTGCTTCGCCGTGCCGGCCAATCGGCTCGGCTATGCCAGCGGCTGGACGGGCGGGCAGTTGAAGGTGGCGCAGGAGGTCATCACGCTCCTGGTGTTCGGCGCCTTCGCCGTCCTTGTTCTTGGCGAACAGTTGAGCTGGCGACACGCTGGCGCATTCGCCTGCCTGATCGGTGCCGCCGCCTTCATGTTTGCTGGCCGCAGCTAAGCCGTCACCGCCGCCAGGTTTGAATGGCCGTTCCGAGATCCGGCCGCGGACGCTCCTCCAGCGGTCGCGATGGCGTGCCGATGAAGATGAATCCGGCGATCCGCTCAGGCGCAGCGCCAAACGCATCGCGAACTTGATCGTTAAAGGCGGCCCAGGTCGTCAGCCAACCGCCGGCGAATCCCATCGCATGGGCCGCATGCAGCAGGTTCATGCAGGCGGCCCCGGCCGACAGTTCCTGCTCCCACAGCGGGATCTGGCTATCCGTCCGCGGCGACGACAGCGCCACCACCAGTGCGGGTGCCTGATGGGCGAACTGTTCGATCGCCTCCAGTTCCAGCCGCTTCGCCTCCGGGCGTTCGGCGGTGTAGGCCTCGAGCAGAAGTGCCGCGAAATCGGCACGCTGTTCCGGCTCGACGATCACGAACCGCCAGGGCGCTAGCTTCCCGTGATCGGGCGTGCGGCAGGCGATCGCGCACATTTCGGCAAGTTGGGCGTGGTCCGGCCCGGGTGCCGAAAGATCGCGGGGCTTTCCTGATCGGCGTGTGGCGAGAAGTGAGAGCGGCGTCGACGTGTCATTGAACATGCCGCCACTCTAGCCGTCGCGAGCCGCCCGTCGAGCGCATTGCGGTCACCACAGGGTTGCCAAAAGAAAGGGCGCCGGGATTTCGCCGGCGCCCACTCATCATTCCACAGCAGCAAAACCGCCCTTCGACCGCCTGCCAAGCCAAGCGCTCAGACGAGGCCCTCGCCGTCCCGGGGCCGGCCGACAGGGCCGGCGCAACGGACCGTCGGCCGCCGCAGCACGTGTCGGCGCGGCGCGCTCAGGCGCTGTAGTACATGTCGAATTCGACCGGGCTCGGGGTCATTTCCCAACGGGCGACCTCGCTCCACTTCAGTTCGACATAAGCCTCGATCTGATCCTTGGTGAACACGTCACCCTTCAAGAGGAAGTCGTGATCGGCCAGCAGGCTGTCCAGCGCCTCGCGGAGCGAACCGGCTACGGTCGGCACTTCGGCGAGCTCGGCCGGGGGCAGATCGTACAGGTTCTTGTCCATCGCCTCGCCTGGATGGATCTTGTTCTGGATGCCATCGAGGCCGGCCATCAGCAGCGCGGCATAAGCGAGATATGGGTTCGCCATCGCATCCGGGAACCGCACCTCGACGCGCTTCGACTTGGCGCCCGTGCCGTACGGGATGCGGCACGATGCCGAACGGTTGCGGCTCGAATAGGCGAGCAGCACCGGCGCTTCGTAACCCGGCACCAGCCGCTTGTAGCTGTTGGTGGTCGGATTGGTGAAGGCGTTGATCGCCTTGGCGTGCTTGATGATGCCGCCGATGAAATACAGGCACATGTCGCTGAGCCCGGCATAGCCGTTGCCGGCGAACAGCGGGTTCTTGCCATCCCAGATCGAGAAGTGGGTGTGCATGCCCGAGCCGTTATCTTCCTTGATCGGCTTGGGCATGAAGGTCGCCGACTTGCCATAGGCATGCGCGACCTGATGCACGACATACTTGTAGATCTGCATGCGATCGGCGGTGGTGGTCAGCGTGCCGAAGGTGAGGCCGAGCTCGTGCTGCGCCGCGGCCACCTCATGGTGATGCTTGTCGCACGGCAGGCCCATCTCGATCATCGTCGAGACCATCTCGCCGCGGATGTCGACTGCGCTGTCGACCGGCGCGACGGGGAAATAGCCGCCCTTGGCGCGCGGGCGGTGGGCGAGGTTGCCGCCCTCATACTCCCGACCGGTGTTGGTCGGCAGCTCGATATCGTCGATCTTGAAGTAGGATTCGGCGTAGTTCGTGTCGAACTGCACGTTGTCGAACATGAAGAATTCGGCTTCCGGGCCGACATAGACGGTGTCGCCGATGCCGGTGGAGGCGACATAAGCCTCGGCGCGCTTCGCGGTGGTGCGCGGGTCACGGGCATAGCCCTCGCCGGTCGACGGCTCGAGGATGTCGCAGAACACGATCAGCATCGGCGTGGCAGAGAACGGATCGGTGTAAACGGCGTCCAGATCCGGCTTCAGGATCATGTCGGATTCGTTGATCGCCTTCCAGCCTTCGATCGACGAGCCGTCGAACATCAGGCCGTCGGTCCACTCGTCTTCGCCCATCACGCTGGCAACCATGGTCAGGTGCTGCCACTTGCCCTTGGGATCGGTGAAGCGCAGGTCGACCCACTCGATCTCTTCGTCCTTGATGCGCTTGATGACGTCTGCGGCGGTCGTTGCCATTTCTGTTCGTTCCTTCTTCGATCTCTAACGCCCCTCCCGCTCGCGGGAGGGGTTAGGGGAGGGAATGTCGTCGGAGGAGCGCAGCCCTGCGGCCCTCCCCCGCCCCTCCCTTTCCGAACCTCATCAAAGTGATATCTTTCATGAGGTCCCTCGCGGGAGGGTAGATCCGACGATCAGATTGCGTCGTCGTTGCGCTCACCTGTGCGAATGCGCAGTGCGGTCTCCACGGGGATGACGAAGATCTTGCCGTCGCCGATGCGGCCCGTCTGCGCCGCCTGAGCGATCGCTTCCACCACCCGATCGACCAGGCCATCCTCGACCACCACCTCAAGCTTCACCTTGGGAAGGAAGTCCACGACATATTCAGCGCCGCGATACAGTTCGGTGTGGCCCTTCTGCCGCCCAAAGCCCTTGGCTTCGGTCACGGTGATGCCGGACACCCCTACTTCGTGCAGCGCCTCCTTCACCTCATCGAGCTTGAACGGTTTGATGATCGCTTCGATCTTCTTCACGCGGAAACGCCCACCCCTGGTTTGAACCCTCGCCCCGCCTTCGGTGCTTGCATCGAACGTGCCAGCCGGGGGCCAAGAGAGCAAGGTGGCGACTCGGCTCGGGTACGGCTTTGCCGGGTGCTCGAAAAACGGGCAGTGAGCGGGTGGGTGCCGCGTTATGCAGCACCCCGCCTTCTCAGCGAACGCCCGTCGGCACCGGCGAATTCTGCGCGCCCGGCACC
Organism: Sphingomonas sp. OV641; assembly: GCF_900109205.1. Classification (NCBI taxonomy): domain Bacteria; kingdom Pseudomonadati; phylum Pseudomonadota; class Alphaproteobacteria; order Sphingomonadales; family Sphingomonadaceae; genus Sphingomonas; species Sphingomonas sp. OV641. The sequence goes on along the minus strand of NZ_FNZB01000003.1, from coordinate 283,306 downwards.
GGTGCCACGGCCTTTGTTCCGCCACCAAGGTTCTTCTGCGCCCAATGCGCCTCGTCGATGACGTAGAGCCGGACGAGCTGCGCCTGTTCCGGCGTCATCACCTTGGCGAAGCTGACCATGCCCTTGTCCTTCAACATGCCGTCAATCAGGATCGCCTTCCACGTGTCTGGATCTCCTAGCGTTGCCGACCGCTGCAGGTTGGGCAGTACGCCGCCACCGCCCGCGCTGGCGCCGTGGCAGACCTGGCAGTAGCGGCCGAACAAGGCCTGTCCCTGCGCTACCTGCTGCGGCGTGGCCTCGTTCTCGGGCAGGTTCACCGGGGTCGAATCCTGCGGCTGCGAACCGGGCAGTTGCGTCTTGCCGCCCAGCTTGAAAACGAGCAGGCGTGGCACATTGGGTACGTCGCGCGCCTTGCCGATGGCATAACCGATCGATAGCGGCAGCGCCCCGCCGCGCCCGGCCAGCACCGCGACATATTGCTCGTTGCCGATCATGAAGGTGGACGCGCCGGCCATGATCCCGGTGCCAACCGGATAGGTGAAGAGCTGTTTTCCCGTGTCCGCCGCATAGGCACGGAACTCGCCCAGCGCCGTGCCCTGGAACACGAGGTTGCCGGCGGTCGTCATCGTGCCGCCGTTCCACGGCGTCGGATAATCCACCGTCCAGCGTGCCTTGTTAGCAACCGGATCCCAGGCGACCAGCCGCCCGGTGGCGCCGGCAATCGCCTGTTTCACCGCCGACGCGTCGCGCGGATACATGGCGTTGCCCAGATCCTGCCCGACGTTGAAGCCGAGCGGCTTGGCCCCGTCGAGCGGCGAGGATGGGTTGAGATAGGCCGATCCGACGATCTGCGCCGGAATATAGGCCAGCCCCGCCTTTGGATTGAAGCTCATCGGCTGCCAGTTATGCGCCGCAATCGCGCTCGGCACGGCAAGGAACGGCTTGCCCGTCTTGTAATAGCGCGCTTCCGGATTCTCGATCGGGCGTCCGGTCTTCATGTCATAGCCCGACGCCCAATTGACGCCGGGGATGAACTGGCCGGCGTTGATCAGCTTACCGTTCGTCCGGTCGATGACATAGAAAAAGCCGTTCTTGGGTGCCTGCATCAACACGCGGCGCTGCTGGCCACCGATGTTGAGCGTGGCGAGATTGATCGGCTGGGTCGCGGTGAAGTCCCAGGTCTCGCCCGGTGTCTCCTGGTAATGCCAGACATATTCGCCAGTGTCGGGCTTCAGCGCGACGATGGAGGAAAGGAACAGATTGTCGCCCTGCCCTTCGCTGCGCAGGCCATGGTTCCAGGGCGATCCGTTGCCGACACCCAGATAAAGTTGGTCGAGCTCCGCGTCATAAACGATCGAGTCCCACACCGTGCCGCCACCGCCCGATTGCTTCCACTGGCCGTTCTTCGACCAGGTCGGCGCCACCTTCGCCATCGCCGCGTCGCTCGCCTCGCCATCGGGCGCGCCGGTCGGGTTGGGAACGGTGTAGAAGCGCCACTTCTTCGCGCCGGTCGCCGCATCATAAGCAGTGACATAGCCGCGCACGCCGAACTCGGCGCCGCCATTGCCGATCACCACCATGCCCTTCATCACCCGCGGCGCGCCGGTGATGGTATAAGGCTTCGAATTGTCGGTGGTCTGGACCGACCAGTCCTGCGCGCCAGTGGCCGCATCCAGCGCGATCAGCCGGCCGTCGATCGTGCCGACATACAGACGCCCCTTCCACGCGGCGACGCCCCGATTGACGACGTCGCAGCACGCCTGAACGCCCTTTTCGCGGCTGACCTTGGGATCGAACTCCCAAAGCTTCTGCCCCGTCGCCGCATCAAAGGCGAAGACCTTCGACCACGGCCCGGTCACGAACATCTTGCCGTCGATCACGACCGGCGTCGCTTCCTGTCCTCGGGCATCCGGCATGTCGGCGTACCAGGCCAGGCCAAGCTCGCCGACATTGCCGGCGTTGATCTGCGTCAGTGGCGAGAAACGCTGCTCGGCATAGTTGAAGCCCGTCATCGCCCAGTCGCGCCCGTCACCGCCGCTGGTCAGCAGCGCGGCATCGACCTTGCCGACGCCGGTGGTCGCGGAACGATCCGCTGCGGCCGGCTCATCCGTCGCCGCCTTGCACGATGTGAGCGCCAGCGCCGCCAGCAGCGCCCATCCGATCCGCATATTCCTCTCCCCGCCCCTGTTCGAGCTTTGGCGGGAGACTGACGCAGGTTGGTGAGGAAGGGAAGTGGTTAAACCGAAGCGGTTAGCCTGACGAAGGTGTCAGGTTCATCCCGTCCGTGCCGAGCGACGTCGAGGGACCTGCCCTGCCAGTCGCCACTCGCGGGCTGTGCCGCGACGTTGCTCAGCGCGAACGACTGTCAGGCGAAAGGCGGCTTGTGCAGCCCGGCCGGCGAGAAGGTGAAGACTTCGCAGCCCTCCTCGGTGATGCCGATCGAATGTTCGAACTGCGCCGACAGGGATCGGTCGCGCGTCACGGCCGTCCAGCCATCGTCCAGCAGCTTCACGTCCGGACGCCCGATGTTAATCATCGGCTCGATGGTGAAGATCATGCCCGGCTTCAGCTCGGGGCCCGTCCCCGGCCGGCCGACGTGCACCACTTCGGGCGCATCATGGAACAACCGCCCCAGCCCGTGCCCGCAAAAGTCGCGCACCACGCCATAGCGATGGGATTCTGCATAGCGCTGGATCACATGCGCCACATCGCCCAGCGTGTTGCCCGGCTTCGCCTGTTCAATCCCCAGCATCAGGCATTCATAGGTCACGTCCACCAGGCGCCGCGCCTTCAGCGGAACATCGCCGATCAGGTACATGCGAGAAGAATCGCCATGCCAGCCGTCGAGGATCGGCGTCACGTCGACATTGACGATATCGCCCGATTTCAGTGCCTTCTCGCTCGGAATGCCGTGGCATACGACGTGATTGATCGAGATACAGCAGCTGTGCGTATAGCCGCGGTAGCCAAGCGTCGCGGGCACACCGCCACGGCTCTTGATAAAGTCGTACACCAGGCGGTCGATCTCGGCGGTGGTCACGCCGGGCACCATGTGCGGCACGATCATGTCGAGCGTTTCGGCGGCAAGCTGGCCAGCGGCGTGCATCCCGGTGAAGGCTTCGGGGCCATGCAGCTTGATGGCGCCGTTGCGGCCCAGCGGCGCATCGCTGGTGACGGTAACATATTCGGTCATGGCGACCGATATAGCGTGACGAGGGTAGTTTTGCGAGGCTATGCCGGGGCTCGCATGGAAAGCGAACGCATCTGGACCGCCGCCCTCGTCGTGATCGGTGACGAGATCCTCTCCGGCCGAACGCAGGACAAGAACGTCGCGCAGATCGCGCAATGGTTGAATGTTCAGGGCATCCGCCTGGTCGAGGTGCGCGTCGTGCCCGATCGGGAAGAAGCCATCGTTGAGGCGGTGAATACGTTGCGCGCCCGCAACGACTATCTCTTCACCACCGGTGGTATCGGCCCTACCCATGACGACATCACGGTGGACGCCATCGCCGCCGCGCTCGGGGTCGGGGTCGTTCATCATCCCGCCGCCGTGGCCGTGCTGGAGCGTTATTACGCTACGCGTGGCGGCGCGAGTGAGGCTCGGCTGCGCATGGCGCGCGTGCCGGAAGGCGCAGAGCTGATCGAGAACCGGATGTCGGGCGCGCCCGGCATCCACATCGGCAATGTCTTCATCATGGCCGGCGTGCCCCACATCACTGCCGGCATGCTCGATTCCCTCACCGGTACGCTCCAGGGTGGCCACCCGGTGATCAGCCGGCAGATCGGCTGCTGGGTCGCCGAAAGCGAGATCGCCGACGTGCTGCGCGATGCGGAGCGCACGCATGAAGGCGTCGCGATCGGCAGCTACCCGTTCTTTCGGGAGGGGCGCACCGGGGCGAATTTCGTCGTTCGCTCGCCGGATGGCGCGGCGGTGGACGCCTGCATCGCCGATCTCACCACGGCGCTCGAGGCCGCCGGTCACAAGGTGTTCGCCGAGGGGATCTGATTATTGAGCGCAGGCGGTCGACCTTCGCGCGATCAGGACTGTATCTCCGCACTGCTCAGGATCCGAGCCCGGCCGCGGTGCTTCGCCTCGTAGAGCGCGCCATCGGCGCGGCGCAGCGCCTCCTCCAGCGTACGCCGGGACGCCGCCGTTGTCCCGGCCGAGAAGGTCAGCGGCCGTTCGCCGACATGCGCCAGCGGTTCGTTGCGGATCCGCTCGGCAATGCGCATCAGCACCGATTGGGCCTGCGCCTCGGTCGCGCCTCGAAAGAAGACCAGAAACTCCTCGCCGCCCCAGCGTGCCACCAGGTCCGTATGCCGGACCGTGCCGGCCAGCACCTTGGCGAAATCCTGCAGCACCCGGTCGCCCGTCTCATGACCGAGCAGGTCGTTCACCAGCTTGAAATGATCCATGTCGACCAGCGCCAGCGCCCCGGTCGTTTCATGCTCCGACAGCACGTCCAGCCGCTGGAGCAAGCCGCGGCGGTTCAACACGCCGGTCAGCGGGTCGCTGATCGCCTCCCGGCTCAGCTTGCGCATCCGTTCCGCCGTCGCTCCGGCCGCCCGGTTGACCCCGGCGAAGAGACGCGCGGCAAGGTCGCTGCCCGACAGCTGCGGTACCGGGGTGATCTCCCCATCGCCGGCATCGTTCAACGCACGTGCCGCAACGTCGATCGGGGCCAGCAGCGCATAGATGCCGCCGACCGCGATCACCGTCCCAAGCAGCGTGGCCACTGTCACGACAATGGCCCCCGGCCAGTCCAGCCGGCTCGTCGTCGCGGCCCACGCCAGAAAAGCGGCAAGCGGCAGGTGCGTGCCGACGAAACAGACCGCAAACAGCCGCAACTGCAGGCTGCGCGGGAAAATGAACGAGCTTGCAAGATACAAGCGCATGGCTCGTTGCCCCCAGTATGTCCACGCCGCGCGACTGCGGCATGCCGGGACGACCTGGGGAAGAGGGCGTTACCTAAATGTTAGCGGCGCGATGAAGATGCGCCCTAATCGGATGAGACGAGTCAGTCGCCGATCAGGTTGGTCATGCGCTCCACTGCCTCGGCGAACTCCAGTTTGAAGTCCTGCACCACCTGTCCCGCAGGACGAACCTGATCGACCAGACCAACGCCTTGGCCGACGAAGTAAGTCACCATCTCACGCGCGGCAGGATCGCCCTTTTGCGCGGCGAGGTCGCAGGCGCGGATTGCCGGCTCGCTGATCAGGCTCTGGTACGGCATCGGCAGTGGCCCAGGCGATTCTGGCCCCTCCCAAGCATCGGTCCAGGCCGAGCGGAGCTGCCGCGATGGCTTCCCCGTGCGGCTCTTGGAGCGCACCGTGTCGCGCGAACTGGCCTCAACCATCTTGTCGCGAAAGACGTCCGAACATTCGCTTTCAGGCGTCGCTAGCCAAACCGATCCGGTCCAAACGCCGTCGGCGCCCATTGCCATGGATGCCGCCATCTGCCCGCCGGTCATGATCCCGCCGGCAGCCAGCACCGGCACACGCTGGCCGCGCGCTTCCAGCGCCCGGATCACTTCGGGCACCAGCACCATGGTCGAAACTTCTCCGCAATGGCCGCCGGCCTCGCCGCCCTGCACCACCAGGATGTCGACGCCTGCCTCCACCTGGCGGATGGCATGTTCCTTGGCGCCGACCAGCGCCGCGACCGGCACGCCGCGCTCGCGCCCCATGTCGATCATCGCCTTGGGCGGCACGCCAAGCGCGTTGGCGATCAGCTTGATGGGATGGCGAAAGGCGACGTTGAGCATTTCGAGCGCAAGATTGGGGTCGAACGGGGCCGGCGCATCAGAGTCGGCCCGCTCCTCCGGCATGGCGAAATGGTGCTTTTCCGCCAGCTGTCCGACGAACGCACGATGTTCGGGCGGCACCTTGTCCATGATCGACGCACGCGTCAGCCCTTTCGCACCGCCAGTCGCCAGATTTTCGGGAATCAACACGTCCAGCCCGTAAGGCTTGCCGTCGACATGCGCATCGATCCAGGCGAGCTCCGTCTCCAGGCTCTCCAGCGTGTGCCCGGTCGCGCCCAGCACCCCGAAGCCACCCGCCCGGCTCACCGCGGCCACCACGTCGCGGCAATGGCTGAATGCGAGCAGCGGGAAATCGATGCCCAGCATCGCGCAAATCGGTGACTTCATGGTCCCTCTCCCATCTTGTTTGCCCGTCTTCTGGCGGGTCGACGAAGGAAAAGGAAGAGGCGGGGGCTGCTGCCCTTCAGGTCGCACCGTGCCCGGGCAGGGCGCGGTGCGACCGTCCCGTTAGAAGCTGATGGCGAGCCGCGCCGTCACCTTGTCACCCGTGTGGCGCGCATTGGCGAAGGGGGAGTCCGCCACCTGTTCGATATCGGTGCCGCTATACACCAGGCCAAGGCTCACCGGGCCGGTGATATGGTCCACGCCCAGCGACCAATCGGTATAGTCGCCGCCAGGACGAAGGCGCGCCGCCCGCCGCCAGTCATCGACGCTGCCGGTGGAACGGCCAAGCGAAGCGTTCACGGTGAACGGCGTCGCCGGCACGCCCACTCTGGCACGCGCGCCGAACCACAGGTTGTCGCCGCCGATCGCGGCCTGATCCGGCGCATAGCGGGCGTCGATCCCGATCTCGGCCGGGCCCAGCGCATAGCTGGCGCCCGCCCCCACCTCGACGTAATCGAAGGCCTCCGCCGCCCCGGTGAACAGATGCCCGGTAACGAACCCGTCGAGCCGAAGGCCGCCACCGATATCGCGGGCGAAGCCGCCTGTCACGTCGACCACCGCGTCGGCGCCGCCATGGCGCGGATCGCCGCGCGTGCCGGTGATCCGCGCGCTCAGATCAAGGCCGAACGGCACGCCGGCGCGGACGCTCGCCGCCGGGGCAAGCTCCCCGTCGCTCCAGCTGATGCCGCGCCGCCGCTCGTCCGTCGCTACTTCGACACTGGCGCCCAGATCGGCCTGAGCGAATGCCGGAAGGGCCGCGGCGCTCCATGCCGCGGCGACCATGATGTGAATCAGCTTCACGTCAGCTGCGTACCGGCATGTGAGCGGCATCCAGTTCCAGCGCCAGCGCCTCGCGGTCCTGCTCCGCCACGGCAAGCAGATGCTCGCGCACCGCGCTACTCCGCGCCGCCACTTCCTGTGCGATCGCCGATCGCTGCCCTGCGCACCAACCCGGCCGGCTGCCTTCGATCGGCGTTTCGCTCGCGATGGTCCGGGTCAGCACGTGTCCCGCCGCGCTGCGCGCTTCGCGATTGACGCTTACCGTCGCCTTCCACGCGCAGCGCAAGGTGTTGGCGCGGCCGCCCGGTCCGGTGGTGCCGACCTGCTTGTGAATGACGTTCAGATCGCTGCGGTACGTCACGTCCACGCGCTGTCCGCGATGATCGACCGCGACACGATGCGCGTCGGCCGCTTGCGCGCCGAGCAGCAGCCCGGCGGTGATGAAAAGGTTCATGTTCGGTCTCCTGCCTGTGCGGCGGACTTTTTCGCCCGCTCGCGTGACCGCGCCGACCTGCGCGGCGCTTTGCGAATGGCTGAACCCGGCCTCGCGATCAATGCACCGGCAAAGCCGCAATGATTTGACATGATGCCCTGTTCATCCAGATTCCGCTGCCCTAGCCTGAACGGATGCTCCTCAGCCGTCCCCGCTTCGCCCGCACCTTCATCGCCGCACCTGCGCTCGCGCTCCTTCTCAGCGCCGCCGCCAGCGGGCCCGAGACACGAATGAAGGACGTGATCGCGCAGGAGGCGCCGCGCCATGAAGCGCTGCTGGAAAAGCTCGTCCGGCAGAATTCCGGCAGCCTCAACCTCGCCGGGGTGAAGGCGGTGGGCGAAATGATGCGCGCGGAGCTCGAACCGCTCGGCTTCACCGTCCAATGGTTCGACATGACCGCCACCGGCCGAGCGGGTCATCTGATCGCCACCCACAAGGGCAACGGCCGTGGACAGCGCGTGTTGCTGATCGGCCATCTCGACACGGTGTTCGAACCCGATAGCCCGTTCACCGGCTGGTCGCGCGAGGAGGATCGTGTGACCGGGCCGGGCGTAGGCGATGACAAGGGCGGTCTGGTCGTGATCGTCGCCACGCTGCGCGCGATGCAGGCAGCGGGCACGCTCAAGAATGCGGATCTGAAGGTCGTCCTGACCGGCGACGAGGAAAAGACCGGCGCTCCGCTTGAGCTCGCGCGCAAGGACCTGGTGGAGGCGGGCAAATGGGCGGACGTGGCTCTTGAATATGAGAACCTTGCCGTCATGGGCAGCCAGGAATTTGCCACCACCGCCCGGCGCAGCTCCACCAATTGGGAAATCGTCACCACCGGCCGCACCGGCCATTCCAGTGGCATCTTCAACGAATCCATGGGGTATGGCGCGGTGTACGAGCTCGCGCGCATCCTCGATGAATTCCGCCGCACCTTGCCCGAGCCGAACCTCACCTTCAACGCGAGTGTCGTGGTCGGTGGAACGCCGGCATCGCTGGACGAGCCAGGCGTGAAGGGCACGGCAGAGGGAAAGACCAACGTCATTCCCGCGCGCGCGGTGGCGCGCGGCGATCTGCGCAGCCTCTCGCCCGAGCAGGACGCGCGCATCAAGGCCGCGATGGAGGCGATCGTCGCCAAGCACCTGCCCGGCACCGACGGGTCGATCCGCTTCTTCGAAGGCTATCCGTCGATGCCGCCTACGGCTGGCAACCGCGCTCTGATGGGCAAGCTCAACCAGGTGAACCGCGATCTCGGCCTTCCTGAAATGCAGGAGATGGATCCGGCCAAGCGCGGCGCGGCGGACTCCAGCTTCGTCGCCGCAGACGCGGTCACGCTGGGTGGCATGGGCGTATCGGGCGGCGGCGCCCATGCGGTGGGCGAATGGGTGGACTTGAAGAGCCTGCCGCGTCAGGCACTGCGCAGCGCCGCGCTGATCTCCCGCCTCACTGCCGAGCCGCGCCCCCGTTAAGCGCTGCCACTGCGTGGATCTACGGGTAGGACTTCTTCAGGTCGCCATCGGCAGGCGCAGCCGCACCAGCAGCCCGCCGAGATCCTCGCTTTCCTCCAGGCTCACCGTGCCTTCATAGATCTCTGCCACGTCGCGCACGATCGCCAGCCCCAATCCCGTGCCCGGCTTGCCCGTATCCAACCGCACGCCGCGATCGAAGATCCGGATGCGATCGGCCTCAGGGATGCCCATGCCGTCATCCTCGACCATGATCTCCACGAAGCCGGCCTGCGCGCTTACCGTCACGAATACGCTGCCACCGCCATATTTGGCGGCATTCTCCACCAGATTGCCCATGATCTCGTCCAGATCCTGGCGTTCGATATGGGCGACCAGATCTTTTGGCCCGTCCATGTCGATGCGGACATGAGGGTACAGCCGTTGTACCGCGCGCTCGACCGATTCCACGCTCGGCCACACCTCGGCGCGGCTATGCGCCGATCCGCGCCGCCCCACCGCCCGCGCGCGTGCAAGATGGTGGTCGACCTGCCGCCGCATCGTCCGCGCCTCGCGCACCACGGTATCGGCCAGGTCGTCCGATTGCGCGGTGGCGGCATTCATGATCACGGTCAGCGGCGTCTTCAGCGCATGGGCAAGGTTGCCGGCATGGCGGCGCGCCTCCTCCGCCTGCGTTTCATTATGGGCGACCAGCGCGTTCAGTTCCTCCACCAGCGGCGCCACCTCGACTGGCAACGGCCCGGCGATCCGGTTGGTGCGGCCGCCCCGCATCCGCGCAATCTCCAGCCGAAGCTTGCGCAGCGGCAGAAGCCCGTAAAAGGTCTGCAACGCGGCCAGCACCATCAGCCCCAGACCGAGCAGCAGGAAGCTGCGCACCAGCGTCCGGCGCAGCGCTCCGATCTGGGCATCCAACCCCTCGCGACTTTGCGCCACCTGAAAGCGCCAGCGCACCTCCGAACCCGGCAGCTTCACATCACGCTCGACGACCCGCAGCTTCTCCGTCCCGAACTGATCGCTGTTGTAGATATGGACGCCGCGGTCGTTATGCGTCTCGGTATGGGCGAGTTGCCGGTCCCATAGCGATCGCGAGGGGAACGCCTCGCGTCCCGCGCCTGAGACCTGCCAATACAGGCCGGAATAGGGTTCCAGAAAACGCTGGTCGGCCGGTTCGCGGTTGAAGATCACCTCGCCTTCCGGGCCGATCTCGGCAGACACGAGCAGCGATCGCAGCACATATTCCAGCTGGTCGTCGAAATTCTGCGTCACGGCCGCGGTCAGCACGCGGTCCAGCGCGAACCCGCCGCCAGCCAGCAACAGCGTGATCCACACCGCCGCAATCACGATCATGCGGCGGGTCAGCGATCCGGTATGGACCAGCCGGCCCTCGCTGCTGCTCGTCACTTCGTCGCGCATCGGAACCATGCTGGCGCTTTGCTGTTCACCTTCAACGAAAGGAGAGCCGTCGTGTTGCGTACCTTTCCGGTGATGGCCTTGGCGGGCGTGGCAGGCCTGCTCGTCAGTCTGGTGACAGGCTTCCTGATTGCGTCATGGACGATCGCCGGCATCGTCCCCGCCTATGCTTCCCCGCCCGCGATCGAACGGGCCGAGCCGCAGATGGTGGCGGATACCTGGCGCGAGGCGGGATATGATCGCATTGGTTTGTGGGAGCAGCCGCGCGCCGAAATGCTTCAGGCTGCGGGATCTTCCAGGCTGTAGCCAAGGCCACGGATGGTGGTGATCACATCCTGCCCCAGCTTCTTTCGGATGCGCGTCACGAACACCTCGATCGTGTTTGAATCGCGGTCGAAATCCTGGTCGTAGATATGCTCGATCAGCTCGGTACGGCTGACCACCTTGCCCTTGTGGTGCAACAGGTATGACAGCAGCTTGTACTCCTGCGCGGTCAGCTTCACCGGCTCGCCCGCCCGCGTCACCTTCCCCGATCGCGTATCGAGGCGAACGTCGCCTGCGGTCAGCTCGGACGAGGCATTGCCCGAGGCACGGCGGATAAGCGCGCGCAGCCGGGCGATCAGCTCTTCGGTCTGGAAGGGCTTGGCGACATAATCGTCCGCGCCAGCGTCCAGGCCGGCCACCTTGTCGGACCAGCTGTCGCGCGCCGTCAGCACCAGCACCGGCATGGTCTTGCCTTCCTTGCGCCAGCGATCGAGCACCGTCAGCCCATCGATCTCCGGCAACCCGAGATCGAGAACAATGGCGTCATAGTTTTCCGTCGAGCCTAGGAAGTGGCCCTCTTCGCCGTCCGTGGCGAGATCGATGGCATAGCCCGCACCCTCCAGCGTGTTCTTCAGCTGCTGGCCCAGGTTGGGCTCATCCTCGACGATCAGGACGCGCATGGTCACTCCCACATATAAACAGCGCTGATTAGCACCGGCAGGCGCGCGGAAAAAGGTGCGGTCACTTGCCCGTCCGCCCGATCACCTGTCCGGAGCGGCCGTCCACATCTACCCAGATCACGGTGCCGTCGCGAAGGAATTTCAGCGTGTAAACGGCACTCGGCATCTCGAAATCGAATCCGATATATTGCGCATCCCGCATCGTCGGGATCACACGGCGTTCGATTTCCTTGATGGACAGGATCCGGCCTTCGCGCAGCGCGCGCCAGGCGGCCACGCCGTCGCGCTGCTGCTCGCCCGGCTGCGCCGGAACGGGCGCAGGAAGGGCCAGCAGGATCAAGGCAATGCACATCCGCATGCCCGCGACGTAGCGATAAAGGATTGAACACCTTGTGAATAAGCCAGCATGGTCCAATTCAGACCATGGCTGCGCCGCCGCGGCAACGAAAACCCGGTGCCGCGACGCACGTGTAGCTTTTACAACGGCTTGAACGTCACCGGCAGCCCGTCCTTTGGTCGCGGGATCGGGAAGATCTGCCAATCGGCGCCAGCGCCCGGCGACAGTTCGATGTGGTAGCGGCTGAGCAGATGCGCGACGAGGATGCGGATCTGCATGGTGGCGAAGTGCAGTCCGATGCACATATGCGCGCCCCCGCCGAACGGCACCCAGGCGAAGCGATGCCGCCCCTTGGACGATTCGGGGGAGAAGCGGGTCGGGTCGAACCGCTTCGGATCGGGCCAATGCTCCGCCATGTGATGGGTGTAGGCCGTGTTGACGCCGACGAACGTGCCCGCCGGAATGTGGTACCCGCCAAAGGTGAAGTCGCGCATCGCCCGGCGCGGGATCGATGGCACCGGCGGCATCAGCCTCAGCGATTCCTTGAATGCCCATTCCGTCAGCACCAGTCGGTCGAGCTGTTCATACGGCACGCTGCCATCGTTGCTGCCGAGCCCCTGCACTTCCTCACGCAGCTTCTCCTGCCAGTCCACATGCTTGCCGAGCAGCATGACCAGGCTGGTGGCCGATGACGTGATGGTGTCATGCGCCGCCATCATCAGAAAGTTCATGTGGTCGACAATGGCATCGTCCGCGAGCGGGCGCCCTTCCTCGTCGGTGGCGCGGCAGAATTGCGAGAAGAAATCCTGACCCTCGCCATGGCGTCGGTTCGGGATCTCTCGCGTGAAATAGTCGACCAGATACTCCCGCGCCTTCACGCCCCGCCGCATCGACGTGCCCGGCAGGGGCGAGCGGACGGGCGATACGGACGCCTGCACTTCATCGACAAACGCCTGGTTGATGCGTGACGCCTCTGGGCCCAGCGGAACGCCGAGGAAACTGGTCGCCGCCAGGTCCAGGCTCAACGCCTTGATCGCGCTGTAGAAAGGCAAGGTCTTGTTCGCCCAGCCGCCGACCTGTTCGGCGATGCCCGCGTTCAGCTCCGCCGCATAATGGCGCATCGGTTCCGGCTTGAACGCCACCGACAGCGCCTTGCGATCCGCGCGATGCTTCTCGAAGTCCATCAGCATCAGGCCACGGGGAAACACGAGATTGAGAATCGGCCCCCATCCCTGTTCGGAGGAGAAGTTCTTTTCCTTGTCGAACAGGACCAGCTCGTTCGCTTCCGGGCCCAGCAGGATCACGCCATCGCCGCCAAAGGTGCGGTTGCGATAGACCGGGCCATATTTGGCGACCATGCGATCGGTGAAACCGATCGGGTCCTTCAGCACGGCGAAGGTGTTGCCGACAAAGGGCAAGCCGCGGCTGCCGGGGATGTCCTTCAGCACTGAGGGCGGATTGGCGGGCAGCCAGTGCGGGTTGCCCGCCAGCGTGTGCGCGTGAGCCATGGGCGATTCTCTCCAATCCTACTTACATCAGTATAAGTAAGATCGAGCGGTCTTGCCAAGCATTCCCGCGCGGCGGGTCAGCCGCGATGAGCGCTTGCGCTCACCACAACACGCCCTTCACCGGCTGCAACGGCGGCGGGGCCTCGTCGCCGATCGCCTGGAGCAGGTCGATCTCGATCGTCCGACACATGGCGGAAAGCGGGACGTCGTGGATGGTGTTGGCGAATGGATCAACCAGATCATCGCCGATCTGCAGCACCGCCAGGAACATCAGCCCCGCGACCGTCGACCCGACCGGCGTGGCGATCCCCAGCGTCTCGACCAGGCCGATCGGCAGAAGGATGCAGAACAGCCGAGTGAAGAACGTCGGAAAGAAGCGGTACTGATTGGGCAGCGGCGTGTTCTTGATCCGCTCCATGCCGCCTTGCGCATTGGAAATGTCGACCAGCAGGCTTTCGAAATGCGTCTGCTGGATGGTGTCGATCCACCCCTTGGCGCGCGCATCGTCGATGCGGCGGGATGATCCGTCCAGGATGCCATTGGCGATATTGGTCCGCTGCAGCGCCGGCTCCGCTTCCCCGCGCGAGAGGAAGCGGAGCACTTCGGCGTCGGCGGGCTGCTTGCGCAATTGGCAGCGCAGCGCGTTCACATAGGCGACATGGCGCAGCACGATCGTTCGCTTCAGGTCTCGCGCCTCGTCATCCGGCAGGAAGTTACGCGCGGTGCGCGCCAGGCTGCGGGAGGCATTGATCATCAGGCCCCAAAGCCCACGCGACTCCCACCATCTCTGATAGGCGGAATTGGTGCGGAACCCGAGAAACAGCGCCAGCACCGAACCGAAGATGGTCAACGGCAGTTCGGGTGCCCGAAACGGCTGGAACACGTAGATCCCGGTGACGACGCAATCCCAGATGAACAGGGCAAGCAGCGGTCGCCACACCTCCTGAATGATGACGTTGAGGCGGGGGGTAGAGGAAATGATCATTGACGCTCACGGTTGCTTCGTTGCGGCCGTAGCGCACCCTACGCGCAACCCACTAGCGCGGCTCCGTGACGAATTATGTCCGGCAGCGGAACGACCCGCGCGTCAGCCGAGCCGTTCGCGCAGGTCCAGCATCGCCAACGCCGCCTGTGCCGCGCCGCCGCCCTTGTCGAGCTGCGCCGGATCCGCCCGCCGGATCGCCTGTTCCTCATTCTCGGTGGTCAGGATGCCGTTGCCGATCGCAATGCCATCCATAGTCAGCGCCATGATCCCGCGCGCGCTTTCGTTGGACACGATCTCGAAGTGATAGGTCTCGCCGCGGATCACCACGCCAAGCGCGACATAGGCATCATAGCGCCCCGTCTCGGCGGCCATGGCAATCGCGCCCGGCACTTCCAGTGCCCCCGGTACGGTCACCACCTCTGCCTGGTGCCCCGCTGCCTCGATCGCGGCGCGCGCGCCGGCGACCAGCATGTCGTTCAGGTGATCGTAGAAACGCGCCTCGACGATGAGGATATTGGCCATCACTCTTCCTTTGGTATGCCGGCTGCGACCAGGCTGCCCCCTTGGTAGCGCGGATCGTTGCTGACCTCCCGTATCGCACCGGGCGGCGCGGGCAAGCCTCGAAGCCCCGCATCGTCGGCCCATTCGATCTCGGCAAGCTCCAGGCCGGCCAGCGCGCCTTCAAACCGGTCCAGGCTGTAGGTGACGCCATGGCTGCAAAGGTCGAACCGTCGCTTGACGATCATCGCCCCCGGCAGCCCCGCGAGGAGCGCAAACTCCGCATCGTCGAGATAGGCGGTGACGATCGCCCGCGCGAGCGGATCGGCCGCGTCATATTTCTTGGTCAGCTTCAGCGCGACGGCGCCGCTGGCGCTGTCGGTCATTCGGCGAAGGCGCATCCGCGTACCGGCGATGTAGCGATCCTCGATCAGCAGATGCGCCGCACCGGGCGCGGGGCGGCTGGCCGGGTCGATCAGCCACCGCCGCTCGCGTTCGACATGAGCATATTTCGGCGCCGCGGCTTCGTCGGCGCCGGTGCGCATCATTCGCCGGCAGTGCCCGTGATCGGCCGCTCACCGACGATCGACAGGCCATAGCCATCGAGGCCGACCAGCGTGTGATGCGTGTTGGTCAGGAGGATCATTTCCTCCACGCCCAGTTCGGCCAGGATCTGCGCGCCGACGCCATAGTCGCGCAGTTCCTCGACCTCGGGTGCCCCTGCACCCTTGCCCTCCGCGCGCAGCTGCATGAAGCGCGACACCACGCCCTTCATTGCGCGGTTGATCACCACGATCACGCCGGCGCCCTCTTCCGCGATCATCTCCATCGAGGTGGAGAGCAGCCCCGACCGCTCGGACGCTTCGCCGAACATGTCGACGAAGAAGCTGGCGGTATGCATGCGCACCAGCGTCGGCTTCTCGGGATCAATCTTGCCCTTCACCAGCGCGATCGTCTCGTCACCGGTTGCCTTGTTGTGGAACGTCACCGCCTTCCACTGCCCGCCCCAGCGCGATTCGAAGGTCATTTCCGCCTTCTTCTCGACCAAGTGATCGTAGCGACGGCGATAGGCGATCAGATCACGGATCGTGCCGATCTTGAGGTTGTGGAGCTGCGCAAAGGCGACAAGGTCGTCCATGCGGGACATCGTCCCGTCCTCGTTCATGATCTCGCAGATCACGCCCGACGGGTTGAGGCCGGCGAGGCGCGACACGTCGACGGCCGCTTCGGTATGACCCGCACGCACCAGCACGCCGCCATCGCGCGCGACCAGTGGGAATACATGGCCCGGCGTCACGATCTCCTCGCGCCCCTTGCTCGCGTCGATCGCCACCGCGATCGTGCGGGCGCGGTCGGCGGCGGAGATGCCGGTCGTCACGCCGTCGCGCGCCTCGATCGAAACGGTGAAGGCCGTCTCGTGCCGCGTGCCGTTATGGCGGCTCATCAGCCCCAGCCCGAGCGCGTCGACGCGCGCCTTGGTCATCGCCAGACAGATCAGGCCGCGCCCGTGCCGCGCCATGAAGTTGATCTTCTCCGGCGTCGCCATCTGTGCGGGGATGACCAGATCGCCTTCATTCTCGCGATCCTCGTCATCGACCAGGATGAACATTCGGCCGTTCTTCGCCTCGTCGATGATCTCTTCGGGGCTCGAGAGAAAGGCGTGGCGCAAACGCGCGAGTTCAGCGGGCTTTTGCACGATAATGTTCCATCCGTTGGAGATAGCGGGCGAGCACATCGATCTCGATGTTGACGGCGCTGCCCGGCGCCAGATCCGAAAGCGTCGTCACCGCTTGGGTATGGGGTATGATGTTGACCGCGAAGTGGGTCGAACCGTCCTCGGCATCGCTGACTTCGTTGACGGTCAGCGACACGCCATCCACTGTCACCGATCCCTTGGGCGCCAGGAATGGCGCCAGATCGCTGGACACGCGAAAGCCGACGCGCTTCGAATCGCCATCGGGGCAGACCCCGATCACTTCGGCGATGCCGTCGACGTGCCCGGTCACGATATGGCCGCCCAGTTCGTCGCCCAGCTTCATCGCGCGCTCAAGGTTCAGCCGGCGCCCCTCGCTCCACTGGCCCTGCGCCGTTCGCTGCACTGTCTCGCCGGATACGTCAAAGGCCAGCCAGTCCGGCCCCTTGTCGACGACGGTAAGGCAAACGCCCGAACAGGCGACCGAAGCGCCCAGATCGATCTCCAGCGTTTCGTAGCTCGTGCCAACCACCACGCGCGTATCGCCACGCGTTTCCACGCGCGTGATTTGGCCGACGTCGGTTATGATCCCGGTGAACATCGCAAACGCTCGTAGACCTCGAGCCGGTCCCTGCCAAGCTGGCGCGCATCACTCTGTACCCAGCGCCCATGCGCCTCGCTCAGTGCCGCCAATCCGATGTCGTTCACGGCAGGGCGGCCGCCCCCGATCAGGATCGGCGCGCGATACAGCACGAGGCGGTCGACCAGATCGGCGGCCAGGAATGCCGCCGCGGCGCCAGCTCCGCCTTCGATGAAGACATGATCGCCGCCCAGGTTCGCGATCGCCGCTGGCGAGTCGATCCACGCGGCATCCCCGGTCACGCCAGCGCTCGACAGCACCACCCGCCTTGGCGAGCGCGATTCGAGCCCCGGCAGCCGCACGTCCAACCTTGGCTGGTCCATCTCCCAGGTCCCGCGCCCGACCAGGATGATGTCGTGCCGGCTGCGTTCGACATGCGCATGCGCGCGCGCCTCGGGGCCGGTGATCCACTGGCTTTCGCCATTACCGCGCGCGATGCACCCGTCCAGCGAGGTCGCAAGCTTCAGCGTCACATGCGGGCGCCCCTGCGCCAGCCGGGTGAGAAAGCCGGCCATGCTGACCCGCGCCTCCGCCGCCCTCACCCCCACTGCCGTGTCGATCCCGGCCGCCGCGAGTCGCGCCAGCCCCTTGCCATTGGTGCGCGGGTCCGGATCGCCAAGCGCGACGACAACCCGCGCCACTTCGCTGGCAACCAGCAGGTCCGCGCATGCCGGCCCGCGTGGCGACACATGGGCGCATGGCTCCAGCGTTACGTAAGCGGTGGCGCCTCGCGCCCGGTCTCCGGCCGCGCCCAGCGCCATTGCCTCGGCATGGGGACGGCCACTCGGCTGGGTCCATCCACGACCGACGACCGTGCCATCGCGCACGATTACGCATCCGACCGCCGGATTGGGGCTCGTTCGTCCACGGCCCCGCGTCGCCAGCGCCAGGGCCGCCCCCATCCAGCGCGCGTCGGCGGCGTTTACAGCCCCCATCGCTTCAGCTTGTCGTCCACCTTCTGGAATGACGCGCGCAGCTCTTCCTGGCGGCGCTTCTGCTCGTCCATCTGCTTCTGCTTGATGGGCGCGTCGATCGCCTGCTGGGCCCGGATCTCCGCATCGGTGCGATCAAGCCGCCATTGCTGCACATAGACGATCTCGGGCTTGTAAACCTTCTCGACCGAGGAATCCTTGGCAAAGCCGATGATCAGCAGCCCCGTCAGGATCACGGAGAGGAAGAGGAAGATGAGTTCGTGTTTCTGCCGCTGGTGCAGAAACAGGCGCAGGTCGCGCACCGCGCGAAACGGGCTCATCCGGGCAAAGAATTGCATCGGTTGGACATAGTGGCCCATGGATGCCGAAACCAGCCCCTCACCCGCCACCTCCCGCCATGCTGTGGCCGGGAAGCCGGCTTGACCGTCTGGCCGCTGGCTCCCCGGCGCGGCATCATGGCTCAGGATTCAAGCTGGAAGCGCACGGTCATCTCCCGCGTCGTTTCCACCGCCACGCCGTCACGCGTTGCTGGCCGGAAGCGCCATTTCGCCAAAGCTTGGCTCCGCGTGGCACGGCAGAACGCCTCGTTGGTTGCGGCCACGCATTCGGCGGCGACAATTCTGCCATCCGTGCCGATGGTGATGCGGACGGTTGCCATCCCCTCCCGCTCGGCGCGGCGCTCCCCGGCGGGATAGGCCGGCTGCATGTCGCGTGCAAAGCGAGGATCCGGGCGCGCGTCCACTAGCACGGGCGGCAAAGGCGGCTCGCTGGCAGTGGCTGTCTCACCGCCTGGGGCGATGGGCGGCAACGGGGGAAGCGGAAGCGGCGGGAGCGCGAATTCGGACGACGCCGTGCTTGTCACCGCCATGGACGTATCCGGCCGCTCTGGCGGCGTCACCACGCTGTTCTCCGCCGCCGTCCGCGGCGTCTCCGGCTTGATGATCTCAGGAGGGGGCGGCGCCAGCGGAATGTTTTCGACGCGTAACACCGTCCGCTGCCGGATCGCCTCGATGACCGGAGCCGACAACAGCAGGGCGCCGATCACTCCGGCATTGACGGCGACGGCAGCGGCCAGGCTGCCTGCATTGATGCCGGATCGATATTGCTGGTTCGCGTACATCTACCCTCTCCCGTTTTATGCTTCTCCTTCCGGACCCAAGCTTTCAAAGGCTTCAGTCCGTATTGTGATGTTACCACATACCTTTTGCCGAGCAAGCGATTGCGTGGCGCTGTTGTACCGCTTCGCGCTAAGCGCTTTGGAGGCGCGAGATGGCCCGGTCGCGGCCGATCAGCGGCAGCAGCGCCGCCATGTCCGGCCCGTGATCGCGCCCGGTCAGCGCCAGGCGAAGCGGCAGGAACAGCGCCTTGCCCTTCCGCCCGGTCCTTTCCTTCAGCACGCCGACAAGCTGGTGCCAGGGATCGCCCTCCCAGGTGATCGCCTGCGCCGCATCGGCCGCCTCGACCAGAAACGCTCGGTCTTCGTCGGGGATGGCAGCGTCCACCGGTCCCTCGATCACGCGCCACCAATCGGCCGCCTCGGCAACTGTCGTCAGATTCGGCTTCACCGCATCCCATGCGTCGGCCGTCATCCCGGCCGGCAGGCGATCCGCCACCGCCGCATAAGGAAGCTGGTGAATGATTCGCGCGCTCAGCTGCGCCAGTTCGGCTTCATCGAATCGCGCCGGCGCACGTCCGAACCGGCCGAAGTCAAAGGTCGCGAGCAAGGGCGTCATGTCGCCGACGGGCTCGACGGGATCGCTCGTCCCCAGCCGCGCAAGCAAAGCGCGGATCGCCTGCGGTTCGATCCCGGCCTCTCGCAACTGGTCGACGCCAAGGCTGCCCAGCCGCTTGGAAAGCTTGCCCTCGCTTCCGGTCAGCAGGGCGGTGTGCGCGAAGCTGGGCGGCGCGCTGCCGAGCGCCGCGAACATCTGGATCTGCAACGCGGTATTGGCCACATGATCCTCGCCGCGCACCACATGGCTGATGCCCATGTCCATGTCGTCGATCGCCGACGGCAACATATAGAGCCATGATCCATCCGCACGGCGGATCACCGGATCGCTCATGGTGCGCGGGTCGAACCTTTGGTGGCCGCGCACCAAATCGTCCCATTCCACCGGCGCATCATGATCCAGGTGAAAGCGCCAATGCGGCCGGACGCCCTCCTGCTCCAGGCGATTGCGATCGGCGTCGGTCAGCTGAAGCGCGGCGCGGTCGTAAACGGGGGGCATGCCCCGTCCGAGCTGGATCTTGCGCTTGAGGTCCAACTCCTGGCTGGTCTCATATGCCGGATAAATTCGCCCGGCCGCGCGCAATTCATCGAAGCGCTTTTCGTACAGGCCAAAACGCTCCGACTGTCGCACGCTTTGATCCGGCTGCAGGCCAAGCCAAGCCAGATCATCGCGGATTGCGGCCACGAATCGCTCCTCGCTGCGCTCGGCATCCGTATCGTCGATGCGCAGCAGGAACCGCCCGCCCTGCGATCGTGCGAACATCCAATTGTGGAGCGCGGCACGAATATTTCCGACGTGCAGGCGGCCGGTCGGCGAGGGGGCGAAGCGGGTAACCACGGTCATGCAGCGCCGGTTAGGCTTGCCTCGCGTGATCCGCAAACTGTCTCATCAATCCATGTCGCACGATTGCAACATGGACCGTTCGCGCTAAGGGGGCCGCGCAGAAAGGGCGCGACGACCATGAAATTGATGACCGGCAACTCGAACCTGCCGCTGGCGCGCGACATCGCCTCCTATCTCGAGATTCCCCTGACGGAGGCGCTCGTCCGGCGATTCGCCGACGAGGAGATCTTTGTCGAGATCATGGAGAATGTCCGCGGCGAGGACGTGTTCCTGCTTCAGTCCACCAGCTACCCCGTCAACGACAATCTGATGGAGCTGCTGATCTGCATCGATGCGCTGAAGCGCGCCTCGGCAAAGCGGATCACCGCCGTGATCCCGTACTTCGGCTACGCCCGTCAGGATCGAAAGCCCGGGCCGCGCACGCCGATTTCAGCCAAGCTCGTCGCCAATCTGATCACCACCGCAGGCGCCGATCGCGTCTTGTCGGTCGACCTGCACGCCGGCCAGATCCAGGGCTTTTTCGACATCCCGACGGACAATCTGTTCGCCGCACCGGTCATGTCAGCGGACATTCTGGCCCGTTTCGGCTCCAAGAACCTGATGGTCGTCTCGCCGGACGTCGGCGGCGTGGTCCGCGCCCGTGCGTTAGCCAAGCGCCTGCACAATGCGCCGCTCGCGATCGTCGACAAGCGCCGCGAGCGCGCCGGCGAATCGGAAGTGATGAACATCATCGGCGACGTTGAGGGGCGCTTCTGCATCCTCATCGACGATATCGTCGACTCCGCCGGAACGCTCTGCAACGCCGCGGCGGCGTTGCGTGAAGCGGGCGCGGAGGACGTTGTCGCCTATGTCAGCCATGGCGTCCTGTCCGGCGGCGCGGTGGCGCGTGTCGAGGGGTCTTCCCTGCGGGAACTGGTCATCACTGATTCCATCGGCAATCAGGAAGCGATCGGCAGCGCCGGACGCATCCGCCACCTGACGATCGCCCCGCTGCTCGCCGAGGCGATCCGGCGCATCGCGGACGAGTCGAGCGTGTCTTCGCTGTTCGATTGAGGTTTTGCGGGAGGGCGGTGTCGTCCTCTCGAAAAGATTGACTTCCCTCCCGCGCTAACTGCAATCAGGCAATCGGCGCACCCGTCGACAAGCTTCGTGCAAGCGGATCGGGACCGAGCGTCAGCTGTTGCCCAGCGCCACGATATGGTCGAACACGGCAGGGTGCAGCGGCTTGGTGAAGGCGCAGCCGTAGCGATATTTGTCGCGCCACGCGACCACCGCCTCCAGCCCCGCCAAACCGGGAAGCGTCAGCCACACGGTCGTGCCCGGCCAGAGCGTGAAGCTGGTCTGCGCCCGGAAACCCGTGGTCGAGAGGTCGACCACTTCGATCTCGAACCGGGTCGTGCCACGGTCGCGCAAATGAGCGCGCATCTTCACCGCCTTGCGCAATGCGCGGCGGTTTTCGTCCGTGTCAGCCGGGCTCGGGAGCGGAATGGCGTGATCCATGCCCGGCCTTATCCGCGCTGAAAGGTTACTTTTCGGCAAACATCTCGCTTGGACGCGCCGGCGCACGGACCCCAGCCCGCCCTCGTCGCTTCAGCTCGGCCTTTAGTTCCTCCGGCCGCGGCGCGATGAGGAACCCGAAGCTGACGGTGCCCTCCTTCGTGTTCACCACATGATGAAGCCGGTGTGCCTGGACGATGCGCTTCATGTAGCTGGACTTGGGCAGATAGCGCGTACGCACTCGCTCATGCACGATCACGTCGTGAAAGCCGAAGTAGATCGCGCCATAGGCCGCTATCCCCGCACCAATCCACGCCCAGCCTTCCCACCAGCCGCCCTGCACCGCGCCCCAGATCAGCACGATGGATGGGATGGCGAAGATCACGCCATATAAATCGTTCAGCTCGAACCGACCGGTCCGCGGCCGATGATGGCTCTCGTGCAGGAACCAGCCCGGCCCATGCATGACCCAACGGTGCATGACATAGGCGAAGCCCTCCATACCGGCGACGGTAAGGAGAAGCAGGAAAAGGCCGGTCCAGAACGACATGGCCTGCGCATATAGCCATCCGGCAAGCGCATCGCTACGGCGCACTCCATCATGACCG
This sequence comes from Sphingomonas sp. OV641, assembly GCF_900109205.1. Taxonomy (NCBI): domain Bacteria; kingdom Pseudomonadati; phylum Pseudomonadota; class Alphaproteobacteria; order Sphingomonadales; family Sphingomonadaceae; genus Sphingomonas; species Sphingomonas sp. OV641. Next base: position 260,745 of record NZ_FNZB01000003.1, on the reverse strand, counting down.
ACGAACTTCGCTCCGCCGCCCTCGAGTCCAAGGCCTGGCCGTATGAGGAGGCCCGCAAGCTCCTCAAGCGGTGGCCGGATGGCAAGCCGGATGGGGCACCGATGCTGTTCGAAACAGGCTATGGCCCGTCGGGTCTGCCGCATATCGGCACCTTCCAGGAAGTGCTGCGCACCACCATGGTCCGCCGCGCGTATGAGGAAATGACCGGCCGCCCCACCCGACTCGTCGCGTTCAGCGACGACATGGACGGGCTGCGCAAGGTGCCCGACAACGTGCCCAACAAGGAGATGCTGGCGCAGCATCTCGGCAAGCCCTTGTCGCGCATCCCCGATCCGTTCGGCAAGTTCGACAGCTTCGCGGCGCACAACAATGCGATGCTGCGCGACTTCCTCGACCGCTTCGGCTTCGAATATGAATTCGCGTCGTCGACCGAATACTACACCTCGGGCCGTTTCGACGAGCAGCTGCGCGACGTCCTGCGCAACTACGACAAGATCATGGCCGTCATGCTGCCGACGCTCCGCGCCGAGCGGCAGGCTACCTACTCCCCGGTCCTGCCGATCAGCCCGACATCCGGCATCGTTCTCCAGGTGCCGGTCGAGGTCGTCGACGCCGAGGCGGGGATCATTCGCTTCGTCGATGAAGGCCAGACGGTCGAACAGTCGATACTGGGCGGCAAGGCCAAGCTGCAGTGGAAGCCCGATTGGGGCATGCGCTGGGCCGCGCTTGGCGTCGATTATGAGATGTACGGCAAGGACCTGATTGATTCAGGCGTGCTCGGCGGCAAGATCGCGCAGGTGCTCGGCGGTCGGCGACCGGAGGGGCTGATCTACGAGCTGTTCCTGGACGCCAAGGGCGAGAAGATCTCCAAGTCGAAGGGCAACGGGCTTTCGATCGAGGAATGGCTGACCTACGGCCCCGACGAGAGCCTCGCATTCTACATCTATCGCGAGCCCAAGAAGGCGAAGTCGCTTCACCTCGGCCTTATCCCGCGTGCGGTGGACGATTACTGGCAGTTCCGCGCGAACTACCCGGCGCAGGGCTGGAAGGAGCGGCTCGGCAACCCCGTCCACCACATCCACGGCGGAAAGGTGCCGCCAGAAACGCTGCCCGTTACCTTCGGCCTGTTGCTGAACCTCGTCGGCGTGATGGGCGAAGGTGCCTCCAAGGAGCAGGTCTGGGGGTATCTCGGCAACTACCTCCCCGATGCGAGCGCGGCCGCGCACCCGGAGCTTGATCGCATGATCGGCTATGCCCTTGCTTATCACCGCGATTTCATCGCCCCCACGCTGAGGCGCCGTGCACCGGAGGGAGTTGAGGTGGAAGCGTTGCAGCGGCTGGACGCGGATCTCGCCTCGCTGGGCGAGGAGGCAACGGCCGAGGACATCCAGAACGCGGTATACGAGATCGGCAAGACCGGCGGCTTCGGCGAGCTGCGCGACTGGTTCAAGGCGTTGTACGAAACCCTGCTGGGCTCCAGCCAGGGTCCGCGCATGGGAAGCTTCATCAGGCTGTATGGCGTGGCGAACACCCGCCGTCTGATCGCCGAGGCGCTCGCCGCACAGTAGCGGTGGAGAGCTGGCGCCACTTCCCTCGCGGGAGGTTGGCGCCAGTCATGCCGATCGGTTACCCTCCGGCGCATGTGCAACGAGGCCGCCCGCCGCATCGCCATCGGTGAATTGCGCAACGATTGGGGCGAGACGCGAATCCCGCTCGTCTTCCCCGAAGGCGTGCCCAACATGGCGCCGCTCGACGGCTTTCGGATCACCGATCCCACCATCATCATTCGCGGGGTCGATGAGCGGGGAGATCAGGCGGAGTGCGTCACCCGGCGCTGGAGCTGGCCCGGAACCGGCGGTCGACCGATCTACAATTATCGTTCGGACGGCCGTGATCTGCGCCGCGGGCGATGCCTGATACCCGTTGACGCCTTTTACGAGTTCACCAGGCCTGCCGATCCAAAGGCGAAGCGCAAGGATAAATGGGCGTTCCGTCTGGTCGACCATGGCTGGTTCTGCATTGCGGGCCTGTGGCGCAGGGATGCGGAGGTGGGCGAGGCGTTCACCATGCTGACGTGCGAGCCCGGGCCGGATATTCAGCCCTATCACTCGCGGCAGGTGGTGGTGCTTGGGCGCAGCGACTGGGCCGCCTGGCTCGATCCCGACATCCCGTCACGCGATCTGTGCCGGCCGCTGCCCGCCGGCAGTTTAATGGTGGAGCCGGCGCGATAGCCAGCCATGCGTAGGTCCGTGGCAATGGCCTACGCGACACGGCATGCCGTGTGATCAACACCGCCGCACCTCGGCACTCACGCTGATCTTCTACGCGAGGACAAGGTTTGATGAAGCGCTTCTTCTCTCCCGATCAACTGGCGCATGCCCCTGCCCTGGAGCTGCACAACGGTGCCTTCACGCCCTATGCCGAGATACCCGCACGCGCCGAAAGGATCCTTCATGCGATCGGCGGCGCGGACACACCGCCGGACCACGGCGAAGCGCCAATTCACGCGGTGCACGACACGGATTACGTTCGCTTTCTGAAGGAAGCGCCTGCTGCCTGGGCTGCGGCCGGGCGACCGAGTGATCCGATCCCTTATGCCTTTCCGATCGTCGGACGCCGTCCCTTGCGGCTGGAGCGGATCGACGCGCTGATGGGCCGTTACGCCTTCGACGCGACCACACCGATTACGCCGGCGACCTGGAACAGCGCTTATGGAAGCGCACAGTCCGCGCTGGCCGCGACCCATGCGGTGCTGGCCGGGGAACGTGCTGCCTTTGCCCTGTGTCGGCCGCCTGGCCACCATGCCGGGGCCGATTATTGCGGGGGCTATTGCCACCTCAACGTCGCGGCGATCGCCGCTCAGGCGGCGCGGGACGCCGGGCACGCGCGCGTCGCGATCCTCGACATCGACTATCACCACGGCAACGGCACGCAGGACATCTTCTGGGAACGCGGCGACGTGTTCTACGCCAGCGTCCATGCCGATCCGGCGACCGATTATCCCTTCTACTGGGGTCACGCCGATGAGGCCGGCGAAGGCGACGGCACAGGCGCCACGCTGAACCTGCCACTGCCCCACGGAACAACAATCGATGCGTTTCGCGCCGCCCAGGCGCAGGCGCTGGATGCGATCACCACGTTTGGGGCGACGCTCCTGGTGCTGAGCTTCGGCGCCGACACTTGGGAGGGTGACCCGATCAGCCACTTTGCCCTGAGAACGCCGGATTATGCCACGCTCGCGCGCGACATCGCGGGCCTCGGGCTACCAACCATTATCGTCATGGAGGGCGGCTACGCGGTGGACGCGCTGGGCGCCAATGTCGCCAGCCTGCTGAGCGGTTTCTGAACCGGGGCACGCCGCAGGCCGGGCGCCAAGGCGACCCGCTCCTCACATCCGGACTGCGTCGCCAGCCGCAGTCCGGATCCCGCGCTCCTGATCAGTCGGGTTCGATCGCGTCGACCGGCCGCAGGTTGCGCTGGTTGGCTGCTACCGCCTCGACCTGCTCCATCACACGCAGGACATTGCCCTGCGCCAGCTTGGCCAAGTCGCCATCGCTCCATCCGCGCCGCGCCAGCTCTGCGAACAGCCGCGGATAGCCATCGACGCCGCCCATGTCCTCCGGCGCGGTACCGCCAATGCCGTCATAGTCGCCGCCGATACCCACGGCGCCCTTACCCGCGATCCGGGCGATATGCTCGACGTGATCCGCCACCGTGGCTGCCGTCACGCGCGGCATTGGGTGCGCTGCGTCCCAGGCGATCAGCGGCGCGGGTGCCTTGGCGCCGTAGACGTCGGTCGCCAGCCCCTGCGCCTTGCCGAACGCAGTACGCGCCTGATCCCACGCGCGCCATTCGGTCGACAGGAAGGCCGGGTAGACGTTCACCATCACCACCCCGCCCGCTGCGCCGATCCGCCGCAGCAGATCGTCCGGAATGTTGCGCGGCACATTCGCGATCGCCCGCGCGGAGGAATGGGAGGCGATCACCGGCGCCTTCGACAGGTCAAGCACCGCAGCCATGGTCGTATCCGCCACGTGGCTGACATCGATGATCATGCCGATGCGGTTCATCTCGGCGACCACGTCGCGGCCGAAAGCGCTCAGCCCGTTGGCGCGCGGTGCATCGGTGGAGGAGTCTGCCCAATCGATGCTCTTGCCATGCGTCAGCGTCATGTAACCGACGCCCAGCTCCTTCATCTGGCGCAGCACGGACAATCGGCCATCGATCTGATGCCCGCCCTCGATCCCGATCATTGACGCGATCTTGCCCGCCTGTTGCGCCCTCCGCACATCGGCGGCGGTCTTCACCAGCGTGAAACTGCCCGGATTGGCCGCCACGACCCGGCGGACGACGTCGATCTGCTCAAGCGTCATTTCCACGGCGCGCGGACCCGTCACGGCGGCGGGGATCCAGACGGACCAGAATTGCCCACCCACGCCGCCTTGCCGAAGCCGTGGGATATCCGTCTGCAGGGGATAGGGAAGCGCCGCCGTATCCCGCGTCAGATCGACGTCCTCCACCTTTCCGTCGTGCCGCTCGCGGATCTCCCAGGCGAGGTCATTGTGTCCGTCGATCACCGGCGTCCGCTCCAGCAGTCGCGTGATGCGCGCAGGAACGACGGGTGCAGGCGCAGCGGCAGCCTGGGCGGCAAGCAGGACGGCGAACAATGACATGGCAGCTCCGGGAGGCACGGCGCGCCGAGGAACTTACCGGCAAACCGCGGGTTGTGATCCAAGCTCGCGTGAAACCGAGCAACATGAACGTCTTGCAAACCCGTTGCGGGCGCAAGCGTCAACCGAGCCCCGTCGTTTGTCGCGCCGGGGCCGAATTGTTTTGGGGAGGCAAAAAGAGCGATACGGATTGGGTATATCGCGCGCGAAGTGCAGTCTATCGCTGCTCGCAAGCATCGGATCTTGAAGAGTTAATCCAGTTGATTTGATGACTTCTGCCCGGCGCCTATGCATCGGGACGGGAGATGGAGTGATTTCGGTGAACGACGATAAGGAATATTACTATAAGCGCGCCGAGTCCGAGCTTGAAATGGCCCAGCGTACCGAGGTGCCCGAAGCGGTGAAGGCGCATTACACCTTGGCCGGTTATTACCTCGACAAGGTGTACAATGACGAGGCGAACGCCACTTCCCCGTCAATCACGTGACCGCCGCCGCCCTCGCTTCGTCATCGCCGCCCGGCCTTTCCGCCGCATCTGCCGTCAGATCATCTCTCGCGCGCATATGCCGCTGATTGATTCGCCCGCGTTCTGACGGGCCGCGCACGGCGCCGCTGGCCGGCAATCCGCGGTACGGCACTGCGCGGCGCGATCAGCCGTCCTTGCGACCTTCGAGCAGCCATGGTCGCGGACGGCCGGTTGGTTTGGACTTGCCGTTCAGCCGTATCGCCCGCTTGACGTACACCGGCTTCAGCAACAGCGTCCCGTTCATCGCGCCGCCGGTCGGCTGCGCCAGAATGCGCTTCACCACGGCCTGCCCTGCAACCACCCTGCCAAAAGCGGCATAGCCGGGATTGTCGGGCTTCCAGTCCATCCACGGCATCGGCCCGACCGCGATGAACCAATTGCCATTGGCTGAGCCCGGCGGTCCGCGGCGCGCCATGGAGATCGTCATATCGAGATGCTTGATCCCGGTCTTCTTCGTCGATTCGTGCGGGATCATGTCAAGGAAGCGCCGCGCGTCCGTGCGGATGCCGGATTGAACAAACCCGAATTGCGGCGCCTGCTTCTGGCGGGCGACCCGGTAAAAGCTAATCCCGTCAAAACGACCGTCGTCGACATATTTCATGAAATTGGCCGTGGTGGCGGGCGCCCGCTTCGCATCCAGCGCCAGCACGATCACGCCAAGCGCGGTCTCCAGACGAACGCGAACATAGCCGGGTGTCGGTCGATCCGCGCGCTGGGCCTGGACGGGGAGGGCTGCAAGCAGGGCGGCAATCAAGAAGAGCAAAGGCATCGCACGGCAAATTACCCTGCTCGTCAGCGCCGCGCCACTCCCTGAAAGGGCCCTGCCAAGCCGGCGGCGCGCAACGTCGCCTGAAGGCGCTTGTTATGCGCCAGATATGAGAAGAGGTTGCCGAACGATCCTGCAGGACCGTCCGACAACCCCTAAACATGGTCAGCGGCCGGAGAGCTCCAGCCCGGGAGACCATGCGGGCCTCTGAAATCTACAGGGTTCGGCGTTGACTGGAGGAGGATACCTCCCGCCGAACCACTACATCTTCAGAAGCGCGTCCCCCGAACGAACTGAACCGACCCCATTGCTGAACCATGAGACATCGGATCACCTCCTTTCGCTGGTTGATAACGAGCGTGGCCTGACCGGCCACGAGAGCAATGTGCGTGTAGTGCGATCGCGAAACAAGCCTTGTTTTATGACCGGTTTTGAACGATTCTCTTCCGCCTTGCCGCCGATCAGGCGCGGCAATCCTCGATCACCCTTCCGATCTCGGCATAAGCGGGCACCACGAGGGTTGGGGCGCCCGGCTGTTCGATCACGAACCGTCCGCGGCTGAACGCCATGGCATCAAGCAAGGGATCCCGCGCCGGCAGGCTCGCCTCGACCTCGGCTGCCTGCCCGGCGCTCTGCCGCACGGGCACCGCGCGAGTGGTGCTGGTCGTTCGCACGGTCAGCGGTTGCCGCGATTGGCCGGAGCGTGACAGCAGCATGGCGCGTGAGGCGGTGTCGCAGCGGAGGGTCAGCCGCGCCCCACCGCCGTCCGCGCCGAACGTCGCCCTGCTTCCGCGCCCGTCCCGACCATAGCGCCATGTGCCCGGCGTCAGCGGCCAATCGCGCCAGTCTCCCGCAAGCGGGGCCGGCGTCGGCGCCGGGGCTGGTGCCGGGCGCGGCGGCGGAGGTGGCGGAGCGGGAGCAGCGGCGGGCGGCACGCACCCCCCGACGGTCAGGGCCAGCAGGGCAGGCGCAAGCAGGGCGGCGGGGGAAAGCGAATGGCGCATCGGGCAAGTTCTAGCCCCTCTGTGCCGCACGGCTCAACCGGAACCAGCGCACGGCAAGAGCGGTTCAGCGTGGCAGGGAGACAGAGATGACCAGCAACGAAACCCAGACCACCTTGGCGCTGATCGAAGCCGCCTTGTCGGCTACTGTCAGGCTCGAAAGCCGCGACGGCGACAAGATCGGCACGGTTCACGCCTTCCTCGTGCACAAGGTCAGTGGCCGGGCGACGCACGCGGTGCTCAGCCTCGGCGGCTTCCTGGGAATGGGCAAAAGTTATTACCCGCTGCCCTTCTCGCTCCTGCAGTTCGATTCAGTTCGCGACCTTTATGTCGTGACGATCGATCGCCGCATGCTGGAAGGGGGTCCGAGCTGGGCCAACAATGCGCCCCACTTCGATCAGGCCTATGCCGATCGCGTGGCTAGTTACTACGGCGTCGGCGGCGAGGATCTGACGCTGCGATAGAGCGTCCGCATCGCCGGGAGAGTGCATACGGCCTCCCCGGCCGCTTGTTGGCGATGCGGAACCGGTAAGCGGTGCTTACCGCCGCTTCCCCATCCGCATCTGCTGCTGTTTCCCGAAGCGCGTCTTTCGCGTGCCCGGCTTGCCCTCGTTGCTGCGGCCCATCAGCGGCGCCTTCTGCTCGTGCACGGGCAAGCCAAGCTCCTCTTGCTCCAGATTGCGGATCTCGTCGCGCAGGCGGCCGGCTTCCTCGAATTCGAGATCGGACGCGGCCTTGCGCATCTTCTTCTCCAACTCCTCGATATACGCGCGCAGATTGTGGCCGACCATGTGCGGGCGCTCGTCATCGATCGGCACGGTGACCTGATCCTGCGAGGAGACATGCGCAATGATGTCGCCGATGTTCTTGCGCACCGTCATCGGCGTGATGCCGTGCTCGCGGTTATATTCCTCCTGCTTCTCGCGGCGGCGCGCGGTCTCGTTCATCGCCCGCTCCATCGAGCCGGTGATGCGATCGGCGTAGAGGATCACCCGCCCGTCCACGTTGCGCGCGGCGCGGCCGATCGTCTGGATCAGCGACGTCTCGGAGCGCAGGAAGCCCTCCTTGTCCGCGTCCATGATGCACACCAGCCCGCATTCGGGGATATCCAGCCCCTCGCGCAGCAGGTTGATGCCGATCAGCACGTCGTACACGCCTAGCCGCAGGTCGCGGATCAGCTCGATGCGCTCCAGCGTCTCAACGTCGGAGTGCATGTAGCGGACCTTCACGCCCGCCTCGTGCATATATTCGGTCAGATCCTCCGCCATCCGCTTGGTCAGCGTGGTGACGAGCGTGCGATAACCAAGCTCAGCGGTCTTGCGGCACTCGACAATGCAATCCTGCACCTGTTCCTCGACCGGCTTGATCTCGACGGGCGGGTCGATGAGGCCAGTGGGGCGGATCACCTGTTCGGAGAAGACGCCGCCGGTCTGCTCCATCTCCCAGCCGCCCGGCGTCGCCGAGACGCTGACGGTCTGCGGGCGCATCGCATCCCATTCGTTGAAGCGCAGCGGGCGATTGTCGATGCAGCTCGGCAGGCGGAAGCCATATTCGGCCAGCGTGATCTTCCGCCGATGGTCGCCGCGCGCCATCGCGCCAATCTGCGGCACCGTCTGGTGGCTCTCGTCGACGAACAGCAAAGCGTTCTCGGGCAGATACTCGAACAAGGTGGGCGGCGGTTCGCCCGGCAGGCGGCCGGTGAGGAAGCGGCTGTAATTCTCGATGCCGTTGCAGCTGCCCGTCGCCGCGATCATCTCCAGGTCGAAATTGGTACGCTGCTCCAGCCGCTGATGCTCCAGCAGCTTGCCCTCCGCCTCCAGCTCCTTGAGCCGTTCGGTCAGCTCGTGGCGGATCGCCTCGGTCGCCTGCTTCATCGTCGGCCCGGGCGTGACATAGTGCGAGTTGGCGTAGATGCGCACCGAGTTCATGCTCGCCGCCTTCTTGCCGGTCAGCGGATCGAACTCGACGATCTCCTCGATATCGTCGCCGAAGAAGCTGATCCGCCACGCCGCATCCTCGAGGTGGGACGGGAAGATCTCCAGATTGTCCCCCTTCACCCGGAAATTGCCGCGCGCGAACGCCGCGTCGTTGCGCTTGTATTGCAGCGCCACGAGCTTGCGGACGATCTCGCGCTGGTCGACGCTCTGGCCTTTCTTCAGGTCGAAGATCATCGCCGAGTACGTCTCGACCGATCCGATGCCGTAGAGGCACGACACCGAGGCGACGATCAGCACGTCGTCGCGCTCCAGCAGCGAGCGGGTGGCCGAGTGGCGCATCCGGTCGATCGCCTCGTTCACCGAGCTTTCCTTTTCGATGTACGTGTCCGACCGGGGGACGTACGCCTCGGGCTGATAATAGTCATAATAGCTGACAAAATATTCTACGGCATTCTCGGGAAAGAATGACTTGAACTCGCCGTAGAGCTGCGCCGCGAGGATCTTGTTTGGCGCCAGGATCAACGCCGGGCGCTGCATTTCCTCGATCACTTTGGCCATGGTGAAGGTCTTGCCCGAGCCCGTGACGCCGAGCAGCACCTGATCTTTCTCGCCCGCTTTCGCCGCCGCGACAAGCTCCGCAATAGCGGTCGGCTGATCGCCGGCCGGTTGATAGTCGGACACCAGCTTGAACGGCCGCCCACCCTCTACTTTCTCAGGGCGCTGCGGGCGGTGGGGAACAAAGTTCTCGCCCGTCTCGGGCTCAGCAAGCGTGGTGCGGATCTGGATCGCCATGCCTCCGATATGGGGCGCGCCGGTGCCCGGCGGAAGGGCGTTGACCTATCCTGGCTTTCACCGCTATTGCGAGGCATTCGCACAGGAGAAGCTCCATGTACCGCTTCCTCGACCGCGCCTTGTGGGAGATTGACGAGCCGTATCGATTCGTCGTCGCGTCGATGCGGCTGTGGGTGCAGCGAAGCCGGGCCGGTCAGTGCCCGTGCGTTGCACTCGCGCCCGGCTTCACCTACCTGCACGTCGAAGGCGCGCTGCGGGACTTTGCCGTCGCGATGGGCACGCTGGATCGCCATGCGCTCACCACGCTACGCTTCGGGCAGCGCGGTGGGCTGGCTGTGCTTGAGGACGAGGCTCGCGTGTTGGCTTTGTTCGAGGTTGCACTGTCCGGCGCGCCCGATCGGGTGCGGCGCATAGCGGCGACATTGGTAACCGAAGAGGCGGTCGCGGGTTTGACGACTGCCGTTGAATGGGTGGCGCTGCATCTTGCGCAGAACGTCATCGAGGAGCGAGATCGTTGACCGTGCTTGCAGAACCGAAGTTGATCCCTGACCACAAGGCCTTTCTGACGGTCAACGTGAAATGGGTGCGCCACTGGAATGAACATCTGTTCAGTTTCGCGGTGGATCGTCCCGCCGCGCTGCGCTTCCGCTCGGGCGAGTTCATCATGATCGGTCTGCCGGGCGAGAATGACGATCCCAAGCCGGTGATGCGCGCTTATTCGATCGCCAGTCCCTCCTATTCCGACGAGCTCGAATTCCTGTCGATCAAGGTGCAGGACGGCCCATTGACCGGCCGTCTGCAGGCGATTCAGCCCGGCGACCAGCTTTACATGGGCAAGAAGCCGACCGGCACGCTGGTGTGCGACGCGTTGCTTGGCGGTGAGCGGCTGTGGCTGCTGTCCACCGGCACCGGCCTCGCGCCGTTCCTCAGCCTGGCGCGCGATCCGGAAGTGTATGAACGCTTCAACCAAGTGATTGTCGTCCACGGCACCCGCCGTGTCGACGACCTCGCCTTCCGCGAGGAGCTGACCGCCCGCCTCGCCGACGATCCGCTGGTCGGCGAACATGCGCAGGAGCAGCTTCACTATATCCCGACCGTGACGCGCGAGGATTTCGAGCGCAAGGGCCGCATCACCGATCTGATCGCCGACGGCCGCCTGTTCGCCGCCCCCGTCACCGGCCCGGCCAAGTTCGATCCGGAAACCGACCGCGTGATGCTCTGCGGCTCCACCGCGATGATCCGCGAGACGGCCGGTCTGCTGGAAGCCGCCGGCCTGGTCGAAGGCTCCAACGCCAACCCCGGCCAGTTCGTGATTGAGCGCGCCTTCGTCGACTGATCCTGACCACTCCGGCGAAGCCCGGGGCCCAGTTGGGAAGGCGAAGCTTACGGCGCACAGCATTCGCCACCATCGCCTCCCCGCCTGGGCCCCGGCCTGCGCCGAGTTGGCTGCATCGCGCATGACCACGCGATCACCCTTCACCCCGGCGTCTCGCCAGCTATGCTGCGCGCAACAAAGGGGGATTCGCATGCGCCGTATCGTTGTTGCCGCACTTCTCGCCGCCGTCGCCACGCCCGTGGCGGCGGCGCCTGACTATCAGGCGCAGATCCAGACCGATTGGGACCGCGATCTCGGGAAATTGTGGGATCAGTTCCACCGCAATCCCGAACTGTCGTTTCGTGAGGTGAAGACCGCCGCCGCCATCGCCGCGGAGCTGCGCAAGATCCCCGGCATGCAGGTGACGGAGAAGGTCGGCCAGACCGGCATCGTTGGCGTGCTGAAGAATGGCGCTGGCCCCACCGTGCTGATCCGCGCCGATATGGATGGCCTGCCGGTCCAGGAAAAGTCCGGCCTGCCGAATGCCTCCACGGTGCGTCAGGTCGGCGTGGATGGAGTGGAAGCGCCGGTGATGCACGCCTGCGGGCACGACACCCACATTGTCGGCCTGATTGCCACGGCACGGCGGCTGGCGGCGATGAAGGACCGGTGGCAGGGCACGATCGTCTTCATCGGGCAACCTGCGGAGGAGCGGATCGGCGGCGCAAAGGCGATGATCGCCGACGGTCTCTTCACGCGCTTTCCCAAGCCCGATTACGCGCTTGCCTATCACGTCGATGCCAGCATGGAGGCCGGCAAGGTCGCGGCGAGCGAAACCATCCAATATTCCTCATCCGATTCGATCGACATCGTGGTGCCGGGCGTCGGTGCGCATGGTGCCAGCCCGAACACCGGCAAGGATCCCGTCTACATGGGCTCGCAGATCGTGATCGCGCTGCAGGGCCTGATTAGCCGCGAGCGCGCGCCGCTGCTACCCGGCGTTATCACCGTCGGCTCGTTTCATTCCGGGCTGAAGCACAACATCATCACCGACGAGGCGAAGCTTCAGGTCACTGTGCGCGCCAATGATGAAGGCACGCGGGCGCAGCTCGTCAACGGGATCAAGCGCGTGGCCGAAGGCGTCGGCGTGATGAACGGCATGCCAAAGGACAAGATGCCCAAGGTGACGGTGATCGAAGGCACGCCGACGACGATCAACAATACGCCGCTCGCCCGACGGCTGAACGCCGTGATGGTGAATACGCTTGGCACGGCGAACGTCGTGCCGTTTGAACAGATGGGCATGGGCGCCGAGGATTTCGCCTATTTCGTACAGCCAGACACGGGCGTGAAAGGCTATTACTTCGCCGTCGGCGGCACGCCCAAGGCGGCGCTTGATGCCGCGCGTAACGGCGGCCCTGCAGTTGCCTCGCATCACTCGCCGCTATTCAAGATCACGCCGGAACCGGTGGTCGTCACTGGCGCGACCGCGATGACCGCGGCGGCGCTGGAGCTGCTAAAGCCGGGTGCCGCGGAATGAAGCGGCGGGTGATACTGGCCGCGCTGGCGCTCGCCGGCTGCGACGTCGGCCCCGATCCGGTGGAGGTCGAACGCGTGCGTGCCGGGACGGAAACCGTGCGGCAACAGCTGAAGCTTCCCGAAACCGCCCAGTTCAAGGGCGTGGCGGCGCATGGGGAAGCAGTCTGCGGCGAAGTGAACGCCAGTGTCGGCATGGGGCGGACCGGCTATGAACGCTTCATCGTCAAAGGCGGCAAGGTAACCCTCGCCTCGCAGCTCGATACTGATGCCGCGATGGACGCGCAGTGGCAGGCCAATTGCGGCGACTGACGCCGCCTTTCCTGCCCGCGCGATCCTGGGCCGTCTCGTTCACGTCATCCGGAGCGCGGCTCTGGCGGGGGTGATGAGGCGGCAGCACCGACCGCTTCACCAACCGCCTTCATTCATTGCGGGACCACAGTTGGCCCGCCCTCCGCGAGACGCTTCGATTGCGCCACAACCGCCGCCATCCCGGCCGAGGCCGGGATGGCGGAGTGAGTTTCAGACTTCGGCCGCCAGCGCCTTCAAGTCGGCGATCGGCCGCGCGCCAAAGTGGCTGATGACTTCGGCGGCGCAGACCGCGCCCAGGCGAAGCGAGCGCTCCAGTCCCCAGCCCTGCGCCTGCCCGTGCAGGAAGCCAGCGGCGAACAGATCGCCCGCCCCCGTGGTATCGACCACCTTGTCGACCGGCGCTGCGGGCACGGTGACTCGCTCGTCACCGGCGATCGCGCAGGCGCCCTGCTCGCTCATGGTCACCACCAGCAGCGGCACCTTGGCCTTTACCGCGGCGATCGCCGCTTCCGTATCGGCCGCTTCCGTCAGCGACACGATCTCCGCTTCGTTGGCGAAGAGCACGTCGATCAGGCCGGCATCGATCAGTTGGTGGAAGGCGTCGCGATGCCGGTCGATCACGAATTCCGCAGAAAGCGTGAAAGCCACCTTGCGGCCGGCAGCGCGCGCCACCTCGATCGCGGCGCGCATTGCCGCGCGGGGCTCTTCGGGATCCCAGAGATACCCTTCGAGGTACAGATATTTTGCTCCCGCGATCAGGTCCCGGTCCAGCGCCTCGGCCGGCAGATAGTGCGACGCGCCAAGGAAGGTGTTCATCGTGCGCTGGCCGTCCGGCGTCACGAAAATCAGGCAGCGACCCGTGGTCGGACTGCCAGCGCGCGCCTCCGTGTCGAAACGGATGCCCGCGGCGCGGATGTCATGCGCGAAAACGGTGCCGAGCTGGTCGTCCGCCACCTGGCCGATAAAGGCGCACTTGCTGCCAAGCGCTGCCATGCCGGCAATCGTGTTCGCCGCCGAGCCGCCGGACACTTCCTGCCCCGGACCCATCTTCGCATAAAGCGCGTCGGCTTCCTCCGGCGAGAAGACCAGCGCCATGGCGCCCTTGGTCATGCCGTTGTCGGCGACGAAGTCGTCGGTGGCGGGGGAAAGGATGTCGACAATGGCATTGCCGATGGCGACGACGTCATAGCTGGGCTGGGTCAAACGAAAAGGCTCCGATCCCGGACAGGGTGAGGGTTGCGCGCGGCCGTAATTGCCACGCCCGCCTTGCGCAACTGCGCGCACGCGCGCATTCCGCCGCGCGATGTTTACTGCGTTTGTCCTCAGCATCGCACAACTCGGGGATCGCGCGGTTCTGGGCGTGCTGGCGAAAAGCCTGGCCGTGACGTTCGCGCTTTTCGTGCTTCTTGGTGCGGGCGTGTGGTGGGGCGTGAATGCGCTGCTCGCCACCTGGACCTATCACGGTGCCCTTGCGTCTGCGGCATCGCTGGTTGTCACGATACTGGCGCTGTGGCTGCTGTTCCGGGCTGTCGCGGTCGCCGTCGTCGGCCTGTTTGCGGATACGATCGTCGTCGCGGTGGAGCGCGAACACTATCCCGCCGCCCTTTCCACCGCGCGGGATGTTCCGTTCGGCCGGTCCTTGCGCATGGCACTTGCGTCGGCGGGACGCTTCATCGCCGTCAACCTGATGCTCGCGCCTTTGTACCTGGTGCTTTTGGCAACGGGCATCGGCACCGCCGCCCTGTTCCTGGCCGCCAATGCCTGGCTGCTTGGTCGCGATCTGGGCGACATGGTGTCGGCGCGACATCTTCCGCCAGAAGCCATGCGCGACTGGCGTCAGGCAACGGCGGCGCGCCGATTTCTCCTTGGCCTTGCGGTCACCATCCTCTTCCTGGCGCCCTTTGCCAACATCCTGGCGCCGGTGATCGGTGCCGCATTGGCCACGCACGTTTACCACCGGAGCCGTTCATGATTCGCCTTGCCGCCCCGTTCTCGATCATTCTCCTGTCAGGCTGCGCCACGGCGGTCGGCTCCGCACCGGAGCGCGCCGCGCCCGTCCCGATCCCCTATAGCGGCGTCGGGCTGGAGCGCGTGATTGGTCAGAATGCGAACGGACTGGTGCGGCTGTTCGGGGAGCCGGACGCCGACGTGCGCGAAGGCAATGCGCGCAAGCTGCAGTTCCAGAGCCAGATCTGCGTGCTCGACACTTATCTGTACACCAAGGGAACTGCCGAGCCGCGCGTCACTTATGTTGATGCGCGCCAGCCCGATGGCCGGGCGATCGATCGTGCGAGCTGCGTGTCCGCGCTGACCCGGCGTGAAGGCGGAAAGTAACGCGCCAGCGCCGGCGCCACCAAGTATTTCGTCAGCTTCTATGGCCACGATCCGATGAGGCATAAGTCATCGCCTCGGCCGTACCCGTCGCCGGCTTCAGCTCGAACCAATTCTGGTGCTCGATTGCGATCAGGAACAACAACAAGGCACATCCAAACGCCAGCAAGAACACGGACGCCCAGATCGGTTCTTCAGTGGACCCTTCAGACTTCTTTGGCTCTTGGCTCATCTACATGGCTCCTCTGATTGAGGGTAAGCATATATGGAGCGGATTATGTCCTGGCGTATGCGGAATGTAAGCAATCTTTGCTGCGTTGCAGCAGTGTGACAGCAGTGTGAACGAAGGCCGGATCCTGCCCGGCCATGCTCCGCAAAACACTTGTGTTGTGCGCCAGCGAGCCAGTAGCAGGTGACGAAAGGCCGCGGCGAAGCGATGTGGTCGCCTTCACTTGCCAGGGGCAGCCGCCCACCGGCGCATCACAGGGCAACGGACGTGGCGAGCAGCGCAGATCCCGTCATTGTCGCCAGCGGTCTGGTGAAACGCTTCGGCGGCAGGCGGGTGGTTGACGGGATAGACCTCATTGTGCCGCATGGCATGATCTATGGCGTGCTCGGCCCGAACGGCGCCGGCAAGACGACCACGCTGCGCATGTTGCTGGGCATCATCGAGCCGGACGCGGGCGAACGCATGCTCCTCGGCTCGCAGCATCCTCGCGGCGCCAGCGACCGCGTCGGCTACCTGCCGGAAGAGCGCGGGCTGTATCCTGCGATGAAGGCACGCGAGGCGATCGCCTTCATGGGCGCACTTCGCGGCTTGCCATGGAAGGAAGGGCGCGCCCGCGCCGACACGTTGCTCACTCAAGCCGGGCTCGGCCATGCCGCCGACGACAAGATCCGTAAGCTGTCGAAGGGGATGGCACAGCTCGTCCAGCTCCTCGGCTCAGTGGTCCATCGGCCTGATCTCCTGGTGCTGGACGAGCCGTTCTCCGGCCTGGACCCGGTCAATCAGGAACGGCTCGAAGCGCTCATCCTGGCGGAGCGGGATCGTGGTGCGACCGTGCTCTTTTCCACCCATGTCATGGCCCATGCTCAGCGCCTGTGCGATCGGCTGGCGATCATTGCGGGCGGCAAGCGCCGCTTTGAGGGCACGGTTGCGGAGGCGCGCGGCACCTTGCCGCAGCAGGTTCATTACGTGCCGCACTTTCCGCAACCCGGCTTGCGCGATCACCTCCCGCCCGACGCCCGCGAAGAAGGCGGCGGATGGCGCTTCGAATTGCCGCGTGATGGGATCGAGGCGCTGCTGAAACGATTGATCGACGCGGGCTTCGGCATTTCGGGCCTGTCGATCGAGCGCCCCGGCTTGCACGAGGCATTCGTCCGCATCGTCGGCCAGGCAGCGCTGGAGCGCACGGCATGAGCACCAGCGCTGGCAATCTGCGGCGACGCCTTCGCCAGACATTCACCATCGCGCGGCGGGACTTCACCGCCACGGTGTTCACCCCCATTTTTCTTCTTTTCCTGTTTGCGCCGGTGATCATGGGTTCGTTCGGCGCGATCGGCGGGCTTGGCGCCGCATCCGTGTCGGCCGGCTCGGCGGAGCGTGAGCGGCTCGTCGCCATCGCCCCGCCCCGCGAGGCCGAGGCGCTGATCGCCGCCGACCGGCAGCTTCGCGCGTTGTTCCCCGGCGAGATTCAGCCGCCCGCGCTGGAGGTGCGAGCGCCGCACGGAGACCCGGCCGGGCAGGCGCGCGCCGCATTGAACACGTCCGACGTGGACGTGGTGGCGGTGATGGTCGGCCCATTGCAGGCTCCGCACATCCTTTTCGGCCAGAGCCGGAGGGACGCCCGCTACCTTGCCGCTTTGTCCGATCAAGCGATGCGCATCACCGCGGCGGGGCCGCTGCCGCCCGGCCGTCCACTCTTCACGCGCACGGCGCGGGAGGCGCCCAGCCTGGGCGGCCGCAACACGGCCGCCTTCGCGGCGGTCTTCGGCATCTTCTTCCTGACCCTCTTCCTGTCCGGTCAGGTGGTCGGCACCATGGCGGAAGAACGGAACAACAAGGTGATCGAGGTGCTTGCCGCGGCGGTGCCGCTGGAAAGCGTTTTCCTTGGCAAGCTGCTCGGCATGTTCGGCGTAGCCGTGCTGTTCGTCGGCTTCTGGGGATTGGTGGTCAGCCAGATCGGCCTTTTCCTGCCCGCCAACAGCGGGCTGGCCGGCCTGGCGCCAGCGGTCGGATTCGGCCCCTTCGCGCTGCTCTTCGCCTGTTATTTCACGACCGCTTACCTGCTGCTGGGCTCGGTCTTCCTCGGCGTCGGTGCGCAAGCATCCACCATGCGTGAAATCCAGATGCTCTCGCTTCCTATCACGATCCTCCAGGTGGCGATGTTTGGCCTCGCCTCTGCCGCCGCATCGAACCCGGGCAGCACGTTGGCGCTGGTCGCCGAGATCTTTCCGCTTTCGTCTCCGTTCGCCATGGCCGGCCGGGCTGCGAATTCGTCGGTGCTTTGGCCGCATCTCGCTGCGCTGGCATGGCAGATATTGTGGGTGGCGATCTTCATTGCCGTAGGCGCTCGCCTCTTCCGCCGCGGCGTCCTCCAGTCGGGCAGCCCGGCCGGGGCCTGGAAGAAGCTGTTCGGGCGCATAGGCAAGGCGGGCCGCGCACTGCCGTATTGACAAGATTGTCAGTGAAGTTCTTCCTTGTCCCATAAGACTCGGGAGAGAGATGATGGCGACCCTTGCCAGGGATGTGTCCGAAGCGGTTGACCCCTTTGATGTCAGCAGGCCCGAACTCTATCGGGATGACACATGGCGAGAGCCGTTCGCCCGGCTGCGGGCCGAGGCGCCTGTTCACTATGTGCCGGATTCCGAATTCGGCCCCTATTGGTCGGTCTCGTCGTACAAGCCGATCGTCGAAGTGGAATCGCTGCCCGATCTTTACTCCTCCGAGGCGGGCGGGATCACGATCGCCAATTTCGACGTGGATGATCCCAATGCCGTGCGGATGCCGATGTTCATCGCGCGTGATCGCCCGGTGCACACCGCGCAGCGGCGCACGGTCGCGCCCGCGTTCACGCCATCGGAAATGACGCGTCTGTCGTCCGACATCCGCCGCCGGACGGAGGAGGTGCTCGACACGCTTCCCTGGGGGGAGCAGTTCGACTGGGTCGATACCGTTTCAATCGAATTGACCACGCAGATGCTGGCCATCCTGTTCGACTTCCCGTGGGAGGATCGTCGCAAGCTCACCTTCTGGTCCGACTGGGCCGGCGATATCGAGATCATCAAGAACGAGGATCTGCGTCAGCAGCGCCTGATGCACATGTATGAATGCGGATCCTATTTCCGCCGGCTTTGGAATGAAAAGCTGGACAAGCCTCTGCAGCCCGACCTGATCAGCATGATGATCCACTCCGATGCCATGCGGGAGATGGACGACAATGAGTTCCTCGGGAACCTCATCCTGCTGATCGTCGGCGGCAACGATACGACCCGTAACACCATGTCCGGGCTGGCCTATGGTCTGGACAAATATCCCGATCAGCGCGCGAAGCTGGAGGCGGATACATCGCTCATCCCGAACGCGGTCAGCGAAATCATCCGCTGGCAGACGCCGCTCGCCCATATGCGCCGCACCGCGACGCAGGATACCGAGTTGATGGGTCAGCAGATCAGGGCCGGTGACAAGCTGGCCATGTGGTACATTTCCGGCAATCGCGACGAGAGCGTGTTCGGCGACGATGCGGATAAGCTGATTGTCGACCGGCCCAACGCCCGCCGCCACCTCGCCTTCGGCCACGGTATCCATCGCTGCGTCGGCGCCCGCTTGGCCGAACTTCAGATCGGCATATTGCTGGAAGAAATGGCGAAGCGCCGGATGCGGGTGAACGTGGTCGGCGCGCCCGAACGAGTGTCGGCCTGCTTCGTCCATGGTTATCGCAAGCTGCCGGTGGAGCTCAGCCGCTACTGAACGGTGCGCCGAACACGTCTTGCCACGTGAAATGCGACGCTCCTATGCTCCGTGGCGGAGGGCGGAATGGCGGACGGAATCGAGGCGAGCGCCGATATTGTCACGGGCGGGCTGTTCGGCCGCGCGGCCGAGAAGGGCGCGGGTGAGACTCATGCCGCGCACGATCATCCCACCGCTTGCCTCAATTGCGGCACGCAACTGATCGGCTCGCATTGTCATGCCTGCGGCCAGGCCGGCCATGTGCATGGCACGGCCGGCGCGATCCTGCACGATATTGGCCACGCGGTATTCCATTTCGAGGGCAAGGCCTGGCGCACCTTCCCCATGCTGGTGACGCGCCCCGGCGACCTCACGCGCCGCTACATCGATGGCGAGCGCGCCCGCTTCGTTTCGCCGCTCGCCATCTTCCTGTTCACCGTCTTTCTGATGTTCGCGATCGTCGCAAACCTGCCCGGCTGGGGCTTCGGCGATGGGGATTTCCTCAAGTCGGGCATCACCGGCGGCATGGCCGAAGCGCGCGCGAAGTTGACCGAGGAACGGGTTCGCGCCGATGCGCAGGTGGCCAATTACACCCGCGAACTGGCGGAAGAACGCCGCGATCCGGACCCAGACGCCAAACGCATCACACGGCTGGAGAAGCGACTAACGGTCGCGAGCAAGGCGCGATCCGATCTCGCGGAGGCCGAACGGATGCTGCCCGTGCCCTCTACCTTCGACGTGGCCGGCGCGCCGTCCGCGAGCAGCACCAACTGGCTCGATGCCAAGTTCCGGCAGGCCAAGGAGAACCCGAAGCTCCTGCTCTACAAGCTCAAGACCTCAGCGTACAAATATAGCTGGGCGCTGATTCCAATCTCGATCCCGTTCCTGTGGCTGCTGTTCCCGTTCAACCGGCGCTTCGGGCTCTACGATCACGCGGTGTTCACCACCTATTCGCTGACCTTCATGTCGCTGCTGACGATCGTTCTGGCGGTGTTGCACGCGCTGGGTCTGCCGATCTTGGTCGTGATCACCGCGGCGCTGATCATCCCGCCGTTCCACATCTATCGCCAGTTGAAGGGCACCTACATGCTCGGGCGCACCAGCGCGCTGATCCGTACCGGGCTGTTGGTCACGCTGATCCACAGCGCCATCATCCCCGCCTTCGCCCTGATCCTCCTGTACCTCGGCCTTGCCTGAGCAAGTCACGGCTCACCTGACCGGCGGCTTGAACGCACGGGACGTGAAAACCGGGCTCAAGAAGGCAAGCCTGAACGGTAGCCGCAGGCTATCGTAGCCATCCGGCGGCACGGGCGACAGCTTGTCCTTCGACATGACAAGCATCACGATCGACGACCAAGGCCTAAGGCTGGACGGCTGGTGAGGGCATCACGCTTCGGGAAACCGCGGCCACCACTAAGCCGACTATGTCGACCCAAGGTCCAGACGGGCCCGTCACAAACAAGAGCGGGACCCCGACTTTACGTCGGGATCCCGCTTTGCAGACCTACCAATGTGTAAGGGGGTTTACGCCCCCGCAGGCGAGGGGTTGCCGAACGGGCCCTGCGGACGCCGCGTCTTCGGGATCGACGTGCCCACCGTGGGGATCGACACCTTCTTCGGCTGGTCAGTCCGGCCGATACCTTCACCAGCGATCAGCTTCTTAATCTCATCACCCGACAGCGTCTCATATTCAAGCAGCGCCTCGGCGAGCAGGTGAAGCTGGTCGTTATGCTCGGTCAGCACCGTCTTGGCGCGCGCCAAGCCACCCTCGACGATCGTCTTGATCTCATGATCGATCAGCTGCGCCGTCTCGTTCGACATGTGCGTCGGCTGCGACGAGGAATAGCCAAGGAAGCTTTCCCCCTCGGGCTGGGCATAGTCCACCGGACCCACCTTGTCCGACATGCCCCATTTCGTCACCATGTCGCGGGCCAGACCCGTGGCATATTGGATGTCGCCGCTCGCGCCCGATGAGACCTTGTCGTAGCCGAAGATGATCTCTTCCGCGACGCGCCCACCCATCGCCACCGCCAGGTTCGCGTACATCTTGTCGCGGTGATAGCTGTAGCTGTCGCGCTCCGGCAGGCGCATCACCATGCCCAGCGCACGTCCGCGCGGGATGATCGTCGCCTTGTGGATCGGGTCGGACGCCGGCTCGTGCAGCGCGACGATCGCGTGACCAGCCTCATGATAAGCGGTCATCCGCTTCTCGTCCTCGGTCATCACCATGGAGCGCCGCTCGGCGCCCATCATGACCTTGTCCTTCGCCTCTTCAAACTCCGCCATTGCGACAAGCCGCTTGGACTTGCGCGCCGCCATCAGCGCCGCCTCGTTGACGAGATTGGCGAGATCGGCGCCCGAGAAGCCCGGGGTTCCACGCGCAATGGTGCGGCTGTCGACGTCGGGCGCCAGCGGCACCTTCTTCATGTGGACTTCGAGGATCTTCACCCGACCCTCGATGTCCGGCCGCGGCACGACGACCTGGCGGTCGAAGCGGCCCGGACGCAACAACGCGGGGTCAAGCACGTCGGGGCGGTTGGTTGCCGCGATGATGATGATGCCCTCGTTGGCCTCAAAACCGTCCATCTCGACCAGCAGCTGGTTCAGCGTCTGCTCGCGCTCGTCATTGCCGTTGCCAAGGCCCGCGCCGCGATGCCGGCCGACGGCGTCGATCTCGTCGATAAAGACGATGCACGGCGCGCTCTTCTTGGCCTGCTCGAACATGTCGCGCACACGGCTCGCGCCGACGCCGACGAACATCTCCACGAAGTCCGAACCCGAAATGGTGAAGAACGGCACGCCAGCCTCACCTGCGATCGCGCGGGCGAGCAAAGTCTTGCCGGTGCCCGGCGAACCGACCAGCAGCGCGCCCTTCGGGATCTTGCCGCCAAGGCGCGCGAACTTCGACGGGTCCTTTAGGAACTCGACGATTTCCTCCAGCTCCTCGCGCGCTTCGTCAATGCCCGCGACGTCGGCAAAGGTGACCTTGCCTTCCTTTTGCGTCAGCATCTTCGCGCGGCTCTTGCCGAAGCCCATCGCACCGCCCGCGCCGCCGCCCTTCTGCATCT
This sequence comes from Sphingomonas sp. OV641, assembly GCF_900109205.1. Taxonomy (NCBI): domain Bacteria; kingdom Pseudomonadati; phylum Pseudomonadota; class Alphaproteobacteria; order Sphingomonadales; family Sphingomonadaceae; genus Sphingomonas; species Sphingomonas sp. OV641. The sequence goes on along the minus strand of NZ_FNZB01000003.1, from coordinate 238,542 downwards.
GGCGCACGACGAAAAAGGCAATGCCCAGGAACAACAGGAACGGCAGCGCCTGGACGAGCATATATTGCCAGATCGACGGCCCCTCGTCGCGCTTGCCCGAAATCTCCACGCCGGCCTTGCGCAGGCGATCGGTCAGCTGCGGATCGGAAACCGGATCGGTCCGGAATTTGTCACCACTGGAAAGCGTGCCGGTGATCTGCTCGCGCGAGATCGTCACGTCCTTCACCGTGCCCTCGTCCACCTTGTCGAGGAAGGCGGAATAGGCAATCGAATTGCCTGTTGCGGCGCCAGTGCGGCCGTCGAACATCGTCACGACGATTGCCAGCGACAGGAGAATGCCCACCCAGATCAGGAGGCTCTTCATCCACGGATTGGGGCCATTGCCGCCATTGTCGCCGGACTGCTTGTCGTTGTCGTTCATGCGATACCTTTCAACAGCCACAATGTAGGCTAGCTGACGTTAATCGCAACGGAACGGCCGCCGATTTTCGTCGCTCAGAGTGATCGACGCGACGGCGCAACCTTGAAGTGCCAGCGGCCGCGTCGCGGACTGGCCAGCACGCCCCCGTGCGTCGCCCGTCGCCCGGCCAACAGGGTGTCCAGCAGCGGCTCGATATTCGCCGATTCGTCAAAGGCCGGGGAGACGATGTCATGCGCGGCGCGGACGGTCGCGATCGCGCGTCGCACCATGCGGCGCAGCGGATCGCGTGGCAGGCCGGCGGGATCTAGGGTCACGCTGTCGCCGGTCATCTCCACCCGCTCGCGCCACAGCAGCAGTGCGATTTCCACCAGATCGCGCTCCGCCTCCGCGACGGCCGCCGCCGTCCGCGCCAGCGCCGGTGGATCAAGCCATTCGTTGCCATCCAGCAACTGGCGAAATCGTGTCCGGTCGTGGCGCGGATCGCTGTTCGCCGGATCATTCACGAAAGGCAGCCCGGCCCGCCGCACGATGGCGCGCAACGCCGCCCTGCGCCAGGCAAGCAGCGGGCGCACCACCGGCGCGCCCGCCACCACGGTGGTCGCCCGGATCGACGCGAGACCCGACACGCCCGATCCGCGGGAGGCGCGCATCAAGAACGTCTCCGCCTGATCATCGGCATGATGGGCGGTCGCCACTGCCATGGCGCGGCTTTGCTCGGCCCAGTCGGCGAGCAGGGCGTAGCGCGCGTCACGCGCCCGCGCCTGCAGGCTCGCCCCTGCGATCGGCCCGGCGACCGTCAGCACGGCATGCGGCACGCCAAGCGTCTCGGCTTCCCGCGCTACCATCCGTGCTTCTTCTGCGGCGGCCTCGCGCAGCCCGTGGTCCACGGTGGCGGCGATCACCGCGTCGGGAAACGCCGCGGCTGCCAGCGCCAGCAGTGCCATGCTGTCAGGACCGCCGGAAACCGCAACCGCGATCGGCCGCTCGCGTGACGGCGCCTCGCGGGTCAGCGCGATCAGGTCGCGCCGGAAACGCGCAACATCGGCCGGCTCGGCCACGCCCTTACTTGCACTTGGCGGAGGTGCGCGCCCGCGCGACGTCGTCCTTCATGCCCTGGCCGATCTTGTCGCCATAGACGTCAAGCAACTCGCCATAGACCTTGCAGGCATCGGCCGGCTTGTTCAGCTTCATCAGCGACTGACCAAGATAATACAGGCTGTCGGCGGCCCGCTCACCGTCCGGCATCTTCTTGTAATTGTCGTAGAAAGCGATGGACGCGAGGCTTGGCTTGCCATCGTCGAGGTACGCCCGCCCAAGCAGGTTCTGCGCAAAGCTCGCGCGCCGCGACTTGGGATATGTCGCCACCACCTTCTTCAGCTGCTCGGCCGCCTCCGGGTACAATTTGGCGTCCCACAAACGGTAACCGTAGAGATATTCGTCCTCGTCAGGCTGGCCCGTCGCCGGCCTGACCACGGCCGCAACCTGCGCCGCGCGCCCGCCCGGGGCGGCTGCGGCGGAAGCAGGGGCCGGCCGGGTCGCGACGGCGCGCGGCGGTGGCGGAACCACCGGGCCACCTTCGCCAGCGCCCAGATCACTCCCCACCGCCGGCGTCTCACCGCTGCCCAGGCGCGCGTCGGTCGCCTTTTTGTAGGCGGCGAACTGATCCTCCAGCTGACGCATGCGATATTGCGTCTGCTCGATCTGCCCCGTCATCGACGCGATCTGGGATTCAAGCGACGACACGCGCTGCGTCAGGTCATAAATCGCGCTAGACGCGGGCGCGCCAATCTCTTCCGGCGTTTGGGGGGCGGCGCGCACTTGCGGCTCGACATAAGCTCCCGCGCCGCCTGGAAAGACCTTGCGTTGCACCGCGCGCATCTCGCTTTCCAGCTTGCCGACGCGGCCCTCCAGCCCGGACTGTGCAACAGCAGGCGTCGCCGCCCCGGCGAGAATCACGGCAATGAGGAACCTACGCATTGATCAACAGCCCCCGGATTGGGTTAACAACCATGCTATAGCTGCACCTTCCCGCCTGTCGCCAGCCTGAAGGGCCAGCGATCAGCGCACCGGAGCTGTCGATTCCCCGGCAAACGCAGGCGGAACGGATGACGCAGCCGCAGGCGTGGTGCCGGGCGCGGCAGCGGCAGGAGAAGCAGCGGCAGGCGCGGCCTGGCCGCCAGCCCGCGCGCTCAGCGCGTCGGCGCTCACCCGCACGTCCTTGATCGCACGCCGGCCATCGCCCAGCGGCGGCAGCACCGATCCGTTCAGCGTCACGCGCAGCTTGTCCGGCCGCCCCACGTTGATCATCGGATCGTTCGCATCGGCGGGCACGTCGAACCGCTCACCCGCCTTCATGGTGCCGATGTAAAGCGTCTTGTCCGCTGCGTCATAGACACGCAGCCACACTTCGTCCGTCGCCGTCAACGTCACCTGCGGCGCTGCCTTGGGCGCAGCTGTCGGCTGTGCCGCCGGCACCGCTACCGCCACGGACGGCGCTGCCGGCGCCGGGGTTCCGTCACCGCCGCGGAACAGGCTGCTGCCGAGCCAGAGGACGGCGAGCACCACGATCGCCAGCGCGACGCCGGCGGCCGCGATCACCAGCCCGCGGCTGGGCACACGCGTCGGATCGGCAACCTCATAGGGCTGGTATTTGGGCGTCACGCGCGGCGCGTCATTCGCCTCGGCGCGCACATCCCGCGCCAGCGTCACCTCGTCCTCGCCGACCGCACGCGCATAAGCGCGCACGAACCCGACGGCATAGGTGGGCGACGGCAGGGCGCCGTAATTGGACGCCTCGATCGCCTCCAGATGACGCAGCGGCACGCGGGTGCGAGCGCCGATCTCGGCCAGCGACATGCCGTGTCGCTCGCGCGCGGCGCGCAGCCTCTCGCCAACAGGTTGCGGGAAGAGCGTCGCGTTGTCGCCGCGCTCGGCCTCAGTCATTCGCTTCTCCGCTTCGGGCGAACCGACCCCGTCCGCCCTCGGTGGCACGTCTCCCAGAGCGAGCCATCTGTGTCAATCGAGCCACACCGCTTTTGGTCCGCGACGCCCCTCGCTTTGCCGGGGCGTCGCCGGTCCTCATCCCAGCTCCACCCCATTCGTCTGCGCCCATGTGCCCAGTGCCGCACGCATGTCGCGGGGGGGATCGGCCAGGAGTCGGGACATTTCCGCGCGTACTGCCGCATAGTTCAGCGATTGCACCATGGCCTTGATCGGCCCCACCGCCGCCGGCGTGATCGACAGCCGATCGATACCGATGCCGATCAGCGCCAGCGCCTCGAGCGGCCGTCCGCCCATCTCGCCACAGATCGCCACCGGCACGCCTGCCGCCCGCGACGGCTCCAGCACGCTGGCGATGAAGCGCAGGATGGACGCCGAAAGCCAGTCGTACCGCTCCGCCAGCTTCGGATTGGCGCGGTCGGCGGCGAACAGGAACTGGGTCAGATCATTGGTGCCGATCGACAGGAAATCCACCTGCGGCAGCAACAGGTCCAGCTGATAGGCGAGGCTCGGCACCTCCAGCATGGCGCCATATCGGATCTCGATCGGCATCCGCCGATTGCGCGAGTCCAACCAGGTGCGCTGCTGCTCGAACAGCGCCCGCGCTTCGGCAAACTCCCACGCCTCGCTGACCATCGGGAACATCACGTTCAGCGTGCGCCCCGCCGCGGCATCCAGCAGGGCACGGGCTTGCGCCTTCATCAACCCGTTGCGCTCCAGCGCCAGCCTCAGCGCGCGCCAGCCCATGGCCGGGTTTTCCTCGTCGCCGTCATGCTGCGCCAGGTAGGGCAGCGCCTTATCCCCGCCGATATCCACCGTGCGAAAAATCACCGGCCGGTCGCCGGCGACGTCCAGCACTTCGCGGTACAGCCGCTGCTGGCGCTCGCGCTGCGGCAACGTTGCCGACACGAGGAACTGGAATTCGGTGCGGAACAGGCCGATGCCGTCCGCGCCGGTCACGTCCAGTGCCGCCACGTCATCGCGCAGGCCGGCATTGACCATCACGGTCACACGATGGCCGTCCTTCGTTTCCGGCGCGACATCGCGCAGCCGCGCATAGGCGGCTCGACGCTTCTGCCTCAGCGCCAGCTTGGCCTCGAACGCTTCTTCCATCGAGCTGGACGGGCGCACCACCACCGATCCCTCGCCCACGTCCAGCAGCAGCATGTCGCCCTCGGCGATCTGCCGGCGCACGTCGCGCACCCGGCCCAGCACCGGCACGCCCATGGCGCGCGCCACGATGGTGACATGCGCGGTCAGCGATCCTTCCTCCAGGATCACGCCCTTCAGCCGCCGGCGATCATATTCCAGCAGTTCCGCCGGCCCCAGGTTGCGCGCGATCAGGATCGTGTCCTGCCTCAGGCCAAGCTGCGCCGCCGTGCCCATCTGCCCGGAAACGATGCGCAGCAGCCGGTTGGACAGGTCCTCCAGGTCGTGCATCCGGTCGGCCAGCAGCGGGTCGTCGATCTGCCGCATCCGCTGGCGCGTGCGCTGCTGCACCCGCTCGATCGCCGCTTCCGCGGTCAGCCCGCTGTCGATCGCCTCGTTGATGCGGCGCGCCCAACCCTCGTCATAGGCGAACATCTTGTAGGTCTCGAGCACTTCCTCATGCTCGCCGCCGACGCCGAACTCCGCCTCTCGAGTCATGCGGTCGATCTGCTCGCGCATCTTGTCGAATGCGGCATAGACGCGGTGCCGCTCGGCTTCCGTGTCCTCGGCCACCGTATGTTCGATATGAATGCGTGGCTGGTGGAACACCGCGGCACCTGCCGCCATGCCCTCCACCAGCTTCTGCCCGGTCAGGCGGATGCTGGCGGTGGGCTGCTGCGGTCGATTGCGCGGCCCTGCAGGGTCGATCAGCCCGGCATTGGCGATCAGCTCGCTGAGCACCATCGCCACGGTCTGCAACGCCTCGATCTCGATATCGGCATAACGGCGCGGATCGGCATGCTGCACTGCCAGAACGCCCACCGAACGCTCGCGCCGGATGATCGGCACGCCGGCAAAACTATGGAACCGATCCTCGCCCGTCTCGGGCTTATAGGCGAAATCCGGGTGGCTCGCGGCCTCATCCAGGTTCAGCACTTCGCCATTCTCGGCAATGGTGCCGACTAGCCCCTCGCCCATGGCAAGCTTGGTGACATGAACCGCGTCCGCCGAAAGCCCGCGCGTCGCGAACAGTTCCAGCACGCCTTCCCGCAGCAGGTATATAGAACAGACTTCGCTGTTCAGCGCCTCGCCGATGATCTCGACCACCTGGTTCAGCTTGGCTTGCGCATTGGAGCGGGCCGCCATGACATCGTGAAGGTTGACCAGTATTTCGCGGGCAGAGGCGGCAGCGGACAGCATCAGGTGTCGCTAGCAGGCGAACAGGCTGGGTGCCACGCAACATTTTGTTGCGCGGCATTGCAGCGAAATGTCAGTTCTTGCGTTTCTTTTTCTTCGCCGGCGGCTGGGGCTTGCCATCGCGCGGAAACAGCACGGCCGCGACGCCGATCGCGATCGCACCGACGCCGGCCGCCGCTCCCACGATCCGTCCCACGGACCATCCACGCCGCGGCTCGGCCCATTCCTCCTCCGACTTCTGCGGTGGCGCAGGCGGGCTTGGCGGGTGCGGCGGCTCCTGGATTGGATAAGGCGAGGTATTGGCGGGCGGCACCGGGGGCGTCTGCGTCATCTTGATCCTCTTGTTGGCGACAGAAGAACGCCGGCCGCTGTCACCGGGTCCCATTGGGCATCGCTTCAGCAAAATAGCGCCGCGCTGCCAAGGCCGTTCCCTGTCCCGTCGCTGGGCGGTGCCCCATCTGTGATCAGCAGTTCAACGCCTTGACGCTCCACGGCATTTCGGCAACGCATCGATAATCTTGGGGGCGGATCAGCATGGCATTGTTCAGCGGTACTTCGGCGGCCGATTATTATTCGGGCACTGACGACATTGACGTAATCAACGGCGAAGACGGCAATGATCGACTGTTCGGCGGGTTGGGCGCCGATCGAATCTACGGCGGATCGGGAACCGACATTCTCACCAGCGGCATGGCGCTGGTCGATTTCTTCGGTGCCTTTCTCCCGGCGCGGTTCGATGCCGCCGCGGATCAGGATCGCGTGGACGGCGGCATCGGCGATGACGTCATCGGTGGCGGCTATAACGACATTCTGCTTGGCGGAGAGGGCGTCGACACGTTGTTTCTTGATCTGACAGCCGCGGATCAGGGCGTGACGCTCAACTTCGCCACTCAATCGTCAGGTGGGTCCGCGCGCCTCGGCACCGGTCGCATCGCCGGTTTCGAGCGGGTCGGCTCGATCTTTGGCAGCGCCTTTGACGATGTCGTGCGCCTCGGAAATCTCGCAACGGGCGCGACGCTGGGCGATCATGTCGATGGCGGCGACGGCAATGACGTGATCGACGGCCGCGCGCTGGGCAGCGCACCCGGCAACGGCTCCTCCGGCGGCGACGTGATCGTTGGCGGCTCCTATCGCCTCGCAGGCGGCGCTGGCGATGATCAGCTGTTCGGCAGCGACTTCGCCGATCGTTTGCAGGGCGGCGACGGCAATGATCGCCTGGTTTCCGGCCTGGGGCGCGACACGCTGCTCGGCGGCGCGGGCGACGACGTGATCGATCTGCGGGCGAAGGGCTATTCCGGCTTCAAGGACGTGGACGGCGGGGATGGCCAGGATCTGGTTCAGGTGCTCGGCAGTCGCGGCAGCTACAAGGTATTCCTCACGTCGGAGGGTCGTACGGTCCTCTACCGCGACTTCGGCTCCTATGATGAGGAATATCATCTCGCCGGCGTGGAAACGGTGCAGTTCGGCAAGACCGCCGTTTCGATGGCCGATCTGCTGGTCGCTTATCGTGTCGGCACCGACGGCGCCGATTGGATCGGGCCCGGGCAGGCCGATCGCTACGGGCGCACGCCCACAGACGGCAAGGACACGCTATACGGCCTGGCCGGGGATGACGTGCTGGACGGCGGCCGCGGCCCCGACACTTACTACGGCGGCGAAGGGGCGGACACGTTCATCCTCAACAATGCCGGCGATCGGATCATGGATGCCGAAGAGGCGGACCGGGTCATCAGCAGCGTCAGCTATTCGGAAGGCGGGGGCTCAAGCGGCGTGGGCCAGGTCGAGCTGAGCGGTCGGGCCGACATTGACGCATTCGCCCCCTCTTCCTGGGTCGTGCGGGGCAATGCCGGCGACAACCATCTGACCGGGCGGGGTGAACTGGAAGGCGGTCTTGGCGACGACCTGCTCACCGGCACCTACGGGACCGGGCTAGCGAGCTACGAACATGCGGCCCGCTGGGTTCGCGTCAGCCTCGCCGTCAGCGGCGCGCAGAACACGCTCGGCGCGGGGATCGATACGCTTGATCAGATCAGGGGACTTCGCGGCTCCCAATTTGACGATCTGCTCATCGGCGGCGACGGCGACGACACGATCGAGGGCGCGGGCGGCAGTGATCGCATGCGCGGCGGCGCTGGCACCGATACACTCGATTATGGTCACGCGGCGGCCGGCGTTCGCGTTGACCTGTCCGTGAACGGCGCGGCGCAGGATACCGGCGGCGCCGGCATGGACACGATCTGGGACTTCGAGTTCCTCTTCGGCTCCGCGCATGATGACAAGCTGATCGGCAGCGACAGCACAGACGGCAATTACCTGCGTGGCCGGGACGGCGATGATGTCCTGATCGGTCGCGGCGGTCTTGACACGTTGGAGGGCGGGGCCGGCGCTGACCTGTTCGTCTATGATGCGATCGGCACGGGCGACTGGATCATGGATTTCGGCCTCGGCGAGGACCGGATCGATGTGTCGGCCATCGATGCCGATGCCAGTGTGGCAGGCGATCAGGCCTTCCGTATCGTCGATGCCTTCACCGGCGCGGCCGGTGAACTCGTCATTACTCAGCCAATGGATTCCCATGGGCAGATCCGGGCCGATGTGAACGGCGACGGTCAGTCGGATCTGACCCTGCTTTTCTACGCCACTATCCCGGACGACATCGCCGCCCGCATCATCCTGTAGCGATCAGTCGAACAGCCCATCCTGGCTGCCCGCCGGCGGATTGAGGCCCAGATGCTTCCACCCGCCGGCGTTCAGCATCCGTCCCCGCGCCGTGCGCGCGACCAGGCCGAGCTGGATCAGATACGGCTCGATCACTTCCTCGATCGTGTCGCGCGGCTCGGATAGGCCCGCCGCCAGCGTCTCCACGCCCACCGGCCCGCCGCGGTAGATGTCTGCGATCATTGTCAGGTAGCGGCGGTCCATCGCGTCCAGGCCCAGATTGTCCACCTCCAGCCGGTTGAGCGCGCGGTCGGCCGCGCCCGCGTCCACCTCCACCACACCGGCGACATTGGCGAAATCCCGCACGCGCCGCAGCAGGCGCCCGGCGATACGCGGCGTTCCACGCGACCGGCGCGCGATCTCCGCCGCCCCGTCCGGCGCGATATGCAGGTCGAGCAGCGACGCCGCACGCGTAACCACGCTGGTCAGTTCCTCGACGGTGTAGAATTGCAGCCGGATCGGGATGCCGAACCGGTCGCGCAGCGGCGTCGTCAGCAGCCCCTGCCGCGTCGTCGCGCCAACCAGCGTGAAGCGCGGAAGATCGATCCGCACGCTGCGCGCCGAAGGACCCTCGCCGATCATCAGATCAAGCGCGCGATCCTCCATCGCCGGGTACAGCACCTCCTCCACCGCTGGCTGCAACCGATGAATCTCGTCGATGAACAGCACGTCGCCGTCCTCGAGATTGGTGAGCAGCGCCGCCAGATCGCCCGATTTGGCGATCACCGGCCCCGATGTGGCGCGAAAGCCGACGCCCATCTCGCGCGCCACGATCTGCGCCAGCGTGGTCTTGCCAAGCCCCGGCGGACCGAAGAACAGCACATGATCCAGCGCGTCGCCGCGCGTGCGCGCGGCTTCAATGAACACGCGCAGATTGTCGCGTGCCGCCGCCTGGCCGACGAATTCGTCCAGCCGCTTGGGGCGCAGCGCAGCATCGGCATCTTCGGCGCGGCGGGCCGGGGTGATCAGTCGGTCGGTATCGGTCATGGCTGATGTGCCATTAGCTCCGCACGGGCGCGCCGCCTATGCCTTTGACCCTGCCCGCTCAATCGCCGCCGCTCTTCTTCATGCCGGCCAGCGCCGCCTCGATCCGCTGCCACAAGGCGGCCACCGCCTCGACGCCCGGCGCCTGGCGCGAGGTGAAGGCGCCCAGCGGCGCGCGGCGCTCGGCCATCGCTTCAAAGGCGCTCGCCATCGGGATCACCGGCCAGTCGGGATGCTGGTCCAGCGCCTCGCGATGCACCGCGCGGCGACGGTCGACCATCGAGAAGACGGGCGCCAGCGTCACCTTCGGCCCCTTTTTGCGTCCGACATGCGCCGCGATCTCGTCCAGTGCGCGGCGCGACAAGGCGGATGGGATCACCGGCACCGCGACCAGATCCGCCGCGCGCATGATCTGGTCGGACGTGTCGGTCAGGCCGGGCGGGCAGTCGATCACGATACGGTCGTATTCGCCCGCCAGTTCCTCGACCAGCCTCGCCAGCCGGTTCTTCTTGTCCAGCACGCGAAAGGCGACATCCAGTTCGCGCAGCGAGGCATCCGCGGGCAGCAGGTCCAGCCGCTCGATCGCGGTGCTGCGCACCAGGCGACGTGGGTTCACCTCACGCCGGATCGCCGCTCCCGCCTCGCGCCCATGCGGATCGTGACCAAGGATCCAGGTCGACGCCGCCTGCCCGTCGAGATCCCACAGCAGGGTGCGCCGCGCGGACAAGGTTGCGGACGCCCAGGCCAGGTTCACCGCCAGCGTCGTCTTTCCCACGCCGCCTTTCAGGCTGTAGACTGCCGTCGTTCGCCCGCTCGTCGCGCGCTCAGCCATGATGCTCGATCTCCTCGCCGGTGGTCGCGGCACAGGCACCCGCTCGCGCGATGAACGGCGCGCCGCCGCGGCACCGGCAATCAGGACGGCGGCAAACGACCATCCGCGCCGGTTCGCCCGGACATGTGAGCGCGATCTGCCCGCATCGGGAAGTCGCGCGGCGCATCATTTTGCCGCTTTTCGCAAGGCCAGCCGGACCAGCGCGTCCAGCGTCGCGCCAGGCCCAAGCTCCTCTTCCGCAGCCGCTACCGCCGCGCTCGCCTCAGCCGGGCGGAAGCCCAGATTGAGCATCGCCGAGACCGCGTCCGCGCCCGCCCCTACCGGTGCAACCTGCGCCGCCGCGGCCGGCCCCAGGATGATCCCGCCCGCCTTGTCCTTAAGTTCGCGCACGATCCGCTCGGCAAGCTTGGGCCCGACGCCATTGGCGCGCGCCACCATCGCCTTGTCCTGCGCGGCGACCGCTCGGTTCAGTTCGGCCGGCTCCAGCGCGGACAGGATCGCCAGCGCCACCCGCGCACCAACGCCCTGCACGCCGGTGAGCAGTCGGAACCAGTCGCGCTCGTCCGCGCTGGCAAAGCCCACAAGTCGCTGGAAATCCTCGCCCACCAGCATCTCGGTGTGCACCATTACCGCTTCGCCCACCGGCCCCAGCGCCGTCAGGGTGCGAGAGGACGCGCCGACGAGATAGCCGACACCGCTCACCTCGATCACCGCATGGTCCGCGGTGGTGCTGGCAAGCACGCCCTTGAGATAGGCGATCATCGTGCGGCCCCCGTCATGCGAGCGGCGTTAGCAGGTCCCTTCCCCCTTCGTCACCCCGGACTTGGATCCGCAGCCAACAGGTCGCCCCGGAGTGAATATCATCCCTGATGATGCCCCGGGGTTCAGGTTCCGCGAACGACATCACCCCGCCCGCCAGTTGTGCGTGTCTATAATTGTGCGCGCCGCATCATGCCGGCTGCGCTCGCCTGATGATGCGCATGGCAGATCGCCACCGCCAGCGCGTCCGCAGCGTCCGGCCCGGCAACCTTGGCGCCCGGCAGCAGCACGCCGATCATCGCCTGGATCTGCCGCTTTTCCGCGCCGCCAGTGCCGACCACCGCCTTCTTCACGGTCGAGGGGTGATATTCGCCGATGGTCAGACCCGCTCCGGCACCCGCGAGCAGCACGACGCCGCGCGCCTGCCCCAGCTTCAGCGTCGATTGCGCATTGGTGTTGCCCAACACCTCTTCCACCGCCGCGCTGTCCGGCCGCTCGGCACGGATTACGTCGATCAATGCGCTGTAAAGATTGGCCAGCCGCCGCGGCAGCGGTGCGGTCGTATCAGTCTTGATCTGCCCGTTGGCGACATGCCGCAGCCGGTTGCCCTCCGCCGCGATCACCCCCCAGCCGGTCGTGCCAAGTCCCGGATCAAGGCCAAGAATAATCATGACGACGAAAGCTCCTCCCCTTCAGGGGAGGAGTTGGGGTGGGGGCCGGACCAGCGATCGGGCTGATCCTTCAAGACGTTCACAATCGTCAGCACCACACCCTCGATATTCTCACCTACGCCGCTGTTGGAGAGGTGCCGCCAAGGCCGTTTCTCCCACGACCGGAATCGCCGCGCATCGCCTTCGCCCGATCGAGCAGTTCACGTTCGCTCGTCACTGCCCCACCCAACCCTTCCCTGAAGGATAGGAGCTTATAGCCCGAGGTTACCCCAGCTTCGCCATCACCTCGTCCGACACTTCGTAGTTGCCCCACACCTGCTGGACGTCGTCGTCATCGTCCAGCGCATCGATCAGCTTGAACAGCGTCGCCGCGTCGCTCTCGTCCACCGCGACCATCGTCTGCGGCCGCCAGGCGAGCTTTGCGCTTTCCGCCTCGCCCAGCACCGGCTCCAGCGCCTTGGCGACTTCGTGGAGGTCGGCCTGCGCGGTCCAGATCTCGTGCCCGTCCTCGCTCGACGTCACATCCTCGGCGCCCGCCTCCAGCGCGGCCTCGAACACCTTTTCGCTGTCACCGACGCTCGCCGGATAGTTGATCAGCCCCAGTCGATCGAAGCCATGGCTGACCGATCCGGATGCGCCCAGATTGCCGCCGTTCTTGCTCACCGCGGTGCGCACATTGGTGGCGGTGCGGTTGCGATTGTCGCTCAGCGCCTCGATGATCAGGCTCACACCGCCGGGGCCAAAGCCCTCGTAGCGGATTTCCTCGTAATTCTCCGCGTCGCCCCGGCTCGCCTTGTCGATCGCGCGCTGGATATTGTCCTTGGGCATCGACTGCGCCTTGGCGGCGTTCACCGCCGCGCGCAGGCGCGGGTTCATGTCGGGATCGGGAAGCCCCATCTTCGCCGCGACGGTGATTTCGCGGCTCAGCTTCGAGAACATGCCCGAACGCTTCTTATCCTGCGCACCCTTGCGGTGCATGATGTTCTTGAATTTGGAATGACCTGCCATGCGCGCGGCCATACGCGCGCGGCCCCCGCTTCATCAAGCCTTGCGCCGACTCCCGCACATCGGCCAAACGCGGCCGCATGACGATAGCCGTGGACATGGGCGCCGACACCTCGGGCGCGCCGGTCCTGATCGACCTTGAGGAACTGCTCGCCACCCGCTTGCTCGTGCAGGGCAATTCGGGCTCGGGAAAATCGCATCTGCTGCGCCGACTGCTCGAACGGTCGGCCGGGCAGGTGCAACAGGTGGTGATCGATCCGGAGGGCGACTTCGTTACGCTCGGCCCGGCGTACGGCCATGTCGTGGTCGAGGCGACCGACTATTCGGAGCGCGAGATCGCGCGAATCGCCGGCCGGCTGCGCGAGCACCGGGCCTCGGTGGTGCTGAGCCTCGAGGGGCTGGAGGCGGAGGGGCAGATGCGCTGTGCCGCCACCTTCCTTTCGGCGATGTTCGATGCCCCACGCGAACATTGGTATCCCGCGCTGGTCGTGGTGGACGAGGCGCAGCTGTTCGCGCCCACAACCGGCGGCGAAGTGGCGGAGGACGTGCGCCGTGCCTCGCTGTCGGCCATGACCAACCTCATGTGCCGCGGCCGAAAGCGAGGCCTCGCCGGCGTCATCGCGACGCAGCGGCTGGCGAAGCTCGCCAAGAATGTCGCGGCCGAGGCTTCGAACTTCCTGATGGGCCGCACCTTTCTCGACATCGACATGGCGCGCGCCGCCGATTTGCTCGGCATGGAGCGCCGCCAGGCGGAAACGATCCGCGATCTCCCGCGCGGCACGTTCCTGGCGCTCGGCCCCGCGGTCTGCCGGCGCCCGCAAACGGTAAAGATCGGCGCGGTTGAGACCAGCGCGCGCTCCGGCAGCCCCAAGCTCACGCCGCTCCCCTCCGCGCCGCCGGCCGATCTTCAGGACCTGATCTTCGCCGCGCCCGAGCCGGAGGCGGCGCCGCAGCTGCCGATGGCCTTCGAGGCCCGCCCGCGCCGCGTGCCGGCGGAGGAGCTCATCTCGGAAATGGCCCGGCCAGCGCCGCTCCCGCCCGAGCCAGAGCGATCGGATGAAGAGGTGTCCACGATCATCGCCGACGTGCTGCGCGCGATCGTCGAGGATCCCGAATCCGCTGGCCGCCCGGCGTCCGTGCTGTTTCAGGACTTTCAGGTCCGCTGCCGGATGCAGGGTCTGTCGCGTTCCGGCATCGAACTTAGCGATTTCACCCGCCGGCTGTCGTCGGCCCGCGCCGGCATCTTCGACACCGCCGATCCCGAATGGGCCGAGGCGGTCGCTTTGGCGGGCGCGCTGCCCGACGAGATGGTCGGCCCGTTCCTGCTCGTCGCCAAGGCCGCCAAGGAGGGTGCGCCCTGCCCCAGCGATGCCGCGTTGGCGGAAACCTACGGCACGTCCTCGCTCGGCCGCGTACGGCGTCTGATGGGCTATATCGAAAGCCGCGACCTGATCGTCACGCGCACCGATCTGTCGGGCAAGCGGTCGATCACCATTGCGCGGCTCGGCTGGACCACGGCAGCGGCTGAGGCGACCTGACGCCTCTGCCGCTGCGACCTCGCCGAACGAAGTGCGATGAGGGTCAGCGATCCTCGCAGCGGATGCGGTTCTTCGCCATGCTCACCTCCGCCGCCTCTCCGGCGAGGATCTCGGTGCTGGCGGTCTGGTCGCGAACGGCCATCTCGAACACCGCTGGGCCGGTCAGGGCGCAGGCGAGGCGATTGGCCTGCATGGCGCAGGCAGTGCCGTAGCGCGCCGGATCGCCGATGTCTCCGCTGGCCGGTGGCTTCATCATCATGGTGACCATTGCCGACCCGCCGAACAGCGCCATGCCCAGCCCCTTGAGCGCACGCGCCTCATAGGCCGGCTTGCCGGTGGCCGACTTCACCGGTTTCATGTCGAACTGGGCCGCCATGCGGCTGCAGAAACTGCCGGGCGCGACCTCATCGGCGTGCGCGGCCGCAGTCGGCAGGAGCAGGAGAGCGAGCGGGAGAAGAAGCTTCATGCGACCTGCCGTAAGGCGGAATTGTTACAGTTGCGGATCGATGCTCACAGCATCCCCAGCGCCTGCATGTACGTCTCGAGGATCATTTCCTCTTCCTGATATTCTTCCCGCTTCTTCTTGCGGATCGACATGATCTTGCGGATCGCCTTGGGATCGTATCCGCGCGACTTCGCTTCGGCCATCACGTCCTTGATGTCGTCGGCGATGCCCTTCTTCTCTTCTTCCAGGCGCTCGGCGCGTTCGATCAGCAGGCGCAGTTCCTCTGCCGCCACCTGACCGCCACCCATGCCCTCGCCGCGTTCCTCAGCCATCGTTTCAACCCCAAATGTGAAGCACCGCCCGACTCAGCTGCGAGGAGGGCGGCGCGGTTACTGGAAAATCAGTTGCGGCGGCGGCTCCTATGGGAAGCCGCCGGAGCGATCAAACCTTATTCGGCGAGCGGCTTGGCCACCGCGCCCTTGTGCATCACGAAGCGCACCCGCTCGAGCTGGCGCACGTCGGCGAGCGGCGAGGAATCCACCGCGATGATGTCCGCCGTTTTGCCCGGTTCGATCGTGCCGATCGCATTGCCCTGCCCCAGCACCTCGGCCGCCGTCACCGTGGCGATTCGGATCGCCTCGGCCGGCGTCATGCCCACCTTTTCCACCAGCAACGCGAATTCCTGCCCATTGTCGCCATGTTTGGAAACGCCGCTGTCGGTGCCGAAGGCGAATTTCACGCCCGCCTTATAGGCCTTGCGATGGCTTTCCTGCATGGCGGCCGCAGCAGCCTCCGCCTTGGGCAGCACCGCCGGCGGCAGCATGCCCGCGCGCGCCTGCGCAACCGCGGCGACTGGCGCGATCTCGGTCGGTACCAGATAGGCGCCCGTCTTCTTGAACATCGCGATGGTCTCGTCGTCGATGAAGCTGCCATGCTCGATCGTGTCGACACCCGCCGTCAGCGCGGCCTTGGTCCCTTCCGCGGCATGGCTGTGCGCGGCCACCTTGCGGCCCAGCCCGTGTGCCGCGTCGACGATCGCCTTCATCTCCTCCGGCGTGAAGGCGCGGCCCAGCCCGCCCGACACGTTGGACAGGACGCCGCCGGTCGCGGTGATCTTGATCACCTGCGCGCCCAGGCCAACCTGCCGCCGCGTCGCGCGCACGCAATCCGCCGGCCCGTCGCAGGTATTGTCCACCGTCTGCGCCACGGCATGGGCATAAGGCTCCGCCAGGCCGTTCAGTGGATCGCCATGCCCGCCCGTGACGGAGATTGCCGTGCCCGCATTCACGATCGTCGGGCCCATCACATCGCCGCGCTCCACCGCGTCGCGCAATGCCCGAATGCTGCGCGGCTCGCCGCCAAGGTCGCGCACGGTGGTGAATCCGGCGTTCAGCGTCGCCTTCGCATTGCCCGCGCCGTACAGCACGTCATCCGCCACTTCGGTGTTCAGCGCGGTCAGGCGCGCCCGCATCGGGTCGCCGCCGATGCCCAGCAGATGGACGTGCAGGTCAATCAGCCCCGGCAGGACGAACTTGTCGTTCAGCGCCACCAGCTTCGCGCCGGCTTCCGGCCGCACGAAGCCGTCCCGCACCTCGGCGATCTTGCCGTCGCGCACGATAATCGTGCTGTTGCCGCGCGGCGCCTGCCCCGGTCGGTCGAGCAGCGCGCCGGCGTGAATATAGGTGACGGCAGCCGCAGTGGCTGCCGGTGCCGTTTGCGCAAGAGCAGGCGTGGCCGCCGCCATCATCGCTGCAGCCAGGATCGTCTTCTTCATCGCCTACCCCCCGTGATCGCGCCGGCGACGTTCGCCGCGCTCTTTTCGTTGTGGGAGGTGAGTAGAAGATGGGCCGCACCCAGGACAAGCGGCCCGACAGGAAATCAGCGCGCGTTTTTCGCGACACTTTCCTCCATGCGCCTCAGCTGCTCGGGAGTCGCCTCGCCCTGATGCTCCGCCTTCCACTCGGCATAGGGCATGCCGTAGATCGCCTCGCGCGCCGCATCCTTCGGCACGCCGCCCGCTTCGCTCACCCAATCGGACAGGCAGTTGCGACAGAACCCAGCCAGCCCCATCAAATCGACGTTCTGCGCGTCGGTCCGGTGCCGCAGGTGGTGCACCAGCCGGCGGAATGCAGCAGCCGCCGTCGCGTCGTCGATCGCATCGATCGGGTCCATCATCGTCTCCAGAGGTTGATCACTGGCAGATAGGCAGTAGGCGTGCGCGGGCAAAGCGAGGAAACCGATTACATGGCACGAGCGATCACCCCCCGCAGCCGCAAGGTGCGCGTGCTCGCCACATTGGGCCCGGCCAGCAGCACGCCGGATATGATCTCCCGGCTGTTCGAGGCAGGCGCCGATGCGTTTCGCATCAACATGAGCCACGGCGACCAGGCCTCGAAGGTCGCGGTCATCCAGGCGATCCGCGCGCTGGAGAAGAGCCACGGCCGCCCCACCACCATTCTGGCGGATCTTCAGGGCCCCAAGCTTCGCGTCGGGCGCTTCGCCGAAGGGCGGATTCAGCTCGCCCATGGCGCCACCTTCGTGCTCGATCGCGATCCCGCGCCCGGCGATGCGACCCGTGTCGAACTGCCGCATCGTGAGATCTTCGAGGCGATCACGCCGGGCGCCCGGCTGCTGCTGGACGATGGCAAGCTGGTCCTGCGCGTCACCGAGCATGAGGCGGACCGGATCGTCACCATTGTCGAGGTCGGCGGCCCACTCAGCAACAACAAGGGGCTGAACGTGCCGGACGTGGTGGTGCCCATGGCGGCGCTCACCGACAAGGACCGTTCCGACCTCGCCTTCGCCATCGAGGCGGGCGTCGACTGGATCGCGCTGTCCTTCGTGCAACGTCCGGAGGATCTGGCCGAAGCGCGCAAGCTCATCGGCGGCAAGGCGGCCTTGCTCGCGAAGATCGAAAAACCCGCCGCGATCGACCGGCTGGAGGAGATCGTGGAGATGTGCGACGGCGTCATGGTTGCGCGCGGCGATCTTGGCGTGGAGCTGCCGCCGCAGACGGTGCCCCCGTTGCAGAAGCGGATCGTGGAAACGTCGCGCCGGCTCGGCCGTCCGGTGGTGGTCGCGACCCAGATGCTTGAATCGATGATCAAGTCTCCCTCGCCCACCCGCGCGGAGGTCTCGGATGTCGCCACTGCCGTTTACGACGGGGCGGATGCGATCATGCTGTCGGCCGAGAGCGCGGCAGGGGATTGGCCGATCGAATCGGTGGCGATGATGAACGCCATCGGCGAATCGGTGGAGCGTGATCCGATGTACGAGGATCGCGTCCGCTTCACCGTCACCCGCCCCGATCCCACGACCGCAGACGCGCTGGCGGAAGCAGCCAAGAACATCGCCGCAACCATCTCCGCCAAGGCGATCATCTGCTTCACGACGTCCGGCTCCACCGCGCGCCGCGTCGCGCGGGAGCGCCCGTCGGTACCGCTGCTGGTACTGACGCCGAAGCTTTCCACCGCGCGTCGCCTGGGGCTTCTATGGGGCACCCATGCCGTGCACACGCGCGATGTCGATTCCTTTGAGGAGATGGTCGCCAAGGCGAAGCGCATGGCCCTGCGTCAGGGCGTGGTGAAGGCGGGCGACCGGGTGATCATCATGGCCGGCATCCCCTTCCGCACGCCGGGCGCCACCAACGTGCTTCACGTGGTCGGCATCATCGGCGATGAACTGAAGGGCTTCGGCTGATCATGAGGGGGGCCGCCCGCGACGCGCGGCGCGCCCCCTTCAGCCCAGCAGGCCGAATCGGGTGAGGTCGGCGCGCAGCGTCGCGGCGTCGCTGAACGGCACGGCGTGCATCCCCACCTTTTTTGCGCCGGCCACATTGTCGTGCCGGTCGTCGATGAACAGCGCCTCGTGCGGCTGCAACCCGAATCGCTCAAGCGCCAGGCGGTAAATGGCGGCATCCGGCTTCACCAGTCGCTCCGCCCCGGACACCACGATGTCGCGAAACCGGTCGAACATCGCCGCTTCCTGCGTGCGGAACGGCACGAAGAATTCGTCGCTGAAATTGGTGATCGCGAACAGCGGTACGCCGGCCTCGTCCAGCTCGGCCACCAGTTCGGGCATGCCTGTCACCGGCCCTGGAATCTGTTCCGAGAACCGTGGGCCCCATTGGGCGATCAGGTCCGCATGCTGCGGAAAGCGTGCGCAAAGCTCCGCCGACGTCTCCGCGAAGGGACGGCCGGCGTCATGCTGGAAATGCCACTCCTTGGAGCAGACATCGCGCAGGAAAACGTCCAACGCCTCATCATCGGTGATGAGGCGCCGCTAGAGGACCCGAGGGTCCCAATCGTACAGGACGTTGCCGATGTCGAAGACAACGGCAATCGGCCGCATCAAGATCAGCCCTGGCGGGCCTTGAAGCGACGGTTCGTCTTGTTGATGACATAGGTCCGGCCGCGACGACGGATGACGCGGTTGTCGCGGTGGCGGTCCTTGAGCGACTTGAGGCTGTTGCGGATCTTCATGGCGGATTCGCTTCTACTTTTATGCGTGATCGGAAAGGGTGCGCGCCTAGTGGCAGGGCTCTTGCAAGTCAAGACGGAGCCGCCAACAGAGACAAGCGTTGAATCACCGTAACGAACGCTGGGAGATAAGTCATGGGCCGCTTTTTGATCGTCGTCGGCTTGGCGGCGGCGCTTGCGGGCTGCGCCACCGGGCCATCGCGCTTCCCGGTGCAGACCACGCGCTATCACTTCAACGCCATGACGGATCGCGGCACGATCGCGGTGGAACCGCTGACCGGCACCGGCACCGCAAGCCTTGAATACAAGACTTATGCCGCCGCGGTTCAGACGGAATTGCTGCGGCTTGGCTACACCAACCCGGCGCCCGGCGCCGCGCCCGATTTCCTCGCAACCGTTTCCTTCAGCCGCGCCACCCGGCCGCTGCCGCAGCGCCGCTCGCCCGTGTCGATCGGCGTTGGCGGCGGCGGGTTCAGCGGCGGCGGTGGCGGCGGCGGTGTCGGGCTTGGCGGCGGGGTCAGCTTCCCGGTCGGCGGATCGGGCGCCGGCGCCGGCGTCGTCACCGAATTGTCCGTCCGCATCCGCAAGGGCGCCGATGCTGTGTGGGAAGGACAGGCCCAGTCGTTGACCGATCTCAGCGCCCCCGATGCAGATACCGGCGCGGTCGCCGCCCGACTCGCCCGCGCACTGTTCAACGGCTTTCCCGGGGAAAGCGGTCGCACTATCGAGGTGCCATGAATCTCAGCATCAACGCCGCCTTTGACAGCGGCAACATCCGCCTGATCGCGATCGAGGGAGACCGTGTCGATCTGGAGATCGTCAAGGATTACCAATCCGATTTCTACCAATGGTTCTATTTCCGGGTGGCCGGCGTCGCGGGGCGCCGGCTGACGTTCCGCATCCTGAACGCCGGCGGCTCGGCCTATCCGTTCGGCTGGCCCGGCTATCGCACCCGTGCGTCGACCGATCGCAAGGCATGGCGCACCGTGGAGACGCGCTACGCCGATGGCGTGCTGGAATTCGACTGGCAGGGTGACGCCGCCGCCGTTGGTGACGCGCAAATCGTCTGGTTCGCCTATTTCGCGCCGTACACCATGGAGCAGCATGCCGATCTGGTCGCGCGGATTGCCGCGCGGCCCGGTGTGCGCCATCGCGAGCTCGGCACCACGCTCGACGGCCAGGCGATCGACTGTTTCGACATCGGCACCGGTCCCAAGTCGGTCTGGCTCTACGCGCGCCAGCATCCGGGCGAATCCATGGCCGAATGGTGGATGGAAGGCGCGCTCGACTGGCTTACCAGCACGGCCGCCGCTTCGTTGCTCCAGGCCGCAACCGTCCATGTGGTGCCCAACATGAATCCGGATGGCACGCGCCGGGGCCATTTGCGCACCAATGCCGCCGGCGTGAACCTCAACCGCGAATGGCACAGTCCAACGCCCGATCGCAGCCCGGAGGTGCTCCACGTCCGCAATGCGATGGATGAAACCGGTGTCGCCTTCGCCATGGACGTTCATGGCGACGAGGCGATCGCCGCGAACTTCATTGCCGGCTTCGAAGGCGTCCCATCCTGGACGGAGAAGCGTGGCAGCCTCTTCGTCGAATTCGGCCGCCGGCTCGCCGCGCACACGCCCGATTTCCAGACGGAACTTGGCTATGAAAAGTCGCAGCCCGGCCGGGCGAACCTGTCCATGTCCACCAACCAGCTGGCCGAGCGGTTCGGCGCGGTCAGCGTGACGTTGGAAATGCCGTTCAAGGACCATGATGCGAATCCCGATGCGGCCTTTGCCTGGTCGCCGGAGCGGTCTGCGAAGCTCGGCGTCGCCTGCCTGGAAGTGCTCAGCGAGATGATCGGGGACCTGTGATGGAATTGCGCGAGGGCGGTCTTGATGATCCACGGGTGATCGCCCTCGTCGCGCATCACCAGGCAGAGGCGCGCGCGACCACGCCGCAGGACAATGCCCATGCGATGGGCACGGAGGGTCTGCGCCGGGCCGACATCAGCTTCTGGTGCGCATGGGAGGGGGAGGAGCTACTCGGCATCGGCGCGCTGCGCGAGCTGTCGCCTGATCATGGTGAGGTAAAGTCCATGCGGACGGCGCCCGGCCACCTGCGCCGCGGGGTTGCGCGTCAGATCCTGGCGCAGCTCGTCTCGCTTGCCCGCACGCGTGGCTATCGCCGGGTCAGCCTGGAAACCGGCACCGCGCCGATGTTCGAGCCGGCCAACCGGATGTACGAAGCGGCGGGCTTCGTCGATGGCCCCGTGTTCGGCGGCTATCCCGAAAGCCCGCACAACCGCTTCATGACGCTCGCCCTGTAGCGCGGCGCATCACGCGGCATCAAAGATACTCGTCCCAGTGCCGGTACACCGGTTCCTTGGACAATTGCGGCCGGTCCGCCTCGTCCAGGGTCATATACGGTGCGGCCTCGATGTCCTCCCGCGTCAGTTCCAGGTAAAAGCCGCGCAGATCCGGCGCATAGGTCAGCATCGACCAGGGCAAGGGATAGGCGCGCGAGCCGAAGCCGAGGAACCCGCCGAAGGTAAGCACCGCATGTTCCACCTGCCCGCTGTGCTTGTCGATCATCAGCGAGTGGATGGAGCCGATCTTCTCGGCCCGTCGATCATAGACCGGCGTTCCCTCGATCCGGTTGGATGAAATCAGCCGGTGCGCCTCGTCGGCGGCCGTCTGGTTTCTCATTGTCGCAGTGTTCATCTGTGTCATGGCAAGCCTCCATGTGCCCCCCACAACCTGTCTGCCGACGGTCCGCCTTTGGCGGATTTTCGCCGTGATTCCTTATGCCTCATTTCCGCCGCTGGCGCCACTGTCGCGACTGATCCCTACTGCCTTCCGCAGCGGCTGAAGTCTGATTCACGTCCTTTGAAACACCTCTCCGGCAAAGGTTGGCGAACAGTTGGCAAGGCGAGGGTGAGAGCCGCTAAGCCAGCGGTGTCGCTCCAGCTGGACCTCGCCCCCTCTTTCGGAAGCGGATCGGCCGGCTGGGTCGAACGCTAGCCGCGCGGGAATGCACGCACTAGCCTCCCGCCCGATGCCCTTGGGGCGACTCGGGAGAGACAGGTGACTGACCCCTCGCTGCGCGACCGCGCCGTTCAGCTCTATGACGCCTTCACCCATGACCATCGCGATCGGCGGACCTTGCTTCGCCAGATGACGGCGCTGGCCGGCTCGGTGGTGGCGGCGGAAGCGCTGATCGCGGGGATCGCCGCCTCCCCCGCCGCTGCGGCGATCGTCGATCCGGCGGACAAGCGCCTGGATGCCGGGATGCGCAGCGGCACGGCGGCGGGCCAGCCGTCGCGCGCCTATTACGCCGCGCCCAAGGGGAAGGAAGCGGCCGCGGCGCGGCTCGGGGCCGTCCTCGTCATTCATGAAAACCGCGGCCTCACCCCGCATATTCAGGATGTCGCGCGCCGCATCGCGCTTGCCGGCTTTCTGGCGATCGCGCCCGATCTGCTCGCCCCGCAGGGCGGCACGCCAACCGACGAGGACAAGGCGCGCGAGCTGATCAACGCGGTCAACTATGATCTCGCACTCGCCCAGGCGCGTGCCTTTGCGGATGAGGCGCGGGGGATGTCACGCGCCTCGGGGAAGGTCGGCGTCGTCGGCTTCTGCTGGGGCGGCGCCTTTGTGAACCGCATGGCGGTGGCCGGCGGTATCGACGCCGGCGTATCTTATTATGGCCCCGCGCCCGCGCCGTCGGAGGCGGCAAAGATAGGCGTGCCGCTGATGCTGCATTATGCCGGCACCGACACGCGTGTCGCCCAGACGGGCGAGCCCTGGGTGGCCGCGCTGAAGGCAGCCGGAAAGCCGGTGGAGGCGTTCACCTATTCCGGCGTCGACCACGCCTTCAACAACGACACCTCCGCCGCGCGCTACAACAAGCCCGCCGCCGATCTCGCCTGGGAACGCACCACCACCTTCCTCCACGGTCACCTCGACGCGTGAGGCTGAACTTCGCTGGAATCATCCGCAACATCTCGGGAGAGGCACGATGAGCGACTTGATCTTCTACACGAACCCCATGTCCCGCGGCCGGATCGCGCGCTGGATGCTGGAGGAAGTCGGCGAGCCCTATGACACCCGGCTGGTCGACTGGACGGCCAAGCCTGATGATTTCCTCGCCGCCAATCCAATGGCCAAGGTGCCCACCATCATCCACCGCGGGCAAGTGGTAACCGAGGCCGGCGCGATCATCACCTATCTTGCCGAAACTTTCCCCGCGGCGGGTCTCGCCCCGCGCGCGGAGGAACGCGCGTCCTTTTATCGCTGGATGTTCTTTGCCGCGGGCCCGCTGGAGGCGGCCACCACCGATCGCGCACTCGGCGTCGCGCCCACCGCCGAACAGCAGGGCATGGTCGGCTACGGCACCCTCGACCGGGTCGTGGACGCGCTGAAAGGCGCTGTAACCGCAAGCACCTATATCGCCGGCGAGCGATTCACCGCCGCGGACGTCTATGTTGGCAGCCATATCGCCTGGGGTCTGCAATTCGGCGCGTTTCCTGCCTCGGACGAATTCGATCGCTACCTCGCCCGCATCATGGATCGCCCCGCTGCCATCCGCGCCCGCGAGATCGACGACGCGTTGATCTCCGGCAACGGTAGCTGAAGCTCCATAGAACCGCTTCGACTGAGGCGAGAGCCTTGGGGAACGCCTTTCGTCATGCCGGCTTCCACTAAGCCGCAAACTTCAAGCTGTTGCGTTCCGCGGAACAGTGGATCCCGACCCAAGCCGGAATGACGCGACTCAGTGAGCAGCGAGGGTTCCGCTGAGGCCTGGCTGTAGCCTGAGCCTACCAACACCGGCCGTATCGAGCTTGTCGAAGGACGTGCCCCGAACACGACCGCGTCCGGCAGCGCTCACGGCGAACCCAGCGCTCACGACAAACAAGGCAAGGCGATCGCCCCGCCAACGCCCACCAGCACCCCTTCATGGCTCCCGTGCGTTTAGCCGCACATGGCCTATGCTGCGACGATCCGCCCCCGCTGGACGCGCGAGCGTGCGCTCGCGGCGCTGGCAGCGATCGTGGTCCAGGCGCTGCTCGGCTATGCGCTCATCACCGGACTCACCGTGTCATTTCCCCGCACCGTGGAGGAAACACTGACGCTCTTCTCCGCAGAGCCGCCGCCCCCACCCGCGCAGCCGCGCACCATACCCGAGCCGCAGGCCGCCAAGAGCCGCGCGGAGGGCCGCGCCTCGGCCCGCAACATCCGCAGCCGTGCGACTGCGGTGGCCGCGCCAGAGCCGATCGTGGTCACGCCGCCGCCACCCCCGCCCGTAATCGCCGCGCCAAAGCCCTATATCGCCCATGACCCCACATCGGGTTCTGCGCCGGTACGCGGCCCCGGTACGGGCGCCGGCGGGGTTGGCGACGGCTTCGGCAGCGGCGGCAGCGGCGATGGCGACGGTGCAGGCGGCAGGGGCGGAGAGGAAACCGGGCCGGAATTCCTTCGTGGCCGGATGCGGACGTCCGATCTGCCAGAGGCGCTGTTCGTCACCGGCTTCACCGGCACCGTGGGCGTCCGCTACATGGTGGCGACCGACGGCCGGGTGCCAATCTGTGAGGTGACGCGCTCCAGCGGGAACGCGGCCGTGGATGACACGACCTGCCGTCTGATCCGCGAGCGCTTCCGCTTCCGCCCTTCCCGCGATGGACGCGGACGGCCGGTCAGGTCGTGGATCGTCGAAAATCACACCTGGGAGGTGGAGGCAGACAGCGTGGACGTGGTGGAAACGCCCCGCAAGCGCCGCGTGCGAAGCTGGTAAGCAACCTCACCAGTTTCCCCAGCCCTGCGCCCCTTTCGCATGTTCGGCGATCCGCCGCCGCGTTGCCGGCGTGGCGGCCTCTGGCAGTTGGTCCGGCGCGAACCAGCCGACCTCCGCGATCTCGCGCGGGTCGGCAATCACGATGGATGCCGGATCGGTCACCCCGCAAAGGAAAACGACGACATGATCGTCCTTTCCCTCCCCGCGATTGTGATAGACGCCCTGCACCCGGCGGACGATTACCTCAGAGAGGCCCACTTCCTCCCGCAGCTCACGCCTGATCGCCGTCTCCGCGCTCTCGCCCTTGTCGACGCCGCCGCCCGGCAGGTACCATCCGGCGACATATTGATGCCGTACCAGCGCGATCCGACCGGCATCATCGACCAGCAGCGCGCGCACGCCGAACGTGCGCGGTCGAACGACCTTCCAGTAAAGCCGCATGGCACGCCCGGCGATCCGGTAGCGCCACGCCACCACGGTCAGGCGCCGATGGAAACGCTCAGGAAGGCCGGAACCGGCCCGTTCCAGCCATCATCCGGGCCGTCGTCGACCGGATCGCGCCGCCGACGATACTCATCCCGTCCGCGGCCGCGCTCGCGCTCGGCATCCCGCTCGCGCCCATGCTCACGCTCACGCTCGCGCCCGTGCTCGCGCCGCGGCGCGCGCTCCTCGTCGGCTCGCGCACGCTTGGGCCGCTCCGGCTTCGCCTCTTCCGCCACCGTCACTTCGCGGCGGTCGATCTTCTGGCCGGTAAGCTTTTCGATGTTATCGATATTCTCGGCGTCGTCCGGCGCGACGAGGGTGAAGGCGACGCCCGTCGCCCCGCCACGGCCCGTGCGGCCGATCCGGTGCACATAATCGTCCGGATGCCAGGGCGCATCGAAGTTGAACACGTGGCTCACACCCTTGATGTCGAGCCCACGCGCCGCAACGTCGGATGCGACCAGGATGTTGATATCGCCCTTCTTGAACCGGTCCAGCTCGGCGAGGCGCGCCGGCTGCTCCATGTCGCCATGGATCTCGCCAGCCGCAAAACCGTGCTTCTTCAAGCTCTTGTTCAGCTCCCGCACCGTTGTCTTGCGGTTGCAGAAGATGATCGCCGTGCTGACGCCCTCTTCGCGCAGCAGATGGCGCAGCGTCCGCCGCTTCTCGAAAGCCTGGCCCTTCACCGGTACCACCCACTGGGTGATGTTGGTGTTGGTGGTGGCTGGCCGGGCGACTTCGATCGTCTTGGGATTTTCCAGGAACTTGTCGGCCAGCTTCTTGATCGGTGGCGGCATGGTCGCCGAAAAAAGCAGTGTCTGCCGTTGCTTGGGCAGCTTGGTGCAGATTTCCTCGATGTCGGGAATGAACCCCATGTCGAGCATGCGGTCGGCCTCGTCGATCACCAGCATGCTGCAACCGTTCAGCAGGATCTTGCCCCGCTGGAACAGGTCCATGAGCCGGCCTGGCGTGGCGATCAGCACGTCGACGCCCTTTTCCAGCGCCTTCACCTGATCGCCCATCTGCACGCCGCCGATCAGCAGCGCCATGGAAAGCTTGTGATACTTGCCGTAAATTTCGAAGTTCTCGGCGACCTGGGCGGCCAGCTCGCGCGTCGGCTCCAGGATCAGGCTCCGCGGCATCAGCGCGCGGGCGCGACCGTGCGCAAGGATGTCGATCATCGGCAGCACGAACGATGCCGTCTTGCCCGTCCCGGTCTGCGCGATGCCGATGATGTCGCGCATCATCAGCACGCTCGGGATCGCCGAGGCTTGGATCGGCGTCGGATCCGTATAGCCGGTGTCGCCAACGGCGCGGAGAAGCTCTTCTGAAAGGCCGAGGTCGGCGAAGCTCATGGCAATCCTGAAAAGAAGGCGCGTCGATGCCGCCCTTTTACGAGCCGGGCGAGACGCGATTACGCCTTTGTTGTCAAGGTAAACGGCGCCCCAAGCTGCTTTTTACGCCTATTTCTTCTCTCTCAGGGTGCGAAACCGCGATATTTCGCACCGTCCGCCGGATCGCGTGCGCAGCGCATCACGGCGGGCGCAAATCATGCCATCCTTCGCACGCTTGACGTAGAAGCCGCTGTAGAAGTTCAGCGACGGGCAATCATCGTCCAGTTTTGCCCGCAACCGGCGCCCGTCGGTGGTGATCAGATCCACGTCCCCATCCCTGGAGATAACGGCGCTCGCGAGCACGTCCGCCGGCACGCATTTCGCCGCCTTCTTCTCCTCCCATTCGGTCGGGGCCACGCTGTAGCGGCGCGGCGTCGGTGCCAGCCGCGGAATACGGATCACGATCCGCTCGCGAACGGCGAGCTGCGCATAGCGCACCTCCGGCTCGCTGGCGGAGATCGCAAGCGGCGCGGCAAGCAACAGCGGAAGGATGGGGCGGGCGCGTATCTGCATCGTGGAACAGCCCCGCGCTGCCCCGAACAGTTTGAACCCTTGATGAATTGCGGCAATCATGTGGCAATGACTCCGCAGCAGACCCGCATGCTGGACGCGCTGGCGCCCCGGCTTCCCACCCGTGCAATCGTTACCGATCGGGAGGCGATCGCGCCTTGGGAAACGGACTGGCGCGGGCGCTGGCATGGCCATGCTCCTATCCTGTTCGAGCCGGTTACGGTGGGCCAAGTGCAGGAAATCGTTGCCGTCGCTGCGCGGGAACAGGTGCCACTGGTGCCGCAGGGCGGCAACACGTCCATGGTGGGCGGCGCAACACCGCCCGCGTCCGGCGCCGCCGCCATCCTTTCGCTGCGGCGGCTCAACCGCATACGATCGCTGGACGCGTCCGCCGGGCTGGCGATTGCCGAGGCGGGCGTGATCCTTGCCGATCTCCACGAAGCGGCGCTGGCCGATTCGCGGCGCTTCCCGCTGACTCTGGGCAGCCGTGGCTCCGCGACGATCGGCGGGCTGGTGTCCACCAACGCTGGTGGAACGCAGGTCTTGCGCTGGGGAACGATGCGCGGCCTCGTCGTCGGTGTGGAGGCGGTGCTTGCCGACGGCAGCCTTTATGATGGGTTGGCCGCGCTGAAGAAGGACAATCGCGGCTATGATCTGAACCAGTTGCTGATCGGGGCGGAAGGCACGCTGGGGATCGTCACGGCAGCAACGCTGCGCCTCGCCCCGGCGATCAGCGCACGAGCGGTGGCCTGGATCGGCCTCGCCACGCCCGATGCGGCGCTGCGATTGCTCCGCCGGTTCGAGGCCGCCGGCAACGCCGTGGAAAGCTTCGAGCTTCTCCCGGCCGAATCGCTCCATGCCGTGTTGACGCACATACCCGGCACCCGCCCGCCCCTCTCCGGCGAGCATTCCTGGCATGTCCTGATCGAAGCGGTGACGAGCGATGCCGAGGCGCCGCATCCGACAGGGTTCGTGGAACGGGTGCTCGGCCCTGCCATGGCGGACGGCATCGTCGCGGACGCCGTCATTGCCGCCAGTGAGGCCCAAGCCGACGCTTTCTGGCGCATCCGCGATTCGATCTCGGACGCGGAACGCGCCACCGGACCCGCTGCGCAGCACGACATCTCCGTGCCGGTCGAAGCCATGCCGCGCTTCCTGATCGAAGCTGCCGCCGCCTGCGACGCTCGCTTCCCCGGCACACGCGCGAGCGGCTTTGGCCATCTGGGCGACGGCAACGTCCATTTCCACGTTCGCGCCCCAGCCGGAGCGGATCGCAGCCGCTGGCTTGCCGAGGACGCACCGCTGGTGACGCGCTTCGTTGACGATCTGGTGGTCGCGGCCGGCGGCTCCATTTCTGCCGAGCACGGGATCGGGCAGATGAAGCTGCACGAGCTCGAAAGATTGTCGCCCCCGCCGCGCATGGCCGCATTGCGCGCGATTAAACAGGCGCTCGATCCCGCCGGCATCTTCAATCCGGGCAAGCTCGTCACGCTTGCACCAAGCCGCGCGGACGAATAGGGCGCGCGGGTTCGGGCGGCCGGCGCCGCTCCTTGTCCGTATCTGGAGAGATTTGATGGCCAGCGCGCCGCAGCAGCAGCTTCCGCTCTTTTACAACGGTCTTGAGCCGCTCTCGAGCGAGTTGCACGCCGATTACAAGATCCGTCCCGCGCAGACCGCGCCGTTCCTGGCGTTGCAGCATGCGATCCCGATCACCATCGACGAGTTCGCGCTGGTGCAGCGGTACATGCCGATCGTCTTCTCCGCCGGCGAAGATTCGGTGCCGATCGCGCTGATGGGCCTGAACGAGGGCGTGAACGTCTTCGTTGACGCCGATGGCAAGCTGGTCGACGACACCTTCTACGTCCCGGCTTATATCCGTCGCTATCCCTATCTCCTCGCCCGCCTGCGCCCGGACGCGCAGGAACTTTCGCTCTGCTTCGATCCGACCTCGGACACGATCGGTCAGTTCGATGAAGGCCAGGCCCTGTTCGAGAACGGCCAGCCGAGCGAAGTGACCAAGAACATCCTCGCCTTCAACGAGCAGTTCGAGCAGGCCGGCGCCCGCACCGCGCAATTCATGAACGAGCTGCGCGAGACGGAGCTTCTCATGGACGGCGAAGTGTCGATCCAGCACGAAGGCTATGACCAGCCCTTCGTGTATCGCGGCTTCCAGATGATCAACGAAGAGAAGCTGCAGGATCTCCGCGGCGATCAGCTGCGCAAGATGACCAAGAGCGGCATGCTCCCGCTGCTCTATGCGCACCTTTTCTCGCTGTCGCTGATGCGTGAGGTTTTCGCGCGTCAGGTGCGGCTCGGCAAGATGCCGCAGCCGAACATGGCCGGCTGATCAGCCTCCACGGCATTGCAGTTCGAAAAAGGCGCCATCCCGGATCGGTTCGGGGTGGCGCCTTTGCTTTTGTGCGCCAACCTTCCGCCGAGCCCGGTTCACGGGGCCAGATGCCCGGCCCCCCGCCCGCTGCGGCCATTCACCGATGAATTTTCTCTATTCCTCTTCCGAGGGTTGAAACCACTTGCCCGTACATTACGTTGTGCAGGTACGGTTTCCGTGTCCCCCCTTTCGCGGAGCCGTATGACACACCCTTGGGTGTGTCTCCTCCCTGAACCTTGGCCACCTCGGGCTTCGCCCGAGGTGGTTTTTTTATTCAGCGGCCAGCGCTGTCGGCAGGTCGAGCGCCTCTTCCTCCAGCGCATCGATCATCTCGCGCACCAGCGCGACCGTTCGGTCGAACCCGCTGCCGGGCCGATCCAGTCGCGCATCGAGGTAAAGCGAGCGATCAAGCTCCAGCTGAATGGCATGGACGTTGCCGATCGGATCACCGTGCCGCTCTAGAATATAGCCGCCGGCATAGGGCACATTGAGGCTGTATTCCTGCTGCCCGCCCGCAGCCACCATCTCCATGCGCCGCACGAAACGCGCCGCTGCGGATCGGCCGAAACGGTCGCCGAGGACGATGCGGGTGCGGCTCCCGGCGATGGGCGGCATCGAATGGATATCGAGCAGCACCGCGACGCCGAAGCGCGCCCGTGCCTGGGACAGGGCCACCGCCACTGCCTCATGATACGGACGGTGAGTCGTTGCGATGCGCGCGATCACTTCGTCACCGCCAAGGCGCCGTCGCCAAAGCTCGCCCGATGCGCTGGTGCGGCGCGGCACCAGGCCAAGCCCGCTACGCACCTTGGCGCTGAGGTGCCCCGCCGCCGCGCCATCGTCGAGCCGCGGATCACGATCATGCTCTGCACGATTGAGGTCGATCCACGCGCGCGCGGTGCGCTGGATGATGGTCGCCTCGTCACGACGCGCCGCCAGGGCGACGGCGTCGACGTATCGATCCTCAAGCGCCGTCAGCGCCGCCAGGGGGACGCGCAGGGCGTCTTGCAGAGACGGCGGATAGATCCTTCCGGCATGCGGGACGGACAGCACCACAGGGCTCGCCGGGGGCAGCTGGCCGACCACATCGAAGGACAATTGCATCGCTCTCCAGCCTATGGAGTAAGTCTACCTGTCGCAATACGATACAGCCATCACCGTCATCGGCTGGAAAACGTTAAAGGATTCCACATATGCTGGCGGCTGATCGCAAGGACCCACCACGAATGATCCGAATCTTGCTGGCTGAGGACGACCAGGTGATGCGCGAATATCTCGCGCGCGCATTGGAAAAGTCCGGCTATGCGGTGACTGCCGTTGACCGCGGGACAGCTGCGCTGCCCCTGATTGAAGCAGAAGAGTTTGATCTCCTGCTGACGGATATCGTGATGCCCGAAATGGATGGGATCGAGCTGGCGCAGCGGGCCGGTGAGATCCGTCCGAAGCTTCGCGTCATGTTCATCACCGGCTTTGCGGCCGTGACGCTGAAGGCGGGCAAGGCCATGCCCCAGGCCCGGGTTCTCTCCAAGCCGTTCCACCTGCGCGACCTCGTGATGGAGGTCGATCGGATGTTCGAGATTGGAGAATTTCAGGAATTGCAATGACGGGGCTTGCGCCCATGTCACAGCCCGGCTAATGGCGCCGCTCCCGGAGGGCGTGTAGCTCAGTGGTAGAGCACTGTGTTGACATCGCAGGGGTCGCAAGTTCAATCCTTGCCACGCCCACCATCTAAAACCCCGCCGTTCGTTGGACGGCGGGGTTTTTGATTTCTGGCCCGATTATCACCGCAAGAACAGCGCCGAAGGCGGCTTGCCACTCCGCACCGCTAGCATCTGATCGGCTCTCCGCTCGGTCACCCCCCGCCCCTCGCCCGTTCCCGAAGGGCGGCAGACGATCCCGACCGCACGGCGCCCGATCAGCCGCTCATGGCGCCTGGACCAGCCCCTGCCGCACCCCTGCGGCCAATTGCGCGCGCAGGGAGGCCAGCGCGGCGTCGCTGAGCCTCGGCCGCTCGGCCACCTGCCTGCCCTTGCGCAGGCGCGCGCGTTCCTTCTCCGGCGGGTCCACGCGCCGCACACGCACTGCCGCCACGCCGGTCCGCCGGATGCCAAGCTGTTCTGCCGCGCCCCGCGAGAGATCTAGGATCCGCCCGCGTGCGAACGGCCCACGATCGTTGATCCGCACCAGGATCGTCCGCCCGGTCTCCAATGCGGTCACTTCCACATAGGTCGGCAGGGGCAGCGTCGTATGCGCCGCGGTGATCCACTCGGGCCGAAACCGCTCTCCGAGCGCCACGCGATTGCCGCTTTCCGAGCCATACCAGCTCGCATAGCCAAGAACGTCGAAGTTCGCGTCCGCGGCAGGGCGATAGGTGGTGCCCCTTATCGTGTAAGGCTTGCCGATCACGACGGGCGTGTCGCTGACGGGTCTGTACCGGGTGGTGCTGCAGCCGGCGAGCGCGAGCGCGACAGTCGCCAGCGCGGCCGCCCGGGCGCGGCTGGTGCCAGAGTTGATCATGCCGGCGTGGTAGCGGCTGTACGCCGATTGCGGAACCGCTTCGTCCGTCCCGCCCTCGACGTTCACGATCCTGTCGCGCCAGCAGCGCGAACCGCCACGTACTTAACGAACGCGGAGGGATCAGCGCGCAATCGAGGACAGCGCAAATTGCGGCAACAACATCGAAATCGACGCGATAAGACGTTTACACCTTCCCGTCGATCATCATGCCGAGAGCCCTGCGGAGTCTCCTCAAGAGAGGCATAAGCGGGAGACGTTAAGGAGCGGCAAAGATGTCAGGAGAATATGGCTCGGATCTGTATCACCGTGAGCGAGCAGTGGCGGAACGCCGGGCGGCGCTGCGTGCCCGTGACACGCGTGCCCAGGCCGCTCATCTGGGGCTGGCGCAACAGCATGAGCTTGCCCAGGCCCTTGCCTGGCACCGCGCGGATTTGTGGACCAGCCGCAAGCATTGATCCGGGACCGTGGCTTGTGGCCGGCCCGTCAGCCTCATGACCACCACACATTCGCCGGCGCGCTGGTCGCCGGTCATCGGTCACGAAAAAGGGGCGACGCTGCCATCAGCGCCGCCCCTTTTCTTCGCGCAGATGGCAGAACCAGCTACGCTAACCACTTTCTGGCGGGCGGCCATGGTGCCGGCACCACCGGCACCGGACCATTCGCCTCAGCCGGTCAGAGCTTTTCGGTCAGCTCCGGCACCACCTTGAACAGGTCACCCACCAGGCCGATGTCCGCGACCTGGAAGATCGGCGCATCCTCGTCCTTGTTGATGGCGATGATGGTCTTGGAGTCCTTCATGCCGGCAAGGTGCTGGATCGCACCGGAAATGCCGACGGCGATATAGACTTCCGGGGCGACGATCTTGCCGGTCTGGCCGACCTGATAGTCGTTCGGCACGAAGCCGGCGTCCACCGCGGCGCGGCTCGCGCCAACGCCGGCGCCCAGCTTGTCGGCGAGCGGCTCGATGATCTTGGTGAAGTTCTCACCATTCTGCAGCGCACGGCCGCCCGACACGATGATCTTCGCGCTGGTCAGCTCCGGACGCTCGCTCTTGGCGATTTCCTGGCCATCGAAGGTCGACAGACCCTTGTCGCCGGTCGACGCGACCGCCTCGACGGTGCCCGAGCCACCCTCGGCAGCCGCCTTCTCGAAGGCGGTGGTGCGGATGGTGAGGACCTTCTTCGCATCCGACGTCTGCACGGTCGCGATGGCGTTGCCGGCGTAGATCGGGCGCGTGAACGTGTCCTCGCTCTCGACCGACAGCACTTCGGAGATCTGCATCACGTCGAGCAGCGCGGCGACGCGCGGCGCGATGTTCTTCGCCGAGGTGGTAGCCGGCGCGACGAACGCGTCGTGATGGCCCATCAGCTCGACGACCAGCGGCGCGACATTCTCCGCCAGCGCATGCGCAAAGGCGTCGTCGTCGGCGACATGGACCTTGCCCACACCGGCGATCTTGGCGGCTTCCTGCGCCACCGGATCGACGCCCTTGCCGGCGACGAGCAGGTGAACTTCGCCCAGCTTCGACGCGGCGGTCACCGCGGCGAGCGTGGCATCCTTGACGGTCGATCCGTCATGTTCGACCCAAACCAGAGTCTTCATATTCCCAATCCTCTCAGTCCGTTCGCCCTGAGCTTGTCGAAGGGCGTGCCCGGCACCCGTGCTTCGACACGTTCAACGCGAATGGATCGCTCGATCCTTACTTCGCGACGCCCATCGCCTTGAGCTTCATCACCAGCTCATCAACGTCGGCAACCTTGACGCCCGCCTGGCGCTTGCCGGGCTCGACGACCTTCACGGTCTTCACGCGCGGCGCGGTGTCGACGCCGTAATCGGCGGCCGTCTTGGTCGCGAGCGGCTTGGACTTCGCCTTCATGATGTTCGGCAGCGAGGCGTAGCGCGGCTCGTTGAGGCGCAGGTCGGTGGTGATGATCGCCGGCAGCTTGAACGTGTCGGTCTCGAGACCGCCGTCCACTTCGCGCGTGACCTTCACCGTCTCGCCAGCCACTTCGACCTTGGACGCGAACGTGCCCTGACCCCAGCCGAGCAGGCCGGCGAGCATCTGGCCGGTCTGGTTGTTGTCGTCGTCGATCGCCTGCTTGCCCAGGATGACGAGCTGCGGCTGTTCCTCGGCGGCAACGGCCTTCAGGATCTTGGCCACCGCCAGCGGCTCGACCTTGTCGTCCGCGGTCACCAGGATCGCGCGGTCGGCACCCATCGCGAGCGCGGTGCGGAGCGTTTCCTGCGCCTTCTGCTCGCCGATCGACACCACGACGATCTCGGTCGCCACGCCCTTTTCCTTCAGGCGGATGGCTTCCTCGACCGCGATCTCGTCGAACGGGTTCATGCTCATCTTGACGTTGGCCAGATCGACCCCCGTCCCGTCCGCCTTCACGCGGGGCTTCACGTTATAGTCAAGCACGCGCTTGACCGGCACCAGCACCTTCATTCCACTCTCCAAGTCTTGGATCCGCTTCCCTGGGGAGGGGCGTTTCCCGTCCTAGCTGGACAATCCGAGCCGTTGCTCGATCCGGTCCAGCCGTCTGTTGAGGTTGTCGAACGCTTTCTGTCGAACCATGCGAGCGGCGGCAAGCTGGCCGAAGTGTCGGCTGGCGGCAGCGACCTCGGCGTCGATCGCCGCCCTCCGATCCGACACGTCGCCGAGCTGCCGTTCCATGTCATCGAGCGTGGCCTGAAATTGCCTCAGGTGCTCGTGAACCGGATGTTCGACAGACTCGGCCATGTCGCTCCTTGTTACGCCGCCTTCTTCACCTCGGCGACGATCTTCTGTGCAGCATCGCCCAGGTCGTTCGCCGGCACAATGGCGAGGCCGGAGTTCGCGAGGATCTCCTTGCCCTTCTCGACATTGGTGCCCTCGAGGCGAACCACAAGCGGCACCGACAGATTAACTTCCTTCGCCGCGGCGACGATGCCGTCGGCGATGATGTCGCACTTCATGATGCCGCCGAAGATGTTGACCAGGATGCCCTTCACGTTCGGATCGGCAAGGATGATCTTGAACGCCGCGGTCACCTTCTCCTTCGAGGCGCCGCCGCCGACGTCGAGGAAGTTGGCCGGGAACATGCCGTTCAGCTTGATGATGTCCATCGTCGCCATGGCGAGGCCGGCGCCGTTGACCATGCAACCGATGTCGCCGTCGAGTTTGATATAGGCGAGGTCGTACTTGGAGGCTTCCAGCTCGGCCGGATCCTCCTCGGTCTCGTCGCGCAGCTCGGCGAGGTCCTTGTGGCGGAACATGGCGTTGCCATCGAAGCCGACCTTGGCGTCAAGCACCATCAGCTTGTTGTCGTCCGTCACGGCGAGCGGGTTGATCTCGATCTGCGCGGCGTCCGTGCCGAGGAAGGCGTCATACACCTTCGACGCGAGGCTCTGCGCCTGCTTGGCCAGATCGCCGGTGAGGCCGAGCGCGTTCGCAACGGCGCGGCCGTGGTGCGGCTGGAAACCGGTCGCCGGATCGACGGAGAAGGTGTGGATCTTCTCGGGCGTGTCGTGCGCCACCGTCTCGATGTCCATGCCACCCTCGGTCGACACGACGAAGGCGACGCGGCCCGTTGCGCGATCGACCAGCAGCGCGAGGTAATATTCCTTGGCGATGTCGACGCCATCGGTGACGTAGAGGCGGTTGACCTGCTTGCCCGCATCGCCCGTCTGGATCGTCACCAGCGTGTTGCCGAGCATCTCGGTTGCGGCGTGGCGAACCTCGTCCTCGGTCTTGGCGAGGCGGACACCGCCCTTCGCCTCGGGAGCGAGTTCCTTGAACTTGCCCTTGCCGCGGCCGCCGGCGTGGATCTGCGCCTTCACGACATACAGCGGCCCGGGAAGCTTCTTCGACGCTTCCACCGCTTCCTCGACGCTGAGCGCCGCAAAGCCCGCAGGGACAGGGACGCCGAACTTCGCCAGCAGTTCCTTGGCCTGATATTCGTGAATGTTCATGCCTTGGCTCGCCTTACCATAACCGAAAACAGGGAGCCTTAAGCACAGGGGGCCGGGGGAATCCAGCCTTGATCGGGGGATCGGGCATGATTGCGGCCGATCGACTGACGCAAGTGGTTCGCAATAGCTTTAACAGTTTTGCGGACAAGACGTGCGGGGCAGCTCGACTCACCTCCTAGTTAGCTTCTCCAACGCATGGCCGCTTTGGGTGGTTAGCGGACGTTCCTTCGGCCGACGACGTATCCGGTCCCGCCGAGCATTGCCCAGATTACGATGGCAGGGCTAATCATGATCATACCTGTCATCCACCAGCCGAAGTCGCTCGGCGGCGCTGATGGCAGAAGGATCATTGCTGTCGTCAGAATGATGATGGGGGTCGGCAGAAACAGCGCCAGCAGAAGCTCGCGCACCAGCGGCGATCTAATTTTCGCAAGCAAATAACCCGTGATTGGCGGGATCAACAGCAAGACAGCCCAAGTCAGTGCGGTGTTGATCGATCCGGGTATCATGCGAGCCATGATGGCGACAGATCGAGATGTCCGAAAGTGGGGCGAGAGCTGCCATATAATACGTGCCGTCATGCTGAACTTATTTCAGCATCCACCACGCCATGAACGCCCGCCGCGCGTGAGGAGAAGTGGACTCTGAAACGAGTTCAGGGTGACGGACGTGCGGGTTACGTCTGCCCTCAGGTCCATCCGTCATCCCCGCGAGGGCGGGGATCCATATACGCCGGATCACGCGAGGGAAGCGAGTAAGCAGGTCGCGCCGTCGCCGTCGGCGACCCTCTCCTTCTCCTGCAAGGAATGGCGGGCCGCCGACCTCTCCCTCTCCCCGCTTGCGGGGAGAGGGTGGCCGAGCCGCAGGCGAGGTCGGGAGAGGGGCAGTGATCGGGCAATCGTGACCGGCGCTCTCCTCGCTTTTGACTTCCCCTCTCCCCGACCCTCTCCCCGCCAGCGGGGAGAGGGAGACTGGATAGAGTTTTCCGTTTGTTCTAATACGACCCCCGTGCCGCTCCCCTATCCCGCCCTGCACGCCAGCCACACCGGCATCTGGATCGCGCGAGATGGCGAGGTGCGCGCGGTGTCGCGCGGGGAGGCGATCCGGGCGGCGGCGGACACGCCGATGATCGTGATGAACGCGCCTTTGGTCGGGCAGCGGCTCGGCTATGCCGACCTCTCCGGGCTCGACCTGCTGGAGCTCTACGCCTTTCTGCGCCCCGCGCGCTTCATGGTGCCGACGCCCAAGGGGCTGGCGACCGTCACCGGGCTGGATCTGCCGGCCGACGATGCCGGCGTCGCCCCGTTCCTGCTCGCCGCCGCCGAACGCCTGCTGGCGACTCCAGACGCGGACTGGCCCGAGCGGGAGGGCGCGTGGACGGCGGCGCAATCGCTGTTCCGGCTGCGCTGGTCTTGGGCGCCGTTGCTGGTCGATCGCCTCAAGAAGCCGGCGCAGAACGAACGCTGGCTGTTCTCCAAGCTGCCCGAATGGGACGAGGCCGCCCCCCGCCCCGCCCCGCGCACGATCACGCTCGATCCGGCCGAGACTCAGGCGCAGCTCGCCCATCTCGTGGGTGACGCAGCGGAGGCCAGGCCGGGGCAGCGCGCCTACGCCGCCGCCGCCGCGGACGCCTTTGCCCCGCGCACCGGGCGCGAGATGCCCAATTTGGTTTTGGCGGAGGCGGGCACCGGGATCGGCAAGACGCTCGGCTATCTCGCCCCGGCCAGCCTGTGGTCGCACGCGGCGGGCGGGCCGGTGTGGGTTTCCACCTATACCAAGGCGCTGCAACGCCAGCTCGGCCATGAGACGCGGCGCGTCTATCCCGACGAGGCGGTGCGGCGGGAAAAGGTCGTCACGCGCAAGGGCCGCGAAAACTATCTGTGCCTGCTCAATCTGGAGGATGCGCTGCAGGGCGGCTTCGCCGGCCGCGCGGCGGTGTTGGCGCAATTGGTCGCGCGCTGGGCGGCCTATACCGCAGATGGCGACATGGTCGGCGGCGATCTGCCCGGCTGGCTCCCCACCCTGTTCCGCCGCAACGGCTCCACCGCGCTGACCGACCGGCGGGGCGAGTGCGTCTATGCCGGCTGCCCGCATTACCGCAAATGCTTCATTGAGCGCGCGGCGCGCGCGTCGGCGGAGGCGGACATCGTCATCGCCAATCACGCCTTGGTGATGGTCAATGCCGCCCGTGGCCGCGAGCTAGCGACGCGCCCGACGCGCTATGTGTTCGACGAAGGCCATCACCTGTTCGACGCGGCGGATTCGATGTTCGCGACGGCACTGACCGGGCAGGAAACGATCGAGCTTCGCCGCTGGATCGTCGGCCCGGAGGCGGGCAGCCGCGGGCGCCGGCGGGGCCTCGCCGCGCGCCTGTCGGACGTCGCGAGCTATGACGAGGGCGGCGCGCAGGCCATCGCCGATGCGGTTCGGGCCGCACAGGGGCTGGCCTCGGACGGGTGGCTGCAGCGCGTCGCGGAAGGCACGCCGTTCGGGCCGATCGAGACGTTGCTCGCCAGCGTGCGGGGGCTGACCTACGCGCGTGCGGAAGGGGCGGAGGATGCCGGCTATGGGCTGGAGACCGAACTCGCCGAGCCCTCGCCCGAGCTGATCGAGGCCGCCGCGCCCGCCGCCGAGGCGCTCGACTCGCTCTACCGCCCGCTCGTCGCATTGGGCAAAAGGCTGGAGGCGGTGCTGACCGACGCGCCCGACTGGCTCGATGGTCCGGCACGCGCGCGCGTCGAAGGGGCGATCGCCTCGCTTGGCTGGCGCGCAGAGACGGTGGCGGCGTGGCTGTCGCTGATCGCGCGGGTCGGGGGGCCCGCAAGCGCCGATTTCGTCGACTGGCTCGCGGTTGACCGGGTCGAGGGGCGCGAGTTCGACATCGGCCTCCACCGCCACTGGCTCGATCCGACCCGTCCTTTTGCGGAGATCGTCCTTAAGCCCGCGCATGGCGCGCTGGTCACGTCGGCGACGCTGACGGCGGGCGGCACATGGGAAACGGCGGAGGCGCGGGTCGGCGCGCCGCACCTGCTGCGCCCGCCGGTGCGCTTCCAGGCGGAAAGCCCGTTCGACTATGCGGCGCGCGCCGAAGTGCTGGTCGTCACCGACGTGAAGCGCGGCGACATTCCCGCGCTCAGCAACGCCTACGGCCGGCTGATCGAGGCGGCGGGCGGCGGGACGCTCGGGCTATTCACCGCCATCCGGCGCCTGCGCGGGGTCCATGCGCGCATCGCCGATCGCCTGGCGCGCGCCGGCCTGCCGCTGATGGCGCAGCATGTGGATCCGATCGACACGGGTACATTGGTCGACATCTTCCGCGACGATCCGCACGCCTCCCTGCTCGGCACCGACGCCCTTCGGGATGGTGTGGACGTGCCCGGTCATTCGCTGCGGCTGGTGGTGATGGAGGGCGTGCCCTGGCCCAAGCCGACCGTGCTCCATGCCGCGCGCCGGCTCGCCGGCGGGGGCAGCGCCTATGACGACCGCATCGTGCGCGCCCGTATGGCGCAGGCGTTCGGCCGCCTCATCCGCTCCGCCGACGATCGCGGCGTGTTCGTTTTGCTTTCCGCGGCGACGCCCTCGCGCCTGCTCGACGCCTTCCCGCCCGGCGTGCCGATCGCGCGCGTCCCGCTGGACGAGGCGATCGCCCGGGTTGCATCCCGGCTTTCCTCGCACGCGGCATTGGGGCATGAGGCGGCGCCTGCACCCTGACGGAGATCAAGCTTGAAGACGTTGACGCTGCTGCGCCACGCCAAATCGGGCTGGGATGATACGGTCGCGCGCGATTTCGATCGCCCGCTGAATGCCAAGGGGCGCAAGGCGGCGCAGGTCGTAGGCGCGCATCTGCGCCGGCTCGGCCTCAGCTTCGACCACATCGTCGCGTCGCCTGCGGAGCGGGTCGTGCAGACCATCGCGGAGGTCGCGGCCGGCTTTCGCGCCCCGATCGAGCCGGCTTGGGACAAGCGCCTGTATCTCGCCTCCTCCGCCACCCTGCTTGATGTCGCCCGCGAATCGCCCGCGGATGCCGATCGGCTGCTGATGATCGGGCACAATCCGGGGCTGGAGGATTTCGTGCTGCTGATGATGGGCAGCGGCGATCCTTCGCTCGTGCGCGAGGCGGAGCTGAAATATCCCACCGCCACGGTCGCCGAGCTGACCTTTGACGTGGCGGATTGGGCGGATCTTGCGCCGGCATCGGGCACGCTGACCCGCTTCATCCGCCCGCGTGACCTCGATCCGACGCTGGGTCCGGGCGAAGAGTAAATCCCTTCGTCACCCGACCGCCTGCGATAACTCCCGTAATCGCGTTCGGCTTTCCCCCTCGTTTGTCACCCCGCATCAAGGCCGGAATGACGAAGCAGAAGAAGGGGCGCATCCACATACCGCTGCGCCGCGTTCAACTGGGATGAACGATACGGCACCGGCACGATTTCCCCTGCACCTCCAGATGTTGGCCGGCTTCGTCATCGGGCTGATCGGCGGCTTGCTGGTGAAGTTCACCGCCGGCGACGCCGGCTGGGTGCAGGACGTCACCACCTATGTCACCGGGCCGATCGGCCAGATCTTTCTTCGCCTGCTCTTCATGTTGGTCATCCCCCTGCTGTTCGCCGCGCTGGTGACCGGCGTCGCGGAGATGGGCGACATTGCCGCGCTGCGCCGGGTCGGCGTGCGGACGCTGATCTTCACCGTTCTCCTTTCCGGCCTGTCGGTCGCCATCGGCTTGGTGCTGGTCAATCTGCTGCGCCCGGGCGCAGGTGTCGATCCGGCGATGGCGCGCGAGCTGCTGGCGCAGGCAGGGCAAGGGGCCGCCTCCATTGTGCAGAAATCGCGCGAGGCACCCGGCGCGCTCGACTCGGCGCTCGGCATCATTCCCGCCAATGTGATCCGCGCTGCGGCGGACGACGACATCCTCGCCGTCATGTTTTTCGCCCTCGCCTTCGGCGTCGGCATCGTGCTGACCGGCTCGGAGAAGACCGCCACGTTGCAGAGCGCGATCGAGGGCGTGCTTGAAGTCGCGATGACGCTGATCGGCTATGTCATCCGTCTCGCGCCGATCGCGGTTGCCTGCTTCATGTTCAATCTCGCGGCGCTGTTCGGCGCCGACATTCTGGTGCGCCTCGGGGCCTATATGGCGACGGTGCTCGGCGCATTGCTGATCCAGCTGCTGATCGTCTATTCGCTCGGCGTTTGGCTCGCCGCCGGCATGAGCCCGCTCGCCTTCTTCCGTGGCAGTCAGGAGGCGATGGTGATGGCCTTCTCCACCGCCTCGTCCAACGCCACCCTGCCGACCAGCCTGCGCATCGCCGAAAGCGAGCTGAAGCTGCCGCGCAAGGTCGCCCGCTTCGTCCTGACGATCGGCGCCACCGCGAACCAGAACGGCACCGCCATCTTCGAAGGCGTGACGGTGATCTTCCTCGCGCAATTCTTCGGCGTGGAACTCAGCATCCTGCAGCAGCTAACGGTGATGCTGGTCTGCATCCTCGGCGGCATCGGCACGGCCGGCGTCCCTGCGGGCTCGTTGCCGGTGGTGGCGATCATCCTTGGCATGGTGGGCGTGCCGCCGACCGCCATCGGGCTGGTGCTGGGCGTGGATCGGCTGCTCGACATGTGCCGCACCGCGCTCAACGTCACCGGTGACCTGGCGATCGCCTCGATGGTCGCGGGCAAGGATCGGGCGGGCTAGCGGCCACCCTTCCTTCTTCCAGCATCGCTTTCGACACCCGGCCAGGATGGCGACGCGGATTACGGTAAGCGAGCGACCTTACCGGCCCTGCGCCCGCCATTTCTGGATGGTGCGCTGGATGATATCCTCCTCCTGCCCCACGTCGCGCCACAATTGCGAGAAGATCGGATCGGCCGATGCCGGCCGCTTGATCTCCTCCAGCCGGTCAAAGGCGACGCGGATCGGGATCGCCACGCCCTCGCCGCAGATGATGCACTCCTGGTTGCGCAGCGCCGGGATCGAATCGAGGAAGCCGCGCGCGCCCTCCGGCATGGCGGCGCGCACGAACGCCTGGTCGCGATCGTTGTTGAGGCGCATGGCGATGATCGTGCCGCATTGCGACAGCACGCCCTCCGCCAGATCGGACGGCCGCTGCGTGATGAGGCCTAGCGACACGCCGTATTTGCGCCCTTCCTTGGCGATCCGGCTCAGGATGCGACCCACGGAAGAGCCATCGTCGTTGCGCGGGATATAACGGTGGGCTTCCTCGCAGACGAGCAGGATGGGGCGCTGCGGCTCGTTGCGGGACCAGATCGCGAAGTCGAACACCATCCGGCTGAGCACCGCGACCACCACCGACGTGATCTCGTTCGGAACGCCCGACACGTCGATGATCGAGATCGGCCGCCCGTCGCCCGGCAGGCGAAAGACACGGCGGATGAAGTCCCCCATCGTGTCCGCCACCAGCATGCCGGAAAACATGAAACTGTAGCGGGGGTCGGCGCGGATCTCGTCGATCTTGGCCTTCAGCCGCAGATAGGGGGCGGTGTTGGACGCCTTGTCCATCTTGCCCATCTCGAGCTGGATCAGGTTGGTCAGGTCGCTGAGCAGATAGGGGACCGGCGCGTCCACGGTCAGCTTCGGAATCTCGCTGCCGACACGGCTCTTGGCGCGCGCCGCGAGCAGGCATTTCGCCAGAATGTCCGCGTCGACCTGCCGCTCCGCGCCTTCGGTGGTCAGGAACACTTCGCAATGTTCCTCGAAATTCATCAGCCAATACGGCATTTGCAGGTTCGACACGTCGTAGATCGCGCCATTAGCACGGAACGCGGCGGCATATTCGCCGTGCGGGTCGATCATCACCACATGGCCCTGCGGCGCCAGTTCGCAGATCCGGTGAAGGATCAGCGCGGCCGAAGTCGACTTGCCGGTGCCGGTGGAGCCGAGCAGCGCGAAATGCTTGCCCAGCATGGCATCGACATACAGCGCGGCGCGAATGTCGGTCGTCGGATAGACGCTGCCGATCTCCACATGGGCACGTCCCTCGGCGGCATAGACCTGGCGCAGGTCAGCGGTGGAAATCGGATACACCTCCGCCCCAGGGCTGGGGTAACGGGTCACGCCGCGCCGGAACTGGTACAATTTGCCCGTCAGCTTTTCTTCGCTTCCTTCCCCGAGGAAGTCGATCGAGGCGATGATCCGGCCGGTGTTCAAGTCTTCCATGCGCAGCGAGCGGACGTTCGCGATCAGCCAGGATGGGCCGACCCGAACCTTGATCTGCCCGCCGACCTGGCCGCCCGCGGCGACGACAGGGTCCGAATGGCTGGACAAAGCGGCGATGGCCGCGGAATCGAAGATCACCTGGCTGGAGGACCCGGCGATCTCCATGACCAGGCCGATCGGCTCCAGGCCGGCCAGGCTGGGCGTTGCTGCGGCAGCGGCGATCGCCTGCTCGAACGCCTGCTGCGTCGGCATTTCACTCATTGTCGGCTTCCCGCGGCTTGTACCATTAGAGGCGGGTGTAGGTCGTAAGCGTAAACAGAGCGTGATCGACAATTCTGCCGATCCGGCAATAGTTTACACGCGCTGCGCCAGCCGCCCTGCGCCCCAGCCCAGCAATACGGACATCGCCACGGCGATCAGGCCATAGGGCACAGCGTTGCGATCCGCCGCCTGTGCGACATAGCGTTCGAAACCGGCCTTCTCGACGGTGATGTCGCGCACCGCTGCCGCCAGCACCTTGCCGTCGCGGATCAGGAACGTCTCGGCGGTGAACTGTCCCACCGGTACGCGCGCCGGTATGCTGACCCGTGCGCGATAGAGCACGCCTTCGGTGATCTCCACCGCACCCGGCGCCTCGACATACAGGCCGGCGCGACGCCGCAGGTCCACGAGGCCACGCGCGAAGCGGTCCTGCACCGTGGGCGCTGCCGATGAGGCGGGCGACAGTTGCAGGCTGTCCAGGCCCAGTTCGTAGATCGCGCGGGTGCGATCATCGACGATCCGGTCGATCGGCCGCGATGATGCGATGGCGTAGAAGCTCGGGGCGGAACGATAGCGCAGCGCCTCGGCATTGACCCACACGCCCGCCAGCTTCTCCTTCTCGCGCACGGTGATCGATTGCACCGGCCCCTTCACCACCACCACGAGATCGGTGGCATGCTCATCATCCGGCACCTTGCCGCCGGGGTAGAGGAT
This sequence comes from Sphingomonas sp. OV641, assembly GCF_900109205.1. Taxonomy (NCBI): domain Bacteria; kingdom Pseudomonadati; phylum Pseudomonadota; class Alphaproteobacteria; order Sphingomonadales; family Sphingomonadaceae; genus Sphingomonas; species Sphingomonas sp. OV641. The sequence continues at coordinate 194,180 of NZ_FNZB01000003.1, read as the reverse complement.
CGCACCGAACAGCAGCAGCTCGGCGCCGGTGAAGCTATAGGCGATGCGGATCTCGCGCTGCGACACGTCGGGCACCAGCACCGGCTTCGCCTGGGCGAGCAGCAGCGGCGCGGCGAGGAGCAGCGCGATCCGCTTCACGACAATTCGATCGAATAGATTTCGTCCGGCCGCCATCCCAGCCCCAGCGCGATGCGCCCGGCGACGAGCAGCACCATCAGGGCGAGCGCGAGGCGCAGATATTCCGGCCGTGCCTTTGCCGCGAAGCGTGCGCCGACCTGCGCGCCGATCACCGATCCGATCAGCAGCAGTCCCGCCAGCACGATGTCCACCGCCTTGGTGGTCATCGCATGGACCATGGTCGCCGTCGCCGTGACGAACAGGATCTGGAACAGCGACGTGCCGACCACGACCTGGGTCGCCATGCCCAGCAGATAGATCATCGCCGGCACCAGCACGAAGCCGCCGCCCACACCCAGCAGGATGGTGAGAATGCCGGTTCCGAAACCGAGCAGCAGCGGCGCGAGCGGGGAAATGTACAGCCCCGATCGATAGAAACGCATGCGGAACGGCAGCGACGCGACCAGCGGGTGGTGCCGTCGCCGACGCGGCGGCGCAGCCCGTCGTCCGCGGCTGACGGCGATCGCCTCCAGCGATTCCTTCAGCATCAGGCCGCCAATCGATGCGAGCAGCAGGACATAGGTGATCGCGATCGCCGTATCGATCTGCCCGGACGCTTGCAGCAGGCGGAACAGCCAGGCCCCGGACAGCGAACCCAGGATTCCCCCGATCACCAGCACGCCGCCCATCTTCACGTCCACGCCGCCGCGCCGGAAATAGGCCGAGACGCCCGACACGCTGGCGCCCGTCACCTGGCTCGCCGCGCTGGCGGCCGCCACGGTCGGCGGAATACCGTACACGATCAGCAGCGGCGTGGTGAGAAACCCGCCCCCGACGCCGAACATGCCCGACAGAAGCCCCACGCCACCGCCAAGGGCGATGATCACGAGCGCGTTGACCGAAAGGTTCGCGATCGGAAGGTAGAGATCCATGCCGCTGCCGATATGCCGTTCGGGCGCGGGGCGGAAGCATCTGCGATCAGAAATCCGTCCCGATCGACACTGCTGGACCCGACTCAGGCATCGCATCGCCCGCCAGTCGCTCGCGCCACTCGATCGCCAGCCGCAGGTTCGCGCCGCCCACCGGGAGAACGGCGCTGGCGAACGGCCCTACGTCGAATCGCGCCGCGCCGCGCTGCGCCGCTCCCCAGGCACCGACACCGAGCTCCAGCACCGCTGGGCCGATCCGGCTCATCGGGCGCGACACGCGCAATGCGCCATCGGCAAAGGCCTCCGCACCATCGCGTGCGATCACCCCCCCTTGGCCGTAGCCGTCCAGCCTCACCTTTTCTGCGATCCCAACCGGCCCGAAGCCACCTACCAGCCCCAGCGACGGGCCGCCACGCGCCTGTTCGATGCCGATCCGCTGTTCGGCCACCACATGTACCGGCAGGCGCGTCGGCTGCCAGTCCAGCCCGATCGCCGCTTCCCGCTGGCGACCGCCAAGCGCCGTGGAGAGGCGTCCGGCAAGCGACAGCCGAGCCGCCCGTTCGATCAGATAGGTCAGCCGCACGCCAGCCTGGCTCCCGCCCAGCTGCGGCACGAACGGTTCTGCCTGGCCGTTGCGGACGATTATCCACCCGCTCCCGCGCAGCCTTGCCCTGGTAGACGGCCCGGCAAGGGGCGCCCCGGCAATCAGCAGAGGCGACATCGTCCGAGGATCCGGCCTATCCTGTCCGGCAGCCGGTACGGGACTTGCGCTGGACCACGTCGTCTTCGGCAGGATCGCAGGCGTGGCGATCGCCGCGAGCATCGCGCCGGCCGAAAGACGCGCGGCGCCCGCCATCGCCTCCGGTCGTTCCCAGGATCGCGTCACGCCCTGCGACACGCGTATCGCCTTTGCCGCCATCTGCGGCACCAGCCCGTCCGCGTCACGCCCGCTCGCAATCGCCTCCGTGGCACGAAGCACGCCCATCGCTGGCGACGGGGCCCCCGGAATGCTTGCGACCCGGACTTCGTGCGCGGCCGGCCACAGCTGAACGACGCGCAGGCCCACCCACAGGGCAAGCAGGCCCACCAGGAAGCGAAGGGGCCGTCCACTCCCGGTCACAGCAACGTCGCCTCGCCGGGAAAGACATGCGTCGTCTTGTCCCAGCGTGGCGGCGCGCCGGCAAGCAGGCGGGCATATTGGCCGGCCGCCCGGATCGCCGCGAACATCGCGATCAGATTGCCCACCACCGCGCGCGGCAGCGACCAGAGCGCCTCGCGCCAGCCATAGCTGCGCCCCGTGGACGCCGCACGCCACGCCAGTCGCCACGCCAGAAGGGCCGTGTTGATGGACAGGATGATGCGAAGCCCGGGATCGATCGGTATCGGTGGCTGGCCGGTAATGACATGCAGCACCGCCGCCATGCCCCAGCCGACCGCCGCCAGATACGCGGCGGCCAGCACGATCACCGCCAGCGGCGCGCGACGGTCGCGCATGCGCATCCAGTGATCCGCCAGGTGCGTGGCGCGGGCCCAGCCGATCCGGTCCCAGCCGGCAAGGGCGATGCCGGTCATCCACCGCCCTTTCTGGCGCACCGCGGCCGTCACGGTGGAGGGGAAGAACGCGCGCACCGCCACCAGGTCGCCGCCGTCATCCTCCACCCGCGCGAAGCAGGCGCGATAGCCAAGCGCCCCTGCCCGCAGGCCAAGCTCGTAATCTTCCGTCAGGCTGGTCTGGTCGAACGGAGCGCCATGCGCCTGCGCCAGCGCGTCCAGCACCTCCACGGCAATCGCGCAGCCGACCCCCGACAGCGGCAGCCCCGCGCCCACTGCCGCGCGCAGCACCATCTGGCGCCCGTGCGAGTCGGCGAACTCGTCGGCGTAATGCCCCGATACCAGCCGGGCGTCGGGATCGATCAGCGGCAGCACGGGGATCTGCACCAGCGGGTGGCGCTCGATCAGGGCGTCGAACACGCGCAATTCGGCCGCGTGGACCACGTCCTCGGCATCGTGAAGCACCACCGCGCGGATCTTCTCGCCCTGCGCGACATCCCGCCGCATCGCGCGCCACATCGCGTTGAGATTGTCCGCCTTGGTCGTCGGACCGGGCCTCGCGCCGATCACCAGACGCACGCGCGGGTCCCGCTCCGCAACCGCCGCCACCGCATCGATCGTCGCGCGATCGTTGGGATAGCAGCCGACATAGATGCGGTAATCCGGATGCACATATCGCGCGAGCGCGGTGCGCAGCATGGCGCCGATGACCAGCGCCTCGTCCCAGGCAGGCACGAAGATCGCAAGGCCCGCGGGCTGCGCCCGCGCCGGCAGGCTGCCGATCGGCCGCCGCGTGCTGCCATGGCGCAGCCGGTGGATCAGCCACGCGCAATCGACGAACAGATCGTCGATCCCGCCGACAAGAAAGCCGACAGCCGCAAACAGCGTAAGCTCGCGCACGATTGCGTCGAGCCCCGTCAAGACGAGTTCCCCCATTGCCCCAGCCCCCCGACCTGGCAGGGCAAATCTTCCCCATTGCAAGGGGCGGCACAAGGGCCAGTTAACTATATTTTTTCGGCCTGGCCCATTTCGGTGCAAGCGGCCGAACCAAATCTGGACATGCGCGTTCGCGATTCCAGTCCCACCCCCCTTTCGGGACTAGTGCCGGATCCCAAGCCAGGCACCGGCCGCGTCCGGCGTAGCTGCGGCGCGGCCGCTCTGGTCGGCACGAAAACGGGCCGGGTGATCACTCACCCGGCCCGCTTCTTTTCCCGCTTACCAGTAGAAGTTGCGCATCACGTCGAGGACGATGCCGCGGCGGTAATCAACCAGGATCACGTCGTTGTAATGGCGAACCCAGCGCGCGTTCGCACGGGCCGGCGGCAGGCGGTAGCGCCACGGATCATTGATCCAGTAACGCTGGCCGAAATAGACCGGCGCGATCCGCACGCCCGGTCGCCAGGCGTTGTAGCGGAACGGCGCCCGCCAGTTGCCGCGCGAATAGAGCGACCGGTGGCTGGAGCGATAGGAACGCCAGTCATCGCGGCCCCAGCGGCGGTCACGATCGCGCAGGTCATCGCGATAGTCCCGGCGGGCATCGCGCAGATCGCCTCGTGCGTCCTCCACCTCGCGCCAGTCGCCGCGGCGCTGCGCATCACGCAGGTCGCGCCGCTCCTCGCGGATCTCCTGCCGGCCGCGCTGCAGCTCGCCATAGGACTGGGCCGCGGCGACACCGGGGATAATGGTCGCCGCCATCAACGCGGAAACGATCAACTTACGCACGATACAATCCTCCATCCTTGGGCGCGGCCCCGAGCCGGGAACCACACCGTGGTTGGAGATATGCGGCGATTCGCCTGAACCGCCGGGGAATGCGTCAGTCAGCCATCAGAAAGGATCGTGACGCGGTCGTCACGTCCGCTCGCGGCAACGTCGCGGATCAGGGGCGGGTGCCGCCCGCGCCGCCGCCGCCGGCGCCCGCTGCGCCCACCGTGCCGATGTTGCCGAACAGGTCGGCGAAGAAGCCGCGCTCACGCCCCAGCGTCGGCGTGGTGCGCTTCGCCGGGCTGATCGACGCCACCTGCTCCGCGCCCCATTTGCGGATCGTGGAGACGTTGCCGCTCTGGTCGAAGCTGATCTGCACCGTCACCTGCTCACGCACCTTGGGCGTGTTGAAGGCATAGTTGCGGCTGTCACGCGACACATAATACCAGTCGCCCTGGTTGAACTGGCTGGCGAAGCTCGGCTGGCCCAGCGTGGCCAGCACCGACTGGCGCGTATCGACCCCGGGCTGCACCGCATTCAGCAGGTCCGCATCGACGACATAGCCCTGATGCGAGCGCAGCGGCGCGCAGGCCGACGCGGCAACCGCCATGGCCGCAGCGATCAGGAGGGGAAAACGCATGGCTACTCCGCAAACAGCGTGGGGGCAAAAGGCATGGGCGCATGCGGCGCGCCGTTGCGCCGCCGGCCAATCCCCTCAATATGCGGGGCAGACATTCGACACAAGCACGACAGGCAAACACGATCTTGGGACTTCTTGACCGATTCCGCCGGCGCGATCGCGATGCGGCGGCCCCGCTCTATGCCGCGGTGGTCGCAAAGGCGCGCGAGCCGCACTGGTATCTCGAAGGTGGCGCGCCCGACACATTGGACGGGCGGTTCGACATGGTGGCGGCGGTGCTCGCCATGGTCATGCTGCGCATCGAGGCCGAGCCGCCGGGCGACATGGCGGCCGCGGCGCTCTCGACGGACGTGACCGAGCGGTTCGTCGACGACATGGATGCCCAGGTGCGCCAGATCGGCTTCGGCGACATCGTCGTCGGCAAGCATGTCGGGCGGATGATGGGAATGCTTGGCGGCCGGCTGGGCGCCTATCGCGCGGCTATGGCCACCGGCGATCTGAGCGAGCCGCTGATCCGCAATCTGTGGCGCGGCGATGCGCCCGCCCCTGCGGCTTCAACCTATGTCAGCACACAGTTGCAGCGTCTCCACGCCGGGCTGCGCGATGTGCCCTTGTCAGCATTGCGGGAAGGACGGCTGGCATGACGCCCGAGTTTTCGCGCCCCGTGCGCATCGACACGATCGGTGAAGGCGACCGCAGCGAGACGATCGAGGCCAACGAGGCGGAGCGCGCCGCCCTTGCCCAGCGCTTCGGCCTGGTCGCGATCGAGCGGCTGACCGGCACGTTTGTCCTGCGCCGGGAGGCATCTGGCATCGCCGTCACCGGCCAAGTCGCGGCCACGGCGACCCAGGCCTGCTCGATCACCGGCGAGCCGCTCCCCGCGAAGGTGGATGAGCAGGCCCGTCTGCGCTTCGTCGATGATCTCGGCGAGGGCGAGGAGGTCGAACTCGACGACACCGATATTGACATTCTGCCGCTCGAAGGCGCCGCGATCGACCTGGGCGAGGTCGCGGCCGAAACGCTGGCGCTCGCGCTCGATCCCTTCCCCCGCGGCCCCAATGCGGAAGCCGCGCTGAAGGAAGCCGGCGTGCTGAGCGAGGGGGAGGCCGGCCCGTTCGGCGCTCTTGCTGCGCTCAAGGACAAGCTGAAGGGGAAAGGCTGAGTGGTGCCTGATGGCGCCGCCTCGCTCTGACCCGATTGCCCTTCCACGCCGCACGGCGCCCCTCTCCGTCCGACTAGGGGATGCTTCAGGCTCCGGCCCGAAAGCACCTCCCCGGCGAAGGCCGGGGCCCAGGTGGAGGACGAAACGGCCAGGCGCACCGGCAGCGACTATATCGTTCCGGTTAGGGCTCCAGCCCTCGCGGGAAAGCGCACGGGGATCAGGCGCCAAGCGCCGCCCGCTACGCCGGACGCCTGCTGCTTGCCCGTATCGCGCTCAGCGTGGTGCCGGCGGTGATCTGCTCCACGTCCGTCTTCAGGTGGAGGAGGCGAACCCCCTTCTCCTCCATGGCGCGCGCCAGCGCCGGGGCGAAATCATCCGTTCGCTCCACCGTCTCCGACCAGGCGCCATAGGCGCGGGCCAGCAGTGCGAAATCGGGGTTGATCAGGCGCGTGGCGGATTGCCGTGCGGGAAACTCCCGCTCCTGGTGCATCCGGATCGTGCCATAGGTGCCGTTGTCGACCACGATGACCAGCATGTCGCAATGATGCTGGATGGCGGTGGCCAGTTCCTGACCGTTCATCAGGAAATCGCCGTCGCCCGCCACCGCAACCACCATCCGCTCCGGACGGCGCAGTGACGCGGCGACCGCGGCCGGCACGCCATAGCCCATCGCCCCCGCGGTCGGCGCCAGCTGGGTGCCCGGTCCGGCGTAGCGCCAGAAGCGGTGCCACCAGCCGGAAAAGTTGCCCGCGCCGTTGCAGATGATCGTGTCCGCCGGCAACGCCGCGCGCATCGTCATCACGCATGGCCCAAGGTCCAGCGCAACGCCCTCGCGCTCGCTGGCCGTCGACCAGGCGCAATAATCGTCATGCGCTTCCAGATCGTGGGAGCGGCTCGGGCCATCCACCAGCGTCAGCGCCTCGCCGAACGCCGTCATGGAGGCGCAGATCGCAAGATCGGTGCGATAGGCCATGCCGAGCTCGGCGGGGTCGGGGTGGACGTGAACCAGCCGCTGCCCCGGATGCTCGGGGGTGATCAGCGTATAGCCGTCGGTCGTCGCCTCCCCCAGCCGGGCACCGATCACCAGCAGCAGGTCGACCGCCTTGACCCGGTCGACCAGCGCCGGATTGGGGCCATAGCCCAGGTTGCCGGCATAAGCGGGGCAATCGTTGGGCACGGCATCCTGCCGGCGGAATGCCGCGATCAACGGCACTCCCGCGCGGTCACCCCAGGCCGCGACATTCTGACCGGCAGTGGCATCCCAGCCCGCGCCGCCGATAATCGCGACTGGCCGTTCCGCCGTCGCCAGCAGGTCCGCCAGTTGCTCCATTGCGTCAGGATCGGGCGCTTGCCCCACCCGCTCGACGCGCGGGCGATCGATCGCCTCGATTTCGTCCAGCAGCATGTCCTCCGGCAGCGCCAGCACCACCGGGCCGGGCCGTCCGTTCATCGCCGTCGCATAAGCGCGGGCGACATATTCCGGGATGCGCCGCGCATCATCGATCCGCGCCGCCCATTTGGCGATCGGCCCGAACATCGCAGCGAAGTCGATTTCCTGAAACGCTTCCCGGTCGCGCGTTCCGCGATCCACATCGCCGATGAAGAGGATCATCGGCTGCGAATCCTGCATCGCCACGTGCACGCCGATTGCGGCGTTGGTTGCCCCCGGCCCGCGCGTGACGAACGCGACGCCCGGCCGGTGCGTCAAGGCGCCATCGGCACAGGCCATGAAGGTAACGCCGCCTTCCTGCCGGCAGGTGACGACATCGATCTCCGGCGTATCCACCAGCGCGTCGAGCACGGCGAGGAAGCTTTCGCCGGGGACGGTGAAGATCCGGTCGCAACCTTGTGCGACGAGTTGATCGACCAGAATGCGGCCGCCGGTGCGGATGGGGGAGTTCATGAGCGGGAGTGTAGAGCGAAGCGGAAGGCGGGGAAACTACCCTTCCCTTCGATAGCGCGTCCCGTTCAACCCGCGCACCCCCCTCTCCGACCGTCTCTGGCGACCCGCCCTCCCCGTCCGTCCCGAGCGAAGTCGAGGGACATGGCCCCCCCAGCGCGCACCCGCGCCTTCCTTCACCCCCCGAAAGATCGAAGAGAGTTGATAAGTCGATCGCCTTAGACAATCCTGCGCCGCAAAATCGATAGGGAGAGGATCATGGCCGACTTCGCGCTGGTGACGGATGGACTGCGCTTTCCGGAGGGCCCCGTGTTCATGCCCGATGGCAGCATCGTGCTGGTCGAGATCGAGCCCGGCCGCATCACCCGCGTTACGCCGGACGGTGCCAAGAGCGTCATCGCCATGCCCGGCGGCGGTCCGAACGGCCTGGCACTCGGCCCGGACGGAATGCTCTATTGCTGCAACAACGGCGGCTTCGACTGGCACGAAAACCAGGGAATGCTCGCGCCCGGCGGCATTGCCAGCAACTATTCCGGTGGCCGCATCGAGCGGATCGACCCGGCAACCGGCACGGTTGAAGTGCTCTACAAATCGGGTGATTTCGGCTGCGTGCTGCGCGGGCCCAACGATCTGGTGTTCGATGCGCACGGCGGCTTCTGGTTCACCGATCACGGCAAGATGGATCACAAGAAGCGCATCCACGATGTCGTCGGCATCTTCTATGCCAAGGCGGACGGCAGCCATCTGGAGGAAGTCGTCTTCCCGTCCAACAATCCCAACGGCTGCGGCCTCTCACCCGACGGCAAGGCGCTTTACGCGGCGGAGACCTATACGTGCCGCCTGATGAGGTTCGACGTGACGGCGCCGGGCAAGGTCGATCAGTCGGCCGGGGTCGGCGGTGCGGGAACGCCGGTCTATCGCCCTGCCGGCTGGAAGTTCTTCGATTCGCTCGCCGTGGAGGCTTCGGGCAACATCTGCGTCGCGACCATCGGCGAATGCGGCATCAGCGTGATCTCGCCTGCGGGCGAGCTGGTCGAGTTCGTCGCGACGGACGATGTCTTCACCACCAACATCTGCTTCGGCGGCGAGGATATGCGCGATGCCTATCTCACGCTTTCCGGCACTGGTCGCCTGGTGAAGACCCGCTGGAACCGACCGGGCCTGAAGCTCGCTTATTGACGCTCCCGTCCCGTCATGCCGGCCATCGTGCCGGCATCCATTTGCCATCCCGTTTCGCCCCGCTAAGGACGCTTCATGCGCGATACCGTGATTTTCGATTTTGGTGGCGTGGTCACCTCCTCGCCGTTTGAAGCGTTCAACCGCCTGGAGCGGGAGCGCGGGCTGCCGCATGACCTGATCCGCCGGATCAATGCCAGCAACCCGGACGACAATGCCTGGGCGCTGTTCGAGCGAGCCGAGATCGATGCGGCCGGCTTTGATACCAAGTTCGCCGAGGAAGCCATGGTGCTCGGCCATGAGCTGCGCGGCGAGGACGTGCTTTCGCTCCTCTCCGGCGACATCCGTCCGCGCATGGTGCACGCGCTCGATTGGCTGAAGACCAACGGCTATCACATCGGCTGCATCACCAACAACGTGCCAGCGGGCGAGGGCGCGGGCATGTCGCGCAGCGCCGAAAAGGCCGCCAAGGTGGCAGAGGTGATGGCCCGCTTCCATTATGTGATCGAATCGAGCAAGATCGGCATCCGCAAGCCCGATCCGCGCATCTACGAACTGATGCTGACCACGCTCGGCAAGCCGGCGGCGAATTGCGTCTACCTCGATGACCTCGGCATCAACTGCAAGCCGGCCGCCGCGCTCGGCATGCATGCGATCAAGGTGACGGGCGAGGCGCAGGCGCTGGACGATCTCGCCGATGCGCTCGGCGTGGAACGCGGCACCTTCTGATCCTGCCGCCTGTCCCCGGGCATGATCGGCTGACGGACCAGATCCGGCTTCCGGCAGATCGGTTGCCCCTGCCGTGCCCGGGCGCTAACTCGTATCGTTCGATACGAAAGGCGCACGCATGAACAAGCTCTATCCGGACGCCGCTTCGGCGCTCGACGGCCTGCTGCATGACGGCATGACGATCTGCGCCGGCGGCTTCGGCCTGTGCGGCATCCCCGAGCGGCTGATCGACGCGATCCAGGCCGCCGGCGTGAAGGATCTGACGATCGCCAGCAACAATGCCGGCATCGACGGCGAAGGGCTCGGCAAGCTGCTGCGCACGCGTCAGGTGAAGAAGATGATCTCCTCCTACGTGGGCGAGAACAAGGAATTCGAACGCCAGTATCTGTCGGGCGAACTGGACGTCGAATTCTGCCCCCAGGGCACGCTTGCCGAGCGTTGCCGTGCGGGTGGCGCGGGCATCCCCGGTTTCTACACCAAGACAGGCGTCGGCACCCTGGTGGCCGAGGGCAAGGAAGTGAAGCTGTTCGACGGAGAGGAATATATCCTCGAACGCGGCATCCGCGCCGATCTCAGCATCATCAAGGGCTGGAAGGCCGATGAGGCGGGCAACCTCGTGTTCCGCAAGACGGCGCGTAACTTCAACCAGCCGATGGCCACTGCCGGCCGGGTCTGCGTTGCGGAGGTCGAGGAGGTGGTCCCGGTCGGCAGCCTTGACCCGGATTCGATCCACCTGCCCGGCATCTATGTGAAACGCATGATCGTCGGCGCGCCTTATGACAAGAAGATCGAGTTCCGCACCACGCGGGCGCGGGAGAACGCATGATGACCGGGCAGACCAGGGGCTGGGACCGCAACCAGATGGCGGCGCGCGCCGCGAAGGAGCTGCGCGACGGCTATTATGTCAACCTCGGCATCGGCATTCCGACGCTGGTGGCGAACAACATCCCCGCCGGGATCACCGTCACGCTGCAAAGCGAGAATGGCATGCTCGGCATCGGCCCCTTCCCCTATGAGGGCGAAGAGGATCCCGATCTCATCAACGCCGGCAAGCAGACGATCAGCGAACTGCCGAGCAGCGTCTATTTCGGCTCCGACCAGAGTTTCGCGATGATCCGCGGCGGCCACATCGACCTGACCGTGCTGGGCGCAATGGAGGTCGCCGAGAATGGCGACATCGCCAACTGGATGATCCCTGGCAAGATGATCAAGGGAATGGGCGGCGCGATGGATCTCGTCGCCGGCGTCAAGAAGATCATCGTCGTCATGGAGCATGTGGCGAAGGACGGCAGCCCCAAGTTCATCCCCGCCTGCACCCTGCCGCTGACCGGCAAGAATGTGGTCGACATGATCGTGACGGACCTGGCGGTGTTCCAGCGCCCGGATCACCAGAGCGCGTTCCGCCTCGTGGAGCTGGCCCCCGGCGTCAGCGCAGACGAGATCGCTGCAAAGACGACAGCCTCCTACGAAGTCGCGCTCTAGATCTGATCAACGCTCCGAAAAGCGCCTCCCCGGCGAAGGCCGGGGCCCAGGTGGGAAGGCGTCGGCAACGGCCCGTACGGCTGCCAGCCTTGCTCCCCAACTGGCCTCCGCCCGTCGCCCGGGCAGTGGATCAAACTGGATAGATCACGCGCAAAAACCGCCACATTCCGAGCCCCGGCGCCCCCGTCACCCCGGCCCCGCGCCGGGGTCCAACGTCCCGCGAACGCTGACACCCGAGGAGCACACCAACCGCCTCAACCCGTCATGCCGGCCCCGTGCCGGCATCCAGACCTCCGCACACGCCAACCAACGTGAGAAGCGCGGGCCAGCTGACCGCCGGCACAAGCCCGTCATGACAAGCAATGCGCAGCCCGATACACCACCACCCCGTCACCCCGGCCCCGCGCCGGGGTCCAAGGTCCCGCGAACGCTGACACCCCAGGAGCACACCAGCCGCCTCAACCCGTCATGCCGGCCCCGTGCCGGCATCCAGACCGCCGCACACGCCAACCAACGTGAGACGCGCGGGCCAGCTGACCGCCAGCACAAGCCCGTCATGACGAGCAATGCCCAACCCGATACACCACCACCCGTCACCCCGGTGCCGCGCCGGGGTCCAACGTCCCGCGAACGCTGACACCCGAGGGGCACACCAACCTCCCCGCCCCGTCATGCCGGCCCCGTGCCGGCATCCAGACCTCCGCACACTCCGACCACCGTGAGAAGCGCGGGCCAGCTGACCGCCGGCACAAGCCCGTCATGACGAGCAATGCCCAGCCCGATACACCACCACCCCGTCACCCCGGCCCCGCGCCGGGGTCCAAGGTCCCGCGAACGCTGACACCCGAAGAGCACACCAACCACCTCAACCCGTCATGCCGGCTCCGTGCCGGCATCCAGACCGCCGCAAACTCCGATCAGCGTGAGACTCGCGGGTCAGCCGGATGCCGGCACAAGCCCGGCCGGACGATCGCAGCGCGCCCCTGCCCCTTGCTTCACCCAAGCACCCAAATCACGGACACCCCACGCAATCTTTGTGCCGGCGAACAGCTTCTACTCTTCCATTTGTTGCGCAACTTCGTCTAAGGCGCGCCTCGTTATGGCCAGTCGTCCGCTTACTTTGTATGAAAAGGTCTGGGCCGCCCATGTCGTCGAACGTCGCGACGATGGGACGTGCCTGATCTACATCGATCGCCACCTCGTTCATGAGGTTACCAGCCCGCAAGCGTTTGAGGGGCTTCGCGCCGCCGGCCGCCGGGTTCGCCGCCCCGACCTGACGCTCGCCGTCCCGGACCACAATCTGCCGACCACGCCCCGCGTCGACGCGGAGGGCCGCGAACTGCCGATCGCCGATCCGGAAAGCGCGACCCAATTGTCGGCGCTGCGCCAGAATGTCGCCGCGTTCGGCGTGCCCTATATCGATGCGCTCGCCGCCGAGCAGGGGATCGTTCATGTTGTCGGCCCGGAACAGGGCTTCACCCTGCCCGGCACAACCGTGGTCTGCGGTGACAGTCACACTTCGGCGCATGGCGCGCTCGGCGCGCTGGCGTTCGGGATCGGCACCAGCGAGGTCGAGCATGTGCTCGCCACGCAGACGCTGCTGCTCAGCCCGTCGAAGACGATGGAAGTGCGGGTCGAGGGCACGCTCGGCTTCGGCGTCACGCCAAAGGACGTGATCCTCGCCATCATCGGCCGCATCGGCGCGGCGGGCGGGACCGGCTATGTCATCGAATATACCGGCAACGTCATTCGCGAAATGTCGCTGGAGGGGCGGCTGACCGTCGCCAACATGTCGATCGAGGCTGGCGCGCGCGCCGGCATGATCGCGCCTGACGACACCACGTTCGAATACATCAAGGGTCGGCCGATGGCGCCCAAGGGCGCGGATTGGGACAAGGCCGTCGCCTGGTGGCGCACGCTCGCCACCGATCCTGGCGCGACCTATGACCGCACCGTGCTGATCGACGCCTCGGAGATCGCCCCCGCGCTCACCTGGGGCACCAGCCCGGAGGATGTGGTGTCGATCACCGGCACCGTGCCCGAACCGGAAAGCTTCGCCGACGCCTCCAAGCGGGAAGCCGCGCGCAAGTCGCTCGATTACATGGGCCTGACGCCGGGCACGCGATTGCAGGACGTGCCCGTGCAGCATGTCTTCATCGGCTCGTGCACCAACAGCCGCATCGAGGATCTGCGGGCAGCGGCTGCCGTGGCGGAGGGCCGGCATGTCGCCGCTGGCGTGCGTGCCATGGTGGTGCCCGGATCCGGCCTGGTGAAGCGCCAGGCGGAGGCCGAGGGCCTCGACCGCATCTTTACCTCGGCGGGCTTCGAATGGCGTGAGCCCGGCTGTTCGATGTGCCTGGCGATGAACCCGGACAAGGTACCGCCGGGCGAACGCTGCGCCTCCACCTCGAACCGCAATTTCGTCGGCCGGCAGGGTCCTGGCGCACGCACCCACCTGCTCTCCCCCGCGATGGCCGCGGCGGCAGCGGTGACAGGGCACCTCGCCGATGTTCGTGAGTTGATGGGGTAGGATGAACCGCTCCTTTCCCTACTTCCCCGGCGAAGGCCGGGGTCCAGTAGGGAGACGATGGTGATGGGCGTTGCGGGAGGTTACTAGGCCTTCGCAGCTGGGCCCCGGCCTTCGCCGGGGAGGCGAAGTGAAGTAAGGGGAAAGCGTCATGAAGAAAGTATTCGTCCTGCTGATCGCAGGCTCGCTGCTGAGCGGTGTCGCTGCTTATGCCGCCATTGCCAAGCCGGCCGTGCTGGCAAAGGTGCGGCAGCGCTGATGGAGCCGGTTCGCACTGTCTCGGGCAAGGCTTATCCCTGGGGCGCCAAGAACATCGACACCGATGTCATCATCCCGGCGCATTGGCTGAAGACCATTACGCGCGCCGGCCTCGGGCGCGGTGCGTTCGAGACGGTGCGGGCGCAGCCCGGCAATATCTTCGACGATCCCGCTTATGCCGGCAGCCCGATCCTCATCGCGGGTGACAATTTCGGCTGCGGCTCCAGCCGTGAACACGCCGCCTGGGCGCTTGGCGATCTGGGCATCAAGGCAGTGATCGCGCCCAGCTTCTCCGACATTTTCTCCGGTAACGCGTTCAAGAACGGGATCGTACCCGTTGTTCTGCCGCAGGAGGCGGTGGACCGCCTGATCGAGGTCGCCAAAACGGACGAGATCACCATCGACCTCGAGACGATGACGGTCACCACGCCCTTTCAAGATCGCTTCACCTTCGCGTTGGACCCGTTCCGTCGCCAATGCCTGATGGAGGGGCTGGACGAGGTCGGGCTGACGCTGGCAAGGGATACCGCGATTTCGAAATACGAGGCGATGCTGGACGAGCATCGGCCGTGGATCGCGGGAGAGACTGATGCGAGGACTGTTGTCGAAGGCGCCGGGCGGACCTGAAACGCTGGAGATCGGGGAGCTCCCCGATCCCGTCGCGAAGCCCGGCGAAGTGATCGTCGCCGTGAAGGCCTGCGCGATCAACTTTCCCGACGTGCTGATCATCCAGGACAAATATCAGTTCAAGCCGCCCCGCCCCTTTGCGCCGGGCGGCGAAATGTCGGGCGTGGTCGAGAGCGTCGGCGAAGGCGTGACGGCGTGGAAGCCGGGCGATCGCGTGATGGGCAACACCGGCAATGGCGCGCTGGTCGAAAGGCTGGCGGTGAAGGCCGACAATATCTACGCCATTCCTGACGAGCGATCGTTCGAGGAAGGCGCGTCCATGCTGCTGACCTATGGCACGACCATTCACGCGCTGGTCGATCGCGGCAACATCAAGGAGGGCGAGACGCTGCTGGTGCTCGGCGCTGCGGGCGGCGTCGGCCTCGCCGCGGTCGAACTCGGCAAGGCCTTCGGCGCGCACGTCGTCGGCGCGGTGTCGAGCGAGGAAAAGGCGCAGGCGGTGCGCGATGCCGGCGCCGACGACGTCATCATCTACGGCCGCGCGCCCTTTTCGAAGGACGAGAGCAAGGCACTGGCCGACACGTTCAAGGAAAAGGCGGGCAAGAACGGCTTCGACCTCGTCTATGACGCGGTCGGAGGCGATTATGCCGAGCCGGCGCTCCGCTCCATGGCCTGGGAGGGTCGCTATCTGGTGATCGGCTTCCCCGCCGGCATCCCGAAGATCGCGCTGAACCTCACCCTGCTCAAGAGCTGCGACATCCGCGGCGTCTTCTGGGGCGCTCATGCTGCGCGCGAGCCGGAGCATAACCGCGCCAATATCCGCCGGCTGTTCGATCTGTGGCGCGACGGCAAGATCGCGCCGCGCGTGACGGAAGTGTTTCCGTTCGAAAAGGGCGGCGAGGCGATCGCCAAGATGGAGGGTCGCGGCGCGATCGGCAAATTGGTCGTGCGGGTCGCCGACTGATCGGAAGGGTGCCGGGCCGCTCCCGGCACCTCCGAGAGTTGACCCAGGCTCCTTGAAGCACCTCCCCGGCGAAGGCCGGGGTCCAGGTGGGAAGGCATTGGAAAAAGCGGGTGTGCCTGCCAACTTTGTTGCGCAGCCGGACTTCGCCCTCGGCCGGGGAGGCGGATCCGTCCGGCTGGCTCAAACCCTAGTTGCGCGGAGGCCAGCCGCCTCGCGCTCTAGGCCGTTTCTCTCCGCATACAGGCCGATCGATACCGACAGACGCCCGCGGCGCTCTCGCTCATGGCCGCTGGAACCAGGGGCGCAATCGTCGTCGGCGTCGCCACATGATCGCTGCGGCATCCCGGACGGTCCGGCAGCTTTCTCCTCTGCATGGCCGCACGCCGGTCTGCCGAGGCCAATCACCTCCGCATACAGGCCAATCGTCGCCAACAAGAGGCCGCGCCGCTATCGCGAGCGGCCGAGCAAATCGGCCCCTCCCGCCCGGAGAGAGGCCGATCCCCGATTACCGTCCCAGCAACATCCGCGCCTGCCCCGCGACCTGCGCCAGCATGGCAGCCGTCGGGCTGCTCGCCTGCCGCGCCCGGCTGATGACCGCCGCAAACCGCGCCACCGGCGCCTCGTTCTCGGCCAGCCAGGCGTCGATCGCGGCGCTGGAATCGCGCGGTTTTTCGCGCGTCAGGAAGTCGAGCCGCATCTGCTCGAAGTCCCGCACCAGCCCCGCCACGAGCAGCCGCTCCCATGGATCGGACGGCTCCAGCCGCGCCGCCGCCGCCTGCGCCCAGTCCAGCCCCAAAGCTTCGCCCAGCCGTGTATAAGCGCGCGTCAGCTCGGTCTCGTCCGTCCGCGACTTTGCGCTGAGATCGACCAGACCGATCGCACCGTCCATCTCGTGCAAGCGGACGACGCGTACCGCCAGAGACTCAGGCGCGCCTGCCGCCGCCAGCTTGTCGGCCATGCGCGCGCTTTCCGCCCGCGCCTCCTGCAACAGCAGCTCACTTGCCTGCCCCTGCAGCCGGGCGACGCCCTTTCCGATCCGCTCCAGAACCTCGCTGGGCAAGGTGCCGGGCGCGACCACGCGCAGCAGGTCGGCGACTTGCGATCGTACGGCGCGCGCCACACCGTCGAACAGGGCGATACGGCCGTCCTCGGACATGCTCCCCGTTTCGATGTCGCGCCACAGCGTGCCGAGATCGAACAGCCGTTCGACCACCACGAACATGGCGGCAACGTCGCCCAGCGCCGCGCCTTCCTCTTCGGCCAGTTCGAACGGGTTCAGGATACCGATCCGGTTGACGATACGGTTGGCAAGCTTGGTGGCGACGATCTCGCCGCGCAGCTGGTGATGGTCGATGGCATTGCCAAACCGCTCTTGCATTTCGCCCGGGAAAGCGGCGCGAAGATCCGGCTGGAGCAGCGGATCCGCCCCCAGCCCTGCCGCTTCGATCGCATCCTGCAGCGCAAGCTTGGCGGTGGACAGCAGCACAGCGAGTTCGGGCCGGGTCAGCCCCTTGCCCTCGGCAGCGCGGCGCAGCAGATCCTCGTTGCCCGCCAGCCCCTCGACACGGCGATCGAGGCGACCCGCCGCCTCGAAGATCTCGATCGCCCGCACGAAGCTGGGCACGGCACGCACACCGCCACGCTCGGCAATCGACAAGGCCAGCGTCTGGAGGCGGTTATCCTCCAGTACCAGATGTGCCACATCGTCCGTCATCGCACCCAGCAGCACGTTGCGATCATCGAACGACAGCCGCCCCTCCGCCATTTCGCGATTGAGCGCGATCTTGATGTTCACTTCATTGTCTGAACAATCCACGCCGGCCGAATTGTCGATAAAGTCGGTGTTGATCCGGCCGCCCTGTGCCGCGAACGCGATGCGAGCGGCCTGCGTGACACCCAGGTTCGCGCCCTCGCCGATCGCCGTGGCGCGAACATCCTCCGCATCGACGCGCAGACGGTCGTTGGCCGGATCGCCCACCGCGGCATTGTTCTCCGACGCCGCCTTCACATAGGTGCCGATGCCACCGAACCAGATCAGGTCTACCGGTGCCTTGAGTATCCCGGAGATCAGCGCCGCCGGCTCCATCTCGTCCGCGCTCACGCCCAGCGCCGCCTTCACCTCTGGGGTCAGACGGATCGTCTTGGCGCTGCGCGGGAAAACGCCGCCGCCGGCCGAGATCAGGCCCTTGTCGTATTCTTCCCAGCTCGATCGCGGCAGGCTGAACAGCCGCGCGCGCTCCGTCCAGCTCTTCGACGGATCGGGATCGGGATCGAGGAAGATGTGACGGTGATCAAACGCTGCGACGATCTTTAGCGTCTGAGACAGGAGCATGCCGTTGCCGAATACGTCGCCCGACATGTCGCCGCAGCCGACCACGCGGATGACGTCCTTCTGCACGTCCACGCCGCGCTCGGCAAAGTGACGCTGCACGGATACCCAGGCGCCCTTGGCGGTAATGCCCATCGCCTTATGGTCATAGCCCTGGCTGCCGCCGCTGGCGAAGGCGTCGCCCAGCCAGAAGCCGCGATCCAGCGCGATGGCATTGGCGACGTCGCTGAACGTCGCGGTTCCCTTGTCCGCCGCCACGACGAAATACGGATCCTCGCCATCGTGAACGCGCACGCCCTCCGGATGCACGACCTTGCCGGCAACGATATTGTCGGTGATCGACAGCAAGGTGCGGATGAAGATGCGATAGCTCTCCGTTCCCTCCGCCATCCATGCATCGCGATCGCTTGCAGGATTGGGCAGCTGCTTCGGGTAGAACCCGCCCTTGGCACCGGTTGGCACGATCACGGCGTTTTTGACGCGCTGAGCCTTCATCAGGCCAAGGATCTCCGTCCGGAAATCGTCCCTGCGGTCGGACCAGCGCAGGCCCCCGCGCGCGACCGGTCCGGCGCGCAGGTGGATACCTTCCACGCGCGGCGAATAGACCCACACTTCGCGCCATGGCAGCGGCGCCGGCAGACCCGGGATGCGGCTGCTGTCGAGCTTGAAGGCCAGCGCCTCCGCCGCTGCCGGCGCAAAGGCGTTGGTCCGCAGAGTCGCGCCAATCACCGCCTTGAACGCGCGCAGAATACGATCATCATCGATCGCCGTCACGGCATCGAGCCCGGTGGCGATCTCCGCATCGATCGCGTCCACATCGCCCGTGGCGTTGGGATCGTGCGCCAACGTGAAGCGGTTGATCAGAGCCTTGGCCAGCATGGGTGCGCGGCCAAGCGCCTCCGCAACAGTGGTCAGGCCATAGGTCAGCCCTGCCTGTCGCAAGTAACGGAACCAGGCCCGATACAGCAGCACGGCGGACGGCGTTAGGCCGGCCATCAGCATGAGACGGTTCAGCGAATCGTTCTCTGCCGCCCCCTTCAGAACGGCGGTGATGGCGCCTTCCAGTACGTCGCGATCGATGTTCGCGACGTCACCTTGCGGCTGAACGATGAAATCGTGAACGAAGCTGTCGCTGTCCTCGCGAAGTCGCGTCGGCAGCTCGCCAATCACGCGATAACCGAAATTCTCCAGCACAGGGACTGCTTCGGAGAGCGCGAGCGCGCCATGCGATTTGTAAATCTTCAGCCGATGATCGGCGCCCGGAGCAGGCGGATAGATGTGCACCGCGCGGTCGCTCTCGTCGGCGAGCTCGGACACCCGAAGCACGTCCTCGGCCGCTTCCTCCGCAGTCGAGATGTTGCGATAATTGAGCGGGAATGCACCCGCCCAGCGGATTGCGAGCCGTGCCGCACGCGATGGCGCGATACGATCCGCCAGTGCCGCCTCGACCTCGCGCTCCCAGCCGCGCACCATCTTCTCGAGCCGCGCGTCCAGCGGCTCTACTTCGGGCATCACGCCCGATTGGCGCAGATCGATGGTATAGCGGATCAGCGCGACCCGGCCGTCCTCCAGCGCGATCGACCAGTTCAGGATGCTGCCATTCGCCGCCTCCGCCAGCATGTCGCCGATCGCGACGCGCCGGGTGGTGGAAACGTCATCACGCGGCAGCCAGACGAACGCAAACAGATGGCGACCCAGGGCCGATCGGACCAGCACCAGCTTCGGCCGGGGCCGATCCGCGAGGCTCATCGCCGTCAGCGCCAATTCCTCTACGGCGTCCGCAGAGACGGCCGTCACCAGGTCATGCGGCAGTGTCGCCATCGCATGGGTCAGCGCCTTGCCGGTGTGGCCGGTCGGATCGAAGTCCAGCTTCGCCTCCAGATCAGCCAATCGCTGCCGCAGCACGGGCACGCTGCGCGGCGGAGCCTTCAGCGCGGCCGATGTCCACAGCCCCGCATGGATCGACAGGCCGGCAATCTTTGCCCCGCGATGGATCGGCGCCACAACCAGGTCCAGCGGCACACGGCGGTGGACGGGAGAGATGAGGCTGGATTTCAGGAGCAGCGGAGCTGCCTTGCCACTGGCGAAATAATCAATGGCCAGCCGGCGGGAGCGTTCGGCAAGCAGCGGCGGCTCATGCGCGCTGCGCGCGATGCCCAACGGCTCGCCATCGACGGCGCCGTCCGCCATCCAGCGCTCATGGCCGAGCAGCGTGAAATGCCGGTCGAGGAACCACCGCATCAGCGCCGCGCCCTCATGGTCGCCGCCCGTATCCTCGATCGTTGCCGCATCGGCCGCCAGCGTTGCCTGCATCCGGCGCCAGTCGGCCACCGCGGCGCGGACATTGGCAAGATCACTGACCAATGCGTCGATCAACTCGCGCCGATCGCGCGCGTCGGCGCGCTCCGTTTCGATGTAGATCATCGATTCGGGTGAGCCGCCGTCGTCTACTCCCTCAAGAACGCCGTCCGCGTCCCGCCGCACCGGCACCACCGGGTGGATGATGCGATCGATGGCGATGTCATGATCGCCGATTGCGCCGGCGATCGAATCAACCAGGAACGGCATGTCATCGTTGACGATCGCCAGCCGCATGCGACGCTGCGGCCCATCGCCGGGCAGCGTCTCCAACGCGACCGCAGCGGTGCCCGGCGCCCGCACCTGAGCGGTCCCTGCCAGGAAGGCGGCGGCGTCAACCTGCTCCTGTGGTCCGAACCCGTTTAGTTCACCCGGCAGAGCGCCTTTGGTCAGCCGGTCAGCGAGCGCCTGTGTCAGCGCCTTCATCGAGGTTTTCGACATGGGCGAGCCTATGCGCCCGAGTCGCGCGCGGCTCAACCCTTGTTTCGGATGCAACTATCTCAGGAAAGCGCCGCAGCGGCTCGATCCGCGAGATCCTGATCGTCGGGGATAGCGCCCACGACATCGAACATGCCGTCGCCCCGTGCCCGCGCGAGGAGAACCACCAGTTGCTCCGCGCCCGCCGGCACATCCAGCGCCAGCGTCGCCAATGGGGCACGCTGGACATCATCAAGGCGACGTCCCTCGTCGCGCGAGGCGCTTGGGCCATCGGCCCAGATGGCGGGCGCGGCCTCCATTCGCGGTTGGCTGCGCACCGCAGCGGCAAGCTCCGCATCAAGTTGCGCCTGCTCTGCCGCGCCCACGATCTCCTTCCAGTTGATCACCCCATAGACATGGTCGATCATCTCCCCGTCCGAGGAGAAGGGCATCAATATGCCGCGATACAGGGTGTTGTGGCCGCGAGTGCCGACAAACTCCGCCTCGAAGCCGATCGGCGCGCGGTTCGCGATGATCTGCAGATATTGATCGGTCAGCCGCGACAGCAAGGATCGGGCAGGCACCTGCGAGATCCGACTGATCTCCTGATGCACGCCGCATTCTTCGCTCAGCGCCTCGCCGATGGCGCTGATCGCGGGATCATCCATGCCGCCCGTGAAGTCGAGGAGCACGCCATGAGCCTGGAAGTCGGTCGGCCCCGCCGTCTCCAGATCCTCGATCGCCGGATAGGATCGGCCTTTCAGCAGGGAAACCCAATGGTTGTACGCGCGCACGTGCATGCGCCGCTCATCGCCACCAATGACCTTGGTCGCTTCGCCGATCCCCCCTTCCGTGGGATCACTGCCCCGCCCGGCACGCGCCTCATCGAAGCCGCGGATATCCATGATGTTCGTCCTCTGAGCCCATGCCCTGATCCGCTTCTGCGATCCGCATGGTAAAGGGCCCGTAAATTCGAGACCCGCTTGCGCTCGCCCGCACAGGCTGCTAGGCGCCCCGCTCCAGCGCGCTCACCAGAGCGCCAATGCCGCTTTAGCTCAGCTGGTAGAGCATCGCATTCGTAATGCGGGGGTCACAGGTTCGAGTCCTGTAAGCGGCACCATTCTCGTTAAATCGCATCTCATAGAGGACGAGCATGGGCCCGCCATCGCGGTGCCGAGCAAGACGGCGGCCAACTTTGACTTAACATGTTGGCAGATGTTGCTCAAATGTTCTCGCCGCGTGGATAGCGGGGCATCATGATCGATATACCGGACAATGAGCGACGGCGCGCCTTTTCAATATGGCTGCGGACAGGCAGGTTCCCCTCCTTGAGAAATGCGGAGGGGATCGAACTCAAGTTCAATCCCTGGCATGATCCAGAAACCGGATGTTTCACCTTCGTCGGTGCCGGACGGCATTATGGCCAGTGGGGCGCGGGTGGGTTTCCTGGTGGCGGAGGCGGTAAGAGTGGCGGTGGCGGCGCGACGGGTTCAGGAGATTGGTCGGCCCGGTCATCCCGGCCAAGATCGCAAAATTCGGCAAACCGCGCCGTTTCCAATGACCGGACGCGCACCTCCCAGGGCAACCATGCCGCGGCTCCAAAGTCATCCGCTCACAAGCCGTCCGCTCAACGCGCATGGACTGGTGGCGGATTTACGGGAGGCGGCGGCGGTAGCTTCGGCGGAGCGGGAGCGTCAGGTACGTGGGGATCACCTGATCCAAACCGTCGTACAAAGAATTTACCGGGTGCGGTAACTGCCGTTGCGTCTTCCGATCGCGCTTCCGAGACGAACAAAACTGCCACACGACCCGCAAGCGCGTCCAGCGCAGAATTCCGCACGATCGTGCGCAATGGCTATACCTATCAAATCGACGCGCGCGAGCGCACGCGGCGCGTTTCTGGTGCGCTGACGGTACCAATGTTCCGATCCGTTCTCGCGCTTCGCAAGCGCAGGCGGGTGGCGCAGAACGCCGCGCGAGCGACGACGGTGGCCACTATATCGCGGCGCGCTTCAACGGGCCGACCGAGGCGTTCAACCACTTCGCGCAGAATGCCAATTTCAACCGGGGTGGCTACCGTCTGCTCGAGGATGAATGGGCCAGGGACAAGCGTGCCGGACGGGCGGTAACAGTGAAGATCGTTCCGCAGTTCAGCGGCAATTCCGTGCGACCATCGACGATCAATGTGTGGTGGACGGTTGATGGCAAAACGAAGAGTTTAGGATTTCCCAATGAGCGATCGGAGAAGCGCCGTGGCGGAAACTGAATCAGAGCAGCTGTTGAACGAGATTGGCCGATTGCTGATGGAGGATGGTGAATATTCGTCTGAGCCTACGCTGCTCTATGCCCAACTTGATCACAACATGATCGGAGAATCGATCTTCAAGGAACTTGGTAACCAGTTACTTTTTAGATGGCCGATAAATCAGCGCTTGCCCTACGCGCTACTCGAATTGTGGGAAGCGCAGGACGGGCAAAATCGGTGGTCGGAGCTGGAATATGTGCTCCGCGACGGCAAATTCGACGTCGCCTACTTCTATCCGGATGAGATCGATCCGCAGGAAGACGTGACCGAGCGACGCGAGCGTGCGCTGCAGCGGCATTTTGGAGACAAGCCGATTGTCTACCCGCCTCTACCCACGGAAGACGAACTTCAAAGCTATGGTTTGTAAGTTACGTCTTTCCGGACGCTCGACGCAGAACCGATATTCTCCAATGATCTGAGTGCCCATCTTTGGCCTTTGAGGGGCACTACACTCGTGAAATCGCACCTCATAGAGGACGAGCATGGGCACGCCATCGCGGTGCCTAGCAAGACGGCGGCCGACTTCGGCTTGACATGTTGGTAAATGTTGCTGAAATGTTCTCGCCGCGTGGATAGCCGGGCATCATGATCGATACCGGACAATGAGCGACGGCGCGCCTTTTCAATATGGCTGCGGACAGGCAGGTTGCCCTCCTTGAGAAATGCGGAGTGGATCGAACTCAAGCTCAATCCCTGGCATGATCCAGAAACCGGATGTTTCACCTTCGTCGGTGCCGGACGGCATTATGGCCAGTGGGGCGCGGGTGGGTTTCCTGGTGGCGGAGGCGGTAAGAGTGGCGGTGGCGGCGCGACCGGTTCAGGAGATTGGTCGGCCCGGTCATCCCGGCCAAGATCGCAAAATTCGGCAAACCGCGCCGTTTCCAATGACCGGACGCGCACCTCCCAGGGCAACCATGCCGCGGCTCCAAAGTCATCCGCTCACAAGCCGTCCGCTCAACGCGCATGGACTGGTGGCGGATGCACGGGAGGCGGCGGCGGTACCTTCGGCGGAGCGGGAGCGTCAGGTACGTGGGGATCACCTGATCCAAACCGTCGTACAAAGAATTCACCGGGTGCGGTAACTGCCGTTGCGTCTTCAGATCGCGCTTCCGAGACGAACAAAACTGCCACACGACCCGCAAGCGCGTCCAGCGCAGAATTCCGCACGATCTGCGCAACGGCTATACCTATCAAATCGACGCGCGCGAGCGCACGCGGCGCGTTTCTGGTGCGCTGACGGTTACCAATGTTCCGATCCGTTCTCGCGCTTCGCAAGCGCAGGCGGGCGGCGCAGAACGTCGGGCGAGCGACGATGGCGGCCATTACATCGCGGCGCGCTTCAACGGGCCGACCGAGGCGTTCAATCACTTCGCGCAGGATGCCAACTTCAATCGGGGCGGCTATCGCTTGCTCGAGGATGAGTGGGCGAGAAAGAAGCGAGGCGGAAAGACTGTTACGGTCAGGATTGTGCCGCAGTTCAGCGGCAATTCCGTGCGACCATCGGTGATCGACGTGTGGTGAACGGTCGAGGCGACGAGAAGAGCCTGAAATTTCCCAACGAACGATCGGAGCGAAACCGTGGCAAACGATGAGGCCGAGAAGCTGCTCAACGAGATCGGGCAATTGCTGATGGAGGATCGTAAATATCCGGTCGAACCAACGCTGCTCTACGCCCAGCTCGATCGGAACATGGTCGGCGAATCGATCTTCAAGGAACTCGGCAACCAGATCCTTTATCGGCGGCCGGTGATAGAGGGATTGCCTTACGCGCTGCTTGACCTGTGGGAAGCACAGGAGGGCGAGGATCGGTGGGCGGAAATGGAATATCTGCTTCGCGACGGTAAGTTCGAAATAGTCTATATCTATCCCGACGAAATCGATGCCGAAGAGGATCTTGTGGAGCGGCGCGCACGGGCGGTTCGGCGACACTTCGGCGAGAAGCCGATCGTATATCCGCCCTGGCCCCCCGAGGACGACGCGCCGGATTACGACCTTTAGGTCGCGGCCCGGCCGATCGTTCAGCGAAGCATGGAAATGTCCCAATGATCTGAGTGCCCAGCTTTGTCCTCTACGGGGCACCATTCTCCGAAACTGAATCTCATCACAAACACCGGCGCGCGACAGATCACAGGGCGTGCCGCCTGCGGCGTGAACACAGCGCTTGATCAACTGCGCTGCGGTTCAGCTGACGCCATTCCTTCGCTCTTGCCGCTTACTTCACGCGAGCTTCGGGCCTCTTGGCAGACCTGGCTTTGGCATGATGCGATACCCGCGCGACAAGAAGCGCCAGATCCTCCCGACTGATGTCGAACGTTTCGCCAAGGTCATCGAGGGCACGGTCAATGTCCTCCGGTTGCGGATCGGACGAGCGATCGGCCGGCTTCGGGAGCGGCCCGGCCCGGTGGGGGTAGGAATGGCCGGAGAAGCGGTGAAACAACAAGCCGGCCAGGGTGAGAAGCGCGGCGTTGATGCCCACCGGCACCAGCGCGAACATATATCCCGCCGACGTGACCGCCGTGCCCCCGACAACGGCGGTCAGTGCCGCCGCGCCGCCGGGTGGGTGCAGGCAGCGCAGCAGCGACATGACCAGGATCGCGGCGCCAACGGCCAGTCCTGCTGCCAGCGCCACCTCCGGCACCAGGCGCGCGACGGTGATACCCACGAGTGCTGATATGATGTTGCCGCCGATCACCGGCCACGGTTGCGCCAGCGGACTGGCCGGCACCGCGAAGATCAGGACGGCGGATGCCCCCATCGGCGCGACGATCATCGGCAGCGGCGCCGTGGTCTTCAGCAGCAGAAAGCTCGTCGCCGCCGTGATGACGATTCCGGCCAGCCCGCCGGCGCTGGCGATCATCCGATCGCGCAGCGATCCGCCGGCCAGCACTGCACGGAAGACAGGCGCCATGTTCGCTTACCTCTGGCCCGCTATCCAGTCGGCCACCTTCCGCTCGAGCACCGGCATCGGCAGAGCGCCAGTATCCAGAACGGTGGCATGGAAGGCGCGCGGGTCGAAACGAGCGCCGAGCGCCTGGCGCGCCTCTGCCTTCAACCGCAGGATCGTCAGCTGTCCGATCTTGTACGCAAGCGCCTGCCCCGGGATGGCGATATAGCGCTCCACTTCCGCCGCCGCATCGCTTTCCGGCATCGGCGAATTGTCGAGCATGTAGCGGACGGCCTGGTCGCGGGTCCAACCCTTGGCGTGAATGCCGGTATCGACAACAAGGCGCATGGCGCGCAGCATTTCATCGTTCAGACCGCCCATGCGCTGATAAGGATCGGTTTCCAAACCCAGTTCCGGATAGAGCGTCTCGGCATAAAGCCCCCACCCTTCCGAAAAAGCGGTGTTGCCGCCGAAGCGCATGAAGGCGGGCAGGCTGTCATTCTCCTGCGCCAGGCTGATCTGGAAATGGTGGCCCGGCACGGCTTCGTGGAGGTACAGCGTCTCCATGCCCCAGAGGTACCGGTTCGGCAGATCGTAGGTGTTATAGTAGAAGACGCCCGGCCGCGAACCGTCCGGCGTTCCCGACTGATAGGATCCCGCCGCCGCCGTCTTCTCGCGAAATGCAGGGACCGGGCGGATTTCGAGCGGGGTCTTGGGGATCAGGCTGAACTGCTCGCGCACCCGGGCGTCCACCTTCTTGCCGATTTCGGCATAGCCGGCCGCGATCTCTTCCGCCGACTTGGGCTGGAACCGCGGGTCGGTGCGCAGGTGCTGGAAGAACTCCGGCAACGTCCCCTTGAAGCCGGCACGCTCCTTCTGCGCTTCCATCTCGGCAAGGATACGCGCGACTTCGCTCAGACCCAGTTCGTGCACGGCATCCGCCTTCAGCGGCAGGGTCGTGCTGGCTTCGATTTGATAGTCATAGAGCGCACGGCCGCCGGGCAGCGCCGACAAACCAACCGTCTCGCGCGCTTTGGGCAGATACTCGCTCTGGAGGAAGTCGCGCAGGCGCCGATGCGCCGGGTTCAGGACGTCACGCACCTGCTGCGCATAGGCCTTTGCCAGGCGCGTGCGATCGGCCGCGCCCACCGCCGCGGGAAATTTGGTGACCGGCTGATAGAAAAGCGAAGCTTCCGATGCGCCTGCCAGAATATTGTCCAGCTGGCCGATCACGTTCTGCACGACCAGGCGCGGGGGCATGATGCCGCGCTTCATCCCCTCACGCGCACGGGCGATCATCCGATCCACTACCTGGGCGTATTGCGCATTGCGCTTCAGATTGTTCTCATAGTCGAGCACCGATTTGAACGGCGCTGCACCCTGGCTGGAGGCGAACTCCGGATAAAAGGTCTGCAAGCCGGCAAAATGATTGATCGGCAACACTTCGCTGATCCGCAGGACCTCCGGCGCATAGCCCTTTAAGTCGCGCTCGCGATCGGATTTGAATACGTCAAAGGCGATCCGATCCACCGGGGAGAGGCGGGCACGGTCAACCCGCTGCAGCGCTTTCAGGTCATCCACCAGCGCCTGCCGCTCCGCCCGTTCGTAAGCGGGGGTGAGGTAATCTCCGAGCCGATCGGCATAGCGAAGATCACCTCGAAAGATCGCCTCCACCGGATTGCGCCGCAGCCTCGCCTCGTCGCTGTCACTGAAGATCTGGCGCAGCTTCGCTCCCTCCACGGCCGTGTCACCGGCAGGGACGGAAGGTGCAGACGCAGCGGCAGCGACCTGGGCAGTGGCGCTGGCAGCGGAAAGCGTCGTTGCGGCGGCGGACAAGAGAAGCGGGAGAAGGGCGCGCAAGGAAGGATCTTTCAAATGAGCTGCCCGCGGATCGGGAGCGAGCCGCCAAATGCCAGCAATGCGCCTGTTTTGAAATGCGTTGCTGCTGCGAAATCACCTTTCGGTGAGCGCAACCGAAGTTTGAACGTGAGAGGCGCCGGCTTAACCGAGACAGTTCAAGAGCCGCTTGCCAGAAGACGGGCCTGAAGCCGCCAGTCACACCACGATAGCCGGACGGCGACGCGAACTGGGGCGAATGGTCGCGGCGCGTTCAACCTTGTTGAACTGCCGCCTGACCCGCCGATGTTGCAGTGCGCCGTCAGTATTGACGGATGACCGACCGACCGGGCTGGCATTGCCGTTCCGCTTGGTTCGGTCCTTCTCCGCCCAGCCTTCTACAATGAAGCGGGTCACAGTGGCTGGAGCAACCGCCAGACCCGCAAAGAAATTGGGCCGCCCGGTTGTCCCGGACGGCCCTTCCCTCTCCTATGTCGAAGCGGGGAGAATTAGCTGGACGAAGACAGGTTCACGGCAGCGTACTTGCCGCGACGATCGACCTCGAGCTCGAACGACAGGCGATCGCCCTCGTTCAGGCTCGACATGCCGGCGCGCTCAACAGCCGAAATGTGCACGAACGCGTCGGGCTGACCATCGTCACGCTGGATAAAGCCAAAGCCCTTCATCGCGTTGAAGAACTTGACCGTACCGGTCGCCTTTTCGCCGGTCAGCTGACGCTGCGGGCCACCTGCGCCTGCGCCGGCACCAGCGCCGCGCGGTGCGCGATCGCCACCGAAGCCGCCTTCGCGCGGCGGTGCACGGTCGGTAACCGGCATCGGCTCACCGTCGATCTTCAGCTCGGTTGCCGAGATACGACCACCACGGTCAACCAGCGTGAAGCCGAGCGGCTGACCCTCGGCGAGACCGGCGAGGCCAGCCTGCTCGACAGCGGAGATGTGCACGAACACGTCTTCGCCGCCGTCATCGCGAACGATGAAGCCAAAGCCCTTCTGTCCGTTGAAGAACTTTACAACGCCGGTGCCTTCACCGACGACCTGCGGGGGCATGCGGTTACCACCGCCAAAGCCGCCACCACCGCCGCCGCCGCGGAACCCGCCGCCGCCGCCGCCGAAGCCGCCACTGCCGCCGCCACGGAAGCCGCCGCCGCCGCCGAAGCCGCCGCGGTCACCGCCAAAGCCGCCGCCGCCGAAGCCGCCGCCACCAAAGCCACCGCTGTTGAAGCCGCCGCCGCCGAAATCTCCGCCGCCGAAATCGTCGCCACCAAAGCCGTCACGCTTGTCGCGCCCGCGTCCGCCACGATTGCCGCGGCCACCTTTTTCGTAACCCATAAACCCTGTTCGTCTTCCCGCTCCGCCCGCAAATCAGTTTCAAGACCCGCGCGATGGACGGCCGGCGCAGGGCTTTGTGACGCGGAAGCTGGTGCGCCACAGGAGTCGTCATAGCGCATCGGCGCGTCTGCTGCGAACAGATTCGTCGCGCAAAGCAAGTATTACGCAACGAACATTGCGCAACTGTCGCGCTTAAAGCACAGCTTACCGCTGTCAGGGCGCTTGTCCCACCTGATTTTCACCGGTTGTTGAGCCGGACGGCGCCGCGCGCTACGGCGTGCCCCATGGCCGTTTATTTCCATGAAGAAGATCTTCCGGGTGATGTGTTCGCACCCGGTGCCCCGCTCGCCGTCGATACGGAGACCATGGGGCTCATCACCCCGCGTGACCGGCTTTGCCTGGTGCAGATCTCGGACGGGCTTGGCGACGAACATCTCGTGCGGTTCAGTCCCGGGTCGGATTATGCCGCGCCGTATCTGCGCGCCGCGCTGGCTGATCCTGCCAGGCTGAAACTGTACCATTTTGGTCGTTTCGATATTGCCGCGATCCGCCATTACATGGGGATCGTTGCCGCTCCGGTTTACTGCACCAAGATCGCCTCGCGCCTGATCCGCACGTACACTGATCGTCATGGTCTGAAGGAACTGGTGCGCGAACTGCTCGGGCAGGAAATCTCCAAGCAGCAGCAATCCTCGGATTGGGGTGGACCGGAATTGAGCGACGCGCAGCGCGAATATGCCGCTTCCGACGTTCGCTATCTCCATCGCCTGCGTGAGGAGCTCGATCGGCGGCTGGCACGCGAAGGGCGCACGCAGATTGCTCAGGCCTGCTTCGACTTTCTACCGCATCGTGCCGAACTGGATCTGGCCGGCTGGGCTGAAACGGACATCTTTGCGCATGCCTGATGCGGGTTTCGCCGTCCTGTGCGCGACCGTGCCCGGCCGGGTCACGGACGTGAATCGCGCGCGGGGCGGGCGAAACTTTTGGCGTCTTCCTCGTTTCTCCTGGTCTGCCCATCCGATCAGACTCACAGGAAAGCGCGCCCATGTCTGACATCGCCGTCCGGGAACGATCCCGGCGCCAGCATTGGGCCGCGCCCGGCAGCCGGCATGACCGCATCATCGCGACCACGCACTGGCTTTTACCGGTGCTGATCGGCGTGCTTGCCGCGTTTCTGGTCATGGCCCCGCTGACCACGGCGGGCGACGTGTCGTTCGTGCTCGACAAGAACAAGGTCGAAGTGGCCAAGGAACGGCTGAAGATTCAGCGCGCACAATATCGCGGCTCGGATGCGAAGGGACAGCCATTCACGCTCAATGCTGGCTCCGCGGTACAGCGCAGCTCGGCGGAGCCGGTGGTCGAAATCAACAAGCTGGCGGCGCAGATCCGGTTGCAGGACGGCCCAGCCACGCTGACCGCGCCTACCGGCCGGTATGACATGGAAAGCGAGCGGGTGAAGGTCGACGGGCCGATCGCATTCCGCGGTCCCAACAACTACAGCCTCGATACGCAGGATGCGACGGTGGATCTCAAGACGCGCACGCTGCGCTCGTCGAACAGCGTGACGGGCACGGTTTCGCAGGGAAACTTCAGCGCGGATCGGCTTGATGCGGATCTTGAGGCCCGAACCGTTACTTTACGCGGCAATGCCCGCTTGCGCGTAAACCCGCGAGGGGCGAGATAGCGCGCCATGAAACGCGCGGCCCTCCTCGCCCTTCTGTTCGCATCCGGCGCGATCGCCCAGACGCGCCATAACACCAACGCGCCGATTGATTTCGGCGCGGACACGATTGAGCTGCAGGATCGCGCCAACCGCGCGGTGTTGTCGGGCAACGTGGCGGTGCGTCAGGCGGAAATGTCGCTCAACGCGGCGCGCATGACAGTGAACTACACCGGCCAGGTGGTCGGCGGAAATCCGCAGGTCTCTCGTCTGGATGCGGCGGGCGGCGTCGTCGTGCGTCGGCCGGATCAGACGGCGCGCAGCCAATATGCGGTTTATGACCTGAACCGGCGCGTGATCACCATGGTGGGCGCGGTCAGCCTGACACAGGGCGCCAATACGGTGAACGGCGGCCGCCTGACGATCAATCTTGATACGGGCCGGGCGGTGATCGATGGCTCGTCGGTCGCTGGCGGATCGGCAGGCGGCGGGAATGTGACAACGGCGCCGTCGGGCCGCGTGACGGGCACCTTCTCCGTTCCGAAGCGCAACTGATCGCAAGGGGGCTTTCGCCGCGCCGCAAGCTCATGCATGAATCCTGCCAAAGTCGGATCGCGTCAGCGTACCGGCAGGCAAGCGCAAGGCTGCAGACGAACGATGGACGATACGACCACCCTCTCCCATGCGGAGCCGATCCACGAAGCGCCGATCCTGAGCGGCCTTCAGGTCGTTTCCATCGCCAAGTCCTATGACAAAAGGGTGGTGCTGAGCGACGTTTCCGTGTCGGTGGCGCGGGGCGAGGTGGTCGGCCTGCTCGGCCCGAACGGCGCCGGCAAGACGACCTGCTTCTACTCCGTCATGGGCCTGGTGAAGCCGGATGCCGGCCGGATCATGCTGGACGGAGAGGACATCACGGGCCTTCCAATGTACCGGCGCGCCATATTGGGCCTTGGCTATCTGCCGCAGGAAACCTCGATCTTCCGTGGCCTGACGATCGAGAAGAACATTCTGACCGTGCTCGAACTGGCGGAGCCCGATCCCGCCGCACGGCAGCGCAAGCTTGATACTTTGCTGGACGAGTTCGGCCTGACCCGCCTGCGCGATGCCCCCGCAATGGCGCTTTCGGGCGGTGAACGCCGCCGCGCCGAAATTGCCCGTGCCTTGGCCGCCGATCCAACGATCATCCTGCTCGACGAGCCGTTCGCCGGCATCGATCCGCTATCGATCGCGGATATTCGCGCGTTGGTGAAGCAGTTGAAGCAACGCGGCATCGGCGTTCTGATCACCGATCACAATGTGCGCGAAACGCTGGACATCGTGGATCGCGGCTACATCATCTACGATGGCCGGGTGCTGTTCACCGGCGCGCCCGCGGATCTCGTTGCCGATCCCAATGTGCGTCGCCTGTATCTCGGCGAAGAGTTCTCGCTCTGAGTTGATGGCTATGGTGACCATCATCGTCTTTCCGGCGACAGATGGGATCGCGCCTGGCCACATGCCACTTGCCAAGCCGATGCTCGCCGGATGAGCCTCGCGCCTCGCCTCGACCTTCGCCAGTCGCAATCGCTGGTGATGACGCCGCAATTGCAGCAGGCGATCAAGTTGCTTGCGCTGTCGAACCTCGAGATCGAGGGAGTCATTGCGGAGGAGCTGGAGAAGAATCCGCTGCTGGAAGCGGTGTCGCCCGGTGAGGACGAGCCGTTCGCCGAACGTGAGCGCGAGGTTCTTCGCGATGAACCCGCGCCGGCCGACGAACTCGTCCTTGCCGGAGAGGCCGCTGGCGAAACACTGGACGTCGACATCGCCGCTGAGCGGTTCGATGATGCCCCGTCGGACAGCGGCAGCAGCGTTGGTGACGGGCTTGGCCTGAACGGTACGGCCAGTGGCCCCGGCGAGGACGCTCCAGACCTTGATGCCTTCGCGGCAGCCGCCCCGTCGCTGGCCGATCATCTGTCGCAACAGGCCGGCGAGGTGCTGACGGGCGCGGATCTGTTCGTGGCACAGCATCTGATCGACCTGATCGACGAGGCGGGCTATCTGACTGCCAATCTGCTGGAGGTGTCCTCCAGGCTCGGCGTACCACTCGCGCAGGCCGAGCGTGTTCTTGGCGTTATTCAGACATTTGATCCGACAGGCGTCGGCGCTCGCGATCTGGCCGAATGTATCGCGCTGCAGGCCAGGGAAGCGGATCGCTATGATCCCGCGATGGCCAAGCTGATCGCCCATCTTGATCTCGTCGCGCGCGGCGATCTGCCTCGTCTCAAGCGCATCTGCCAGGTCGATGACGAGGACATGGCAGACATGATCCGCGAGCTGCGCAATTATGATCCCAAGCCCGGCGCCCGCTTCGGCGGCGAGCCGATGCAGGCCGTCACGCCCGATCTCCACGTGCGCCGGACCCGGGGCGGCTGGGTGGTGGAGATCGATAGTTCGACGCTGCCGCGCGTGCTCGTCGATCGCCGCTATCATGCGCAGCTCGCCGCCGGGCCGCAGGACAAGGCGTCAAAGGCGTGGCTTGGCGACATGCTGGCGAGCGCCAACTGGCTGGTGAAGGCGCTCGACCAACGTCAAAAGACCATCATCCGCGTCGCGACCGAGATCGTGCGGCAGCAGGAGGCGTTCTTTCTGCACGGCGTGTCGCACCTGCGCCCGCTGACGCTGCGTCAGGTGGCGGACGCGATCGAGATGCACGAATCCACGGTCAGCCGTGTCACCTCGAACAAATATCTGAGCTGCGCGCGCGGGCTCTTTGAACTGAAGTACTTTTTCACCTCCGCCATTCAAGCGGCCGACGGCGGCGACGCAGTATCCGCAGAAGCGGTGAAGAGCGCCATCAAGGGCCTGATTGCGAACGAGGGCGCCAAGATCCTGAGCGACGACACGCTGGTCGAGCTGCTCAACGCCAAGGGCTTCGACATCGCACGCCGCACGGTCGCGAAATATCGCGAGGCGATGGGGATCGGCAGCTCCGTGCAACGCCGGCGTCAGCGCGCGCTGGGCGGCGGGTAGACCGCCCACCACCAGCCGCCATCCCGAGCTACGTCCGGGGTTCGTGGCGCAGCGAGCACTATTGCCGAACAGTCACGTCGACCTATCCTCCACCGTAATCCCGCCCTTGGCCGACAATCAGGGTGCCGCGCGCGCCATGCCATCGGGTCGGCGGCGGGCCGGATGCCTGCTGAACGCCGGCATGGCTGTTATGGAGAGCGCCCGCTCCTCGTCGGCGCCAGCCTTCGCGGAACGCTCCTCATTGCCGTTACACCCGACATGAGGAGCGTCGCGAACGAGCGCCTTACCCCAGCAGCGCCCGTGGCACTTTCACCATCATGTCCAGCAACTGCTGTCCCTTGCCCTTGGCCAGCGCATCTAGGCGCAGGCTGGCGAATTGCCCCCCGCCCAAGGATTGAATGCAGTGGAGGTTGATCGCATTCATCCCCGGCAGATCGTATCGTCGGACCTCCGGGTGTGACGCGCCTTCAAATTCATGGGCGAAGAACGCCTTCACCGCGTCTTCGGTCAGGGCGGTGCGGATCCAGGGAAGGAACTCCGGCCGACGCGCAATCACCCCGACGTTGAAGGCGTTCCCCTTGTCGCCGGAGCGCGCCCAGGCGACTTGGATCAGCGGCACCTCCACCAGATGCTCGGCGGCGTCAGCGTCCTCCTCCGCTAGCGGCCGGACGATCATCGTCGCGTCGAACGAGGTGGCCGGCGCCGGGTTTTCCACGGTGATCGTCTCCCCTCCCAGCGAAATTTTGGCGGAGACGGATCCGCCGTCGACCAGGAACGAGAAGACCTGCGATACCGGCGAGATCGTCGGCCGCGCCCCGAACCAGCCGGTCGATCCCACGCTCATCGACGTGGTCGGCGAATCGAATTCGCGCATCATGATGTTCAGCGCATCGGCATCCTCATGCTCCGCACCGATGCGGGCGATCACCTCGCGGGTGGCGGAGAGCGCCTGGCTGGCCTGAGCGCCATAGCTCGCCTCCGTCCCCAACAGCTCGACGCGCATGTCGCGCAGCGGCGGCAGGTTCCGCCCGCGTAGCATTTCGCCCACTCGGGTCAGCACGGCCTCAGCCTGCGCCTGCGCCTTTCTCGCCGCATCGCGCCCCACCACGGGCATGATGCCGATGAAGCGATGCCCGTTCTCGAAGGTCACGCAGGTCTTGAGCTTGCCCGTCGGCGGATATCCCTTCGCATTTGAAACGCGCACCCGTCCCTCGCCGTCCTCGGTGACGCTCAGCTGGGAAAAGTCGCACACCACGTCCGGTAACGCATAGGCCTGCGGATCACCGACCTCGTAGAGGATTTGCTCGGAAACGGCCGCCGGGGAGACGAGCCCGCCGGTCCCCTCCGGCTTGGTGACGACGAAGTCGCCGTCGGCGTGGCATTCGATGATCGGATAGCCGATGTGCGCCCAGTCCGGCACCTTTTCCCAATCGGTGAAGAGGCCGCCGGTCGCTTGCGCGCCGCATTCGATGACATGGCCGGCGAGCGATCCGGCGGAAAGCCGGTCATGATCGTCCGCTTGCCAGCCGAATTCATGCATCAGCGGCCCCAGCGTCAGCGCGCTGTCCACCACCCGGCCGGTGATGACCACATCCGCGCCGGCAGCGAGCGCCGCCGCGATCGGCCCGCCGCCGAGATAGGCATTGGCGGTCCACACCTTCTTCGGATCGGGAAAGGGCAGGTCACTGAACATCTCGAGTATGCCATTGGCGGCAAAGTCGGGCACGCGATCGATCAGGTCGTCGCCGGTGATGATCGCGATGCGGAACGAGATGCCGGCCTCGGCGGCGATTTCCTCCATCCGCGCCCGGCACGCCTCCGGGTTCACGCCGCCCGCATTGGTCACGACGCACACGCCCTGTTCCTTGAACTCGCGCAGATTGTCCTTCCACACCCATTCGGTGAAATCGCGCGCATAGCCCTGGTCGGGGCGGACCTGTTTCAGCTGGCCGAGCGGCGCCATGGTCGCCTCGGCCAGGTAGTCGAGGATCATATAGTCAAGCTTGCCGCTAGCCAGCAGCTGCGGCGCTGCGACCGAGCTATCGCCCAGGAACCCGCCCGCGCCGCCGATGCGCACGATTTTGGCCATCCGCCCTCTCCCGATGTTTCGGAAGAGGGTAGACGGATTGAACACGGAGGCAAGCTTCACCCCTCCCGCTTCCGGGAGGGGGCATCCGATCAATCAGCGAACGGGTCGCGCACCAGGATCGTGTCCTCCCGTTCGGGGCTGGTGGAAACCAGCGCGACCGGGCAGTTGATCAGTTCCTCGATACGGCGGATGTATTTGATCGCCTGCGCCGGCAGGTCGGCCCAGCTGCGCGCACCGGCGGTCGATTGCGACCAGCCTTCCATTACTTCGTAGATCGGCTCCACCGCCGCCTGATCCGCCGCATGCGACGGGAAATAGTCAAGCGTCTCGCCGCGCAGCTTGTAGCCGGTGCAGATGGAGATCGTCTCGAAGCCGTCGAGCACGTCCAGCTTGGTCAGCGCGATGCCGGTGATACCGCTGACAGCGGCGGACTGGCGCACCAGCACGGCATCGAACCAGCCGCAGCGGCGCTTGCGCCCGGTGACGGTGCCGAATTCATGCCCGCGCGTGCCCAGCCGCTCGCCGGTCTCATCCTCCAGCTCGGTCGGGAACGGGCCGGAGCCGACACGCGTCGTGTACGCCTTGGCAATGCCCAATACGAACCCGACGGCGCCCGGTCCGAGGCCGGAACCACCCGCCGCCGTCCCGGCGATCGTGTTGGAGGAAGTGACGAACGGATAGGTGCCGTGATCGATGTCGAGCAGCACGCCTTGCGCGCCCTCGAACAGAATGCGGCGACCACGGCTGCGCGCGTCGTTCAGGTCGCGCCACACCGGCTTGGCAAAGGACAGAACGAAATCGGCGATCTCGCGCAGGTCGGCCAGCAGCCGCGCACGATCGATCGGCGGCTCGCCGAAACCGGCGCGCAGCGCATCATGGTGCGCGGTCAGTCGATCAAGTTGCGGATCCAGATCGTCCAGATGCGCTAGGTCGCAGACGCGGATGGCGCGACGGCCGACCTTGTCCTCATAGGCGGGCCCGATGCCGCGCCGCGTGGTTCCGATCTTCCCCGCGCCGCTCGCATCCTCGCGCAGCCCGTCCAGGTCGCGATGGAACGGCAGGATGAGCGCGCAAGTGTCGGCGATGCGCAGCGTGTCAGGCGAGACCTTCACGCCCTGTGCCGACAGTTTCTCCACTTCCGCGCGCAGGGCCCAGGGATCGAGCACCACGCCGTTGCCGATGACGGAGGGCGTGCCGCGCACGATCCCCGACGGCAGCAGCGACAGCTTGTACACCTGCTCGCCCACCACCAGCGTGTGGCCGGCATTGTGGCCGCCCTGGAAGCGCACCACCATGTCGGCGCGCTCGGCCAGCCAGTCGACGATCTTGCCCTTGCCCTCGTCGCCCCACTGGGCACCGATCACCGCTACATTCGCCATGGGTACAATACTCCCCCTGCCGGGATGATCCTCGCCGCCCTTCGACAGGACTCGGCGGCAAGGAAGGGCCAGAAATTGCGCCGCGCGGTTAGCGGGGCATGATGGTGGCTGTCAAACCCCTGCGCGCTTTCAGAGCGGCCGGGCCTCGCCGTCGACCAGCAGATGCGTGCACAATTGTTTCTCCGGCGTATCGCCCGGCTCCAGCGCGGCAACGGTCACCCAGCCGTCCCGGCGCATGGCCGCGCCCGCTGCTTCGGGCGTGCCGACCGGCAGGAACAGGCGGCGGCGCTCGCTTGCGTCATTGCCCGCGACAGCCGCGGCGAACAGCGAAAAGCCGGTCGCCGCCTCCTCCGCGCCGTTTTCGTGCATCAGCGTATAAGTGCCGCCGCGTCCGACTTCGCGGGTCGCGCCTTGCGCAAACAGCGAGAAGCCCAGCCACGTCTGATATTCGAAGCCATGCCGCTCGGTAGGATCAAGCGTCAGCGTCGCACGCGACCCCAGCGCCGCCGCAATAGCTTCCAGCCCGTCAAGCCGCGTCGCCAGGACGTTGCTCGTATCGAAGGCGCGCAACCGCTTCACCGCAGCCTCGAACGGCCCGGCCGCCTCGATCAGCGGCAGATAGGCTGGCGCGAGCTCTGCAACCGCGCCGGCATCCTTGGCGTCCAGCCGATCGCGCAGACGATCAACATCTTCGACCGGCAGCGGCCCGGCGGCGAGCGTATCGACCAGGTCAGGGAGCGTGAAGTCGACCGACACGCCCGTCGCGCCAGCCGCGGCCAGTGCCTCGACCGCCACCGTCACCACCTCGCGCGCCGCCGCGACGGTATCGAGACCGATCAGCTCGCACCCGATCTGCCGCGCCTCGCGCTCCGGCTGCAGCGCGCCGCCACGCAGCTTCAGCACCGAACCGGCATAGCTCAGGCGAACGGGGCGCGGATGGTGCGCCATGCGGGTCGCGGCGATGCGGGCGACCTGCGCGGTGATGTCGGGGCGGATCGCCATGGTACGCTGGCTCACCGGATCGACGAAGCGCACCGCATCGGCCAGCCCGCCATCCTTCAATCGCGAGCCAAGCCCCTCGGCGAATTCAGCCAGCGGCGGATCGACCCGCTCATAGCCATGGGAATGCGCCAGGCCGAGCACGCGTGCCTCGACGCTTGCGGCCCCATCGGCATGCGGCGGCAGCCGATCACGAAACCCTTCGGGAAGCAGCGTGGTCATGCGAAAATCTCCCTCTCCCCTCCGGGGAGAGGGCCGAGGAGAGGGGCAGTCACAAGCGCAGCAGCGATTGCCTGCAGCACACCGGCCTCGTTCCGCATGACGTCAGCGTTGGTGAAACGCAGCACACGATATCCTTCACGTTCCAGCACAGCCGTCCGCTGCGCATCGCGCGCTTCGTTGCTTGCGTGGGTGTCGCCGTCAACCTCGATGATCAGCTTGCGCGATCGGGCACAAAAGTCGGCGATATAGCGGCCGATCACGACCTGGCGGCTGAACTTGACGTCGCCGAACCTTTTGCCGCGCAGGTGATACCAGAGCCGCGCCTCGGCCGACGTCATCTCGCTGCGCATCGCCTTCGCGCGCTTCAGCAGGTCAACATCGGTTCTCGCCACTGCCCCTCTCCCCTGCCCTCTCCCCGCCAGCGGGGAGAGGGACAAGAGGTGCCCGTCCCGCTCGCCTCCCGCAAGCGGCACAAGCATCGGCATCACCTCAGAACCGCAGCCCCATGGCGGTCTTCACGCCCGGCAGCGCCTTCACCTTGGCCAGCAGTTCCGCGGTCACCGGCTCGTCGACCGACAGCAGCAGCACTGCCTCCCCGCCGGCCTGGCGCCGACCGAGGTGGAACGTCCCGATGTTGACGCCTGCCTCGCCCAGCGTCGTGCCGAGCCGGCCAATGAACCCCGGCGCATCCTCGTTCACGACATACAGCATCGCGCCGGTCAGATCGGCCTCGACCTTGATGCCGAACAGCTCCACCAGGCGCGGCGCCTGATCGCCGAAGAGCGTGCCTGCGACCGAGCGCTCGCCGTCCGCGGTGCGTACCGATACGCGCAGCAGCGTGTGGTAATCGCCCTCGCGCTCGGTGCGGATCTCGCGCACTTCCATGCCGCGATCGCGCGCCAGCACCGGCGCGTTGACCATGTTGACCGTGTCGGTCT
Organism: Sphingomonas sp. OV641; assembly: GCF_900109205.1. NCBI lineage: Bacteria > Pseudomonadati > Pseudomonadota > Alphaproteobacteria > Sphingomonadales > Sphingomonadaceae > Sphingomonas > Sphingomonas sp. OV641. The sequence goes on along the minus strand of NZ_FNZB01000003.1, from coordinate 154,640 downwards.
GCGTGCCGAGGAAGCCCTTCAGCACCGCGCTGGTCAGCGGCTTGGGGTTCAGCTCCGCCGCGGCGCCTTCCGAGTGGATCGACACGCGGTCGATCGCGCCATGCGCCAGCTGGCCGACGAGGCTGCCGAGCTTCTCGGCAAGGCCCATGTACGGCTTCAGCTTGGGGGCTTCCTCGGCGCTGAGGCTTGGCATGTTGAGCGCGTTGGTGACGCCGCCGGAGACCAGATAATCGGCCATCTGCTCGGCCACCTGGATCGCCACGTTGACCTGCGCCTCGGTGGTGGATGCGCCGAGGTGCGGCGTGGAGATGAAGTTCGGCGTGTTGAACAGCGGGCTTTCCTTGGCCGGCTCGGTCACGAACACGTCGAGCGCCGCCCCGCCGATATGGCCGCTGTCGAGGCCCTGCTTCAGCGCCGCCTCGTCGATCAGGCCACCACGGGCGCAATTGATGATCCGCACGCCCTTCTTCGTCTTGGCGAGATTCTCGGCCGACAGGATGTTGCGCGTCTGGTCGGTCAGCGGCGTGTGCAAGGTGATGAAATCGGCGCGCGCCAGCAGCTCGTCCAGAGTCACCTTCTGCACGCCCAGTTCAATCGCGCGCTCCTCGGTGAGGAACGGATCAAACGCGACCACCTTCATCTTCAGACCCAGCGCGCGATCGGCGACGATCGAGCCGATGTTGCCCGCGCCGATCAGGCCGAGCGTCTTGCCGGTGACCTCGACGCCCATGAAGCGGTTCTTTTCCCACTTGCCCGCCTGGGTGGAGCGATCCGCCTCCGGCAGATCCCGTGCCAGCGCGAACATCAGTGCGATGGCATGTTCGGCGGTGGTGATCGAATTGCCGAACGGGGTGTTCATGACGACCACGCCCTTCGCGCTGGCCGCGGGGATGTCGACATTGTCGACGCCGATGCCGGCGCGGCCGACGACCTTGAGGTTGGTCGCGTGCTCGAGGATCTCCTTGGTCACCTTGGTGGAGCTGCGGATGGCGAGGCCGTCATACTGGCCGATGATCGCTTTCAGCTCGTCCGGCGTCTTGCCGGTGATCTCGTCCACTTCCACGCCGCGCTCGCGGAAGATCTGCGCGGCCTTGGGGTCCATTTTGTCGCTGATGAGAACTTTTGGCATTTTGAAGTCTCCCTCTCCCCGCTTGCGGGGAGAGGGTCGGGGAGAGGGGCAGTCAAAAGCCCCGCATCCGACCCTAAAGATTGTTGTGAAAAGCGGAGAGGGACTGCCCCTCTCCCCGGCCCTCTCCCCCAAACTGGGGAGAGAGAGAAATCAGGCGGCCGCTTTGGCCGTCGCGTAGGCCCAGTCCAGCCAGGGGCCGAGCGCCACGATATCTGCGGTATCCACCGTGGCGCCGCACCAGATGCGCAAGCCCGGCGGTGCATCGCGATACCCGCCGATGTCGAGCGCCGCGCCTTCCGCCTCCAGCAGCGCGACCATCTTCTTGATCACCGCTTCGTCGGCATCCACCGTCAGGCACACGCTGGTGGTCGAGCGCGACGCCGGATCAGCCGCCAGATGCCCGAGCCAGTCGCGCGCCTGCACGATCTCGTCCAGGGCCTTGGCGTTCGCATCGGAGCGCGCGATCAGCCCGCCAGCGCCCAGCGACTTCGCCCATTCGAGGCTGAAGATCGCGTCCTCCACCGCCAGCATCGACGGCGTATTGATCGTCTCGCCCTTGAACACGCCCTCGGCGAGCTTGCCCTTGGAAACGAGGCGGAACACCTTCGGCAGCGGCCACGCCGGGGTGTACGACTCCAGCCGCTCGACAGCGCGAGGGCCCAGGATCAGCACGCCATGCGCGCCCTCGCCGCCCAGTACCTTCTGCCAGGAGAAGGTGGCGACATCGATCTTGTCCCACGGCAGGTCGTAAGCGAACACGCCGCTGGTTGCGTCGGCGAAGCTCAGCCCCTCGCGATCGTCCGCGATCCAGTCGCCATTCGGGACGCGTACGCCGCTGGTGGTGCCGTTCCAGGTGAACAGCACGTCGTTCGACCAGTCGACTTCGCCAAGATCGGGCAGCTGGCCGTAATCGGCGCGGATCACGGTAGGGTCGATCTTGAGCTGCTTGACCGCATCGGTCACCCAGCCTTCGCCGAAGCTTTCCCAGGCGAGCGCGGTGACTGGGCGGGCGCCCAGCATCGTCCACATCGCCATCTCGAACGCGCCGGTATCCGAACCGGGAACGATACCGATGCGGTGCGTGTCGGGGAGCTTCAGCAGCTCGCGCATCAGATCGATGCAATAAGCGAGGCGCTGCTTGCCGATCTTGGAGCGGTGCGAGCGGCCGAGCGAGACGTCGGACAGCTTGGCGGCATCCCAGCCGGGAGGCTTGGCGCAGGGACCAGAGGAAAAATAGGGTCGCGCCGGCTTTGCGGCGGGTTTCGCAGGCGCAAGAGTGGCGTCGGCGAGCGTCGTATCAGTCATTTAAGACTCTCCTTACAGAGAGCACGCGCGGCGTTGGGACCGCGTGGCCCGCCGACGGCTCTAATCAACCGGAGCTAACGTGGCAACCGCCTGACGGTGCCACCGACTCGACTCAGCCTTCCGCACGCTCCATTCGGCCCGGCTGCCGCCGCCCGTGCTTTCCTTGTGGGAAATCGTGTAAAAAAGGGGGCGCGTCATCGATCGCGGCGCGAACGGGGGGGCTTGGTGCGTTCGTTTTTTCTTCTGGCGCTCGCAACGTTGCTTGCCGCGTGCGGCCGGTCGGAGCCGCCGGCGCGCTCCGATTCGCGCACGCCCGTTCGGCGCATCGACGGGCCGATGTCGCGCGAAACCGCGCAATGCCACCGCGACCTTCGCGCGCTCGGCGTCGCATTCGAAGCGCTGCCCGACCGCCAGTTCGCTCCCGGCTGTGGCATCGTGGGAACGGTGAAGCTGCTCGACATCGGCGTGCCCACGACGAACCTCGGCGCGATCCGCTGCGGCGCGGCGCGCACCTATGCGCAATGGGCGCGCAACGCGGTCGCTCCTGCCGCATATCAGATCCTCGGTAGCGAGCTTGCCAAGGTCGAAAGCATGGGCACCTACAATTGTCGCAACGTCGCCGGCACCGCGCGCCGCTCGGGCCATTCGATCGCCAATGCGCTGGATATCGGCGGCTTCCAGCTGAAGGACGGCCGGCGGATCACGATCCTGAACGATTGGAACTCGCCCGATCCCGATGTGCGCCGCTTCATGCAGGTCATCCATCGCTCCGCCTGCAAGCGCTTCGGTACGGTGCTGAGCCCCGACTATAACAGCGCGCACCGTAATCACTTCCATCTGGAGGACGACAAGGCCGATTTCTGCCGCTAAAGGCCCACGAAATGACAGAAACTCGCGTACCGAGCCGCACCTTTCCGCGCGCTCGCCAGGATGCCGAATCGGCCAAGGGCAACATCTCGACGCCCCAGACCGAAAATCCCGCCTACAAGCTCGCCTTTCAGGACATGGATTTCCTCCTGCGCGAGGATCTGCGCCCCGTCCGCTTCCAGCTCGAGCTATTGAAGCCCGAGCTGCTGCTGGAGGAAGCGCATATCGGCTCCACCTTTGTCGTCTATGGCTCGGCCCGCATTCCGGAGCCGGCCAAGGCGCAGGCGATGCTCGACATGGCGGATCCGGAACACCGCCACATTGCCGAGAAGCTGGTCGCCAAGTCGAAATATTACGACATGGCGCGCGAACTCGCCCGTCTCGCCAGCAACTTTCCCCGTGATGAGCAGGGGAAGCGGCATTTTGTGGTCTGCTCGGGCGGCGGCCCGTCGATCATGGAAGCCGCGAACCGCGGCGCGGCGGACGTTCATGCCGAATCGATCGGGTTGAACATCGTCCTGCCGCACGAACAGGCGCCCAATCCCTATGTGACGCCGTCGCTGTCGATGCAGTTCCACTATTTCGCGCTCAGGAAGATGCACTTCCTGCTGCGCGCCCGTGCGCTCGCCGCGTTCCCCGGCGGCTTCGGCACGTTCGACGAGCTGTTCGAACTGCTCACGCTGATCCAGACTGGCAAGGTCGCCCCCATCCCGGTGCTGCTGTTCGGCCGCGAATTCTGGGAAAAGGTGGTGAACTTCGAAGCGCTTGTGGAGGAGGGCGTGATCGCAGAGCGCGATCTCGACATCTTCACCTATGTCGAAAGCGCTGCTGAGGGCTGGGCGGTCGTTCAGCGTTTCTATCAGGAGCGTGCGCAGCAGGATCCGGCGCCGCCGGCCTGACACACGAGGCGGCCGGGTGCCGGATCGCTCCGGCCCTATCCCGCCCGATCTAGCAACAGGTCGCGGGCCGCGTTCAGCGCCCGCGCCTCTTCCGCCGAGCCGCCACGATCGGGATGCGCCTCAGCCATCAGCCGCCGATGCGCGGCGCGGATGGTCGCTTCGTCCGCGGCACGGTCCACGCCCAGGAGGCGCCGTGCGGCGGCCGCATCGCCAGGCTCCTGCGGCACGGCGCGCTGGCGCACCTTTCGCCCGCCCATACCGTCCTTCCACAATCGCCAGCCGGCATAGGCCACCAGCAGCGCGATCAGCAGCTTGAACATCATGCGACTGAGGTCAGCGCTGGCTCGGGCAGCGACAGCCCGGCCATCATTTCGCGCAGTTCCTGCCGCGCCGCGACATGCCCCAGCCCCATTGCGCCGAACTCCTTGGCATCCAGCATGGTAAGGCCTGAAGGGAAGAGTTCGCGATAGATCACGCGCTCGCCAAGCCCGGGGATGACACGAAAGCCCACCCGCTTCGCCAGCTGATCCAGCGCGTCCGACACGCGCCGCATGTTGCGCGCCTCGATATGCTGCAGGCGATTGCGCAGCACCACCCAGTCGATCGTCGATCCGTCGGCCTTGGCCCGAGCCTTGCGGGCGTCCCAGATCAGCTCGGAATAGAAGCTCGGCCGCGTCACCTTGAAGGTTTCAGGGTGAACCTGCCCGATCAGATCGAAATCGACGAAGCTGTCATTCATCGGCGTGACCAAGGTGTCGGCCCGGGTGGCCGCCGCGCGGGCATAGGGATCATCGCGGCCGGGCGTATCGATCACCAGGAAGTCCGCGCCCTGCAGCATCTCCGCATAAGCGTCCTCGAAATCCTCATGCGCAGTGCGATAGCGCGGAATCGCGAGTTCCGATCCGGTGCGGCGTACCGATTCCGTACGATTGTCGAGATAGCGCCCCATGGTCCGCTGGCGATGATCCAAATCGAGGCAGGCCACGCGGGCGCCGCGAACCGCCAGGGCGATGGCGACATGCACCGCCGTCGTCGACTTGCCCGTCCCGCCCTTCTCATTGGCGAAAACGATCACATGGGTATTGTCGGGACCGGTCGGCAAATCGTCGCATCCTTTGTTGATCGCGTGCAGCGATCCCCATAGATGCCCGCCGGTTAGGTTTCGAGTGGAGTTTCGCCCGCGTGCAGACCGTGCGTGATTTGAACGACCTGCGCGCAGCGATCGCTGCCTTCCGCGCGGATGGCGCGCGCGTCGCCCTTGTCCCCACCATGGGCGCGCTTCACGCCGGCCATATCGCACTGGTCGAGGCGGCGAAGCGCCCGGGCACGAAGGTGGTCGCCTCCATCTTCGTCAATCCCAAGCAGTTCGGGCCGAATGAGGATCTCGCGCGCTACCCGCGGCGCGAGGCGGCGGATTCGCGCATGCTGGTGGAGGCCGGGTGCGATCTCCTCTGGTTGCCGCCGGTCGAGGCGATGTACCCGGACGGTTTCGCCACGAGCATCGGCATTACCGGCGTGACCGAGGGGCTGGACGGCGCCGCGCGGCCTGGGCACTTCGACGGGGTCGCCACTGTTGTCGCCAAGCTGTTCAATCAGGTCGGCCCCGATGCCGCCTATTTCGGTGAAAAGGATTTTCAGCAGTTGCAGGTGATCCGTCGCCTGGTGACGGACCTGAACTTCCCGATCGAGGTTGTCGGCGTGCCGACTCAACGCGACGATGACGGCCTCGCCCTGTCCTCCCGCAATATCTACCTCGACGAGGAGGAACGGGCCAAGGCGGTAGCGCTGCCCCGTGCGCTTGGCGTCGCGGCGCGGGAAATCGCGCGTGGCACATCACCCGCCGACGTGCTGGCGGAGGCGCAAGCCAGCCTGGTCACCGCCGGCTTCGTGGTCGATTACGTCGCGCTGGTGGATGCTGAAACGCTGACGGAGGCGCCGGCAGCAGACCGCCCGCGACGCCTGCTTGCCGCGGCACGAATGGGGCAGACCCGGCTTATCGACAACATAGCGATACCGCTGGATTAACCATTAACGATTTGGTGACGCGAATCGCTGCACGTTGCGCCTGGGGGAACTTGAACCAGGGGCAATCGACATGGGGACCAGCCTGAAAGGTGCGCAGCTGCTGATTGACAGCCGGCTGCCGGATGCGATGCGCGGCGACGGACACGCCTGCTACGATCTGGGCGTCGCTTATTCTACCGGCACGGACGGTGCCGATTACGATCTCGTTGAAGCGCACAAATGGTTCAACCTGGCCGCAGTCGCCGGCAACGCTGCCGCTCAGGCCGCGCGGGCGGAAATTGCGGACGACATGTCGGCACGCGAAATCGCCACCGCCCAGCGTGCGGCACGCGCGATCCTCGCAATGGGCCAGCGGCGCGCGGCATAAGCGCCGCCGTCGGCGCTGGCGCTCGGCTCAGGTAAGCAGACTGGTGCATGCGGAGGCTCACGCGTCGGCTCGTACCACGATCATCGTTCATACTGAGCTTGTCGACGCAGGGGCCGAAACACGCCTGGCGACAAGCACGGGACGAACGGCACAGGTGAGCAAAGCCTGCCGTAAACCCCTGTCTTTGTTGCAAAGCACCTCCCCGGCGAACACCGGGGAAGCGGATCACGGTCGCCGGATCAGGCCTCAATTGTCCTGGCTGGCAACATAGCCATCGTACCGACCACAAGTCTCCGGATCCTTGCGGCAGCGCTTTTCCCAGTCGCGCCGCTCGCGGCCCTCGCGCGCTTCCTTCTTGCGCATTTCCCGGCCGTAGTTGCGATCGGCCTCGTCCTGGCTGGTCGTGGTCCAATCGACGACCTGCCCTGCTGCCTTGAACGGTGCGGTCACAACGCTGGCTGCCGTTCGCACGCACCCGCCCGCAATCAGCGGAAGCAGGGCGGCAGCTGAAATCACAAGCACTTTACGCATCACTGAGCTCCCCGCGCGCCATTGCGCGCCCGCACGCCTATAGCAGGGAAATCAGTGAAGAATCCGTCGATACCAAGGCCAAGGGCGGCCGAAATCTCGGCATGGAGATCGCCCTGTCCCCTAGGATCGTCGGCCCGCCGATAAGCAGGGGGCAGGAACTGGTTCTCGGCCCGGTAGGTCCAGGGGTGGACGCGCAGTCCCGCTGCATGGGCATCACGCACGATCCCGCTGGGCACGCCGTCTTGCCAAAGCATCGCCTTGCTCGGCCCGATCCCCCAGGCATAGGCCGAAATTGCTTTCAGGCCCTCCGGCGTCACCATGTCGGCATAGCTTTGCGCCGCGCCATCGGCAGGCCCGGCGGCGCCATCGATCAACTGGATCAGCCGCACCTGCGTCATTGATTTCAGCCGCTGGAGGTTCTTGACCTCAAAGGACTGGATGAACACGGGCGCTTGAGCATCGTCCCATCCGGCACGCCGCAGCGCAGCCACGAGCGGCGCATCGGTCCCCTTTCCAATTGCGGCGAAATAGGTCGGGTGCTTGGTTTCCGGATAGATCGCGACCTTGTGCTGCTTGGCCAGCGCGATCACCTCGTCCAGCGTCGGGATCGTCTCCTGGCCGTCGAACGCGCGATTGCCCGGCCGCAGCTGCGGCAGCCGCTCCCTCGCGCGCAGCGTCTTCAACTCGGCCAGGGTGAAATCCTCGGTGAACCAGCCCGTCACCGCGCGGCCGTCGATCATCTTGGTCGTGTGCCGGCCGGCGAACTCGGGATGAGCCGCAACGTCGGTTGTCTCGCCAATCTCGTTTTCGTGCCGCGCGACCAGCACCCCGTCGCTGGTCGGCACCAGATCCGGCTCGATCACGTCAGCGCCCTGCGCGATCGCCAGTTCATACGCCCCGATCGTGTGCTCCGGTCGTTCTCCCGAAGCGCCACGATGCGCGATGACGATCGGCGCGGAAAGCGGGGCGGAGTGCGGATCGGCCGGTTGCATCGGCGCTGCTTGCCGTGAAGCGCATCCGCCCGCCAGCGCCATAACAAGAAATATCGCGGCATACTTGGATCGAATGAACGAACGGCGCATATTGCCTCCATGCGCTTCACCATCAACGGCAGCAAGCGCGAGGCTGATCCCGATATCCGAGCCTCGCTCCTCGACGTTCTCCGTGAGGAGTTCGCCCTGACGGGCACCAAGAAGGGCTGCGATCATGGCCAGTGCGGTGCCTGTACGGTGCTGGTGAACGGGCGGCGGATCAATGCGTGTCTCACGCTCGCGGTGATGCATCAGGATGATGACATCGTGACGATCGAGGGTCTTGGCAGCAGCGATACGCTTCATCCCATGCAAGCGGCGTTCGTTCGGCACGACGGTTATCAATGCGGTTATTGCACGCCGGGCCAGATTTGCTCCGCGGTCGGTATGCTCGATGAAATGGCGAAGGGCTGGCCGAGCCACGTCAGCGATGATCTCTCCGCCCCTGTGTTCGACGAGGCCGAAATCAGCGAGCGGATGAGCGGCAATCTCTGCCGCTGCTCCGCTTATCCGAACATCGTCGATGCCATTCGAGAGGTTCACGCGAAGGGGCAGGAGGCATGAAGACCTTCGATTATGCCCGCGCCCACAGCCCGGAGGAAGCGGTGCGCGCCGGCGGCCGCTTCATCGCCGGCGGCACCAATTTGCTCGACCTGATGAAATTGCAGGTCGAGACGCCGGAAAAGCTGGTCGACATCAGCCGGCTCGATCTGAACACGATCGAGGAACAGGATGGCGGCCTGCTGATCGGCGCGCTCGTTTCCAACAGCGACCTTGCCGCCGACCCGCGCGTCATCGCGCTCTATCCGGCGCTCAGCCGTGCGCTGCTCGCCGGCGCCTCGGGCCAGCTGCGCAACAAGGCGACGACCGGCGGCAATCTGCTCCAGCGCACCCGCTGCTATTTCTTCTACGACACCCACGCCGCCTGCAACAAACGCCTGCCCGGCAGCGGTTGCGACGCGCTGGGCGGGTTCAACCGCATCCACGCGATCCTCGGCACCAGCGATCAGTGCATCGCCACCCACCCGGGCGACATGCCGGTGGCGATGCGGGCGCTCGACGCGACAGTGGTGACGTTGAAGCCCGATGGCGACCGCCGCCGCATCCCGCTCGGCGAATTTTACCGCCTGCCCGGTGACACGCCGCAGATCGAGACGTTGCTGGAGCCGGGCGAGCTGATCACCCACATTGCGCTTCCCGCCCCGCCAGCCGGCGCGCGGCAGCTCTACCGAAAGGTACGCGATCGCGCCTCCTACGCCTTCGCGCTCGTCTCGGTCGCGGGGGTCGTGACGGTTGAGGACGGCACGATCACTCATGCTGCGCTCGCCTTCGGCGGCCTCGCCCACCAGCCATGGCGCGATCCCGCCGTTGAGGCCGCGCTGATCGGCAAGCCGGCAGGGCAGGCAGCCTTCGATGCCGCCGCCGATGCGCTGCTCCGCGACGCACGCGGCTTCGGCCACAATGATTTCAAGATCCCGCTCGCACGGCGCGTGCTCGTCGCCGCGCTGCGCGATCTGACCGCGGAGCCAGCATGAACGATCTCGCGATGGACGCGCCCTATCGTCCGGCGGCGCTCGACCGCGCCCGGCAGGGCCTGCTCGGCAAGCCGCTCGACCGCTACGAGGCGCGCGAGAAGGTCAGCGGCGCCGCGCCCTACGCCTTTGAGCAGGCCCCGGAAAACACCGCCTATCTCGCCATCGTTCAGGCAAGCATTGGTCGTGGGCGCGTCACGGGCATCGATGCGGCCGAGGCGGAGGCTGCGCCCGGCGTCATCGCGGTGATCCACGGCGACCCTCGCATGCCGACGGGCGAGGGCAATTCGCGCGCCATGTCCACCATCGGCAAGGATGAGGTGTTCCACTACGGCCAGGGCGTGGCGATCGTCGTCGCGGAAACACAGGAAGCCGCCCGCGCCGCCGCGCGCCTCGTCCGGGTCAGCTATGACGAAGCGCCCGGCCGCTTCGACGCCGCCGCGGTGGAGATCCAGCGCGATCACAAGCTCGGCTTTCTCCCTCCGGTGAACCGCGGCGATCTGGATACGGCGCTCGCCGCGGCGGAGGTGGTGATCGATCGCACCTACACCACCCCGATCCACTTCCCCGCCGCGCTCGAGCCGCATGCCACGCTCGCCTGGTGGGAGGGTGACCGGCTTGTCGTGCGCACCAGCAATCAGGTGATCGGCGGCGCGAAGGGCACGATCGCCAGCGCGCTCGGTATCGAGGCGGATCGCGTCCGCGTGCTCGCGCCTTATGTCGGCGGCGGCTTCGGCGGGAAGACCGGCGTTGGCCCGGAGGTGATCTTCGCTGCCATCGCTGCTGAGAGGATTGGCCGCCCGGTGAAGGTCGCCCTCACCCGCCGCCAGACCGCCTATATGGTCCACCATCGCTCCCCCACGACGCAGCGCCTGCGCATCGGCGCCGACCACGACGGGCGGATCAGCGCCATCGGCCACGAAAGCGTCGCCTACCAGAATGACGACAGCGCTTTTCTGGAGCCGGTACCCTTCGGCACATTGCCGCTCTACGCCGGCGAGGCGCGCCGTTTTCGCACCGATCTCGCGCGGATCGACCTGCCGGCGACGGGTGCGGTGCGCGCGCCGGGCGAGGCGATCGGCACCTTCGCGGTCGAATGCGCGATGGACGAATTGGCCGAGCAGCTTGGCCTCGACCCGATCGAGCTTCGCCGCCGCAACGAACCGGCGAAGGATCCAACCACCGGCAAGCGCTTCTCCACTCGCCGCCTGCTCGATTGCTACGACGAGGGCGCTCGGCGCTTCGGCTGGGATCGGCGCGAGACGACGCCCGGCAGCCGGCGAGAAGGCGAATGGCTGATCGGCATGGGCATGGCCGCGGCCTTGCGCGGCAATTTCACCGTCAACGCTGAGGCGGAGGTGACCCTGTCCGATGACGGCCGCGCGACCGTGCGCACCGACATGACCGACATCGGCACCGGCACTTACACGATCCTGGCGCAGACGGTCGGCGACATGCTCGGCCTGCCGATCGAGGCGATCGATGTGGTGATCGGCGACAGCGATCTGCCGCCCAGCGCCGGATCGGGCGGCTCGTTCGGGGCGGGCAGCGCCTGCGCCGCCGCCGCGCTCGCCTGCGAGGACATCCTCGCCGAGCTCGGCCGTCGCATGAATGCCGCGCCCGAGGATCTTCAGCTGGAGAACGGCGTGGTTACCGCTGGCGGTCGCAGCAACCCGCTCGCCGATCTCGTTCGCGGCTCCCCGATCAGCGCCCGGGGCAAGACCTCGCCGGGCAAGGAATCTCAGGCGACCAGCCAGGCGAGCCATGGCGCGCAATTCGCCGAGGTCGCGGTCAACGCCGTCACGGGCGAAGTGCGCGTGCGCCGCATGCTAGGCGTGTTCGACATTGGCCGCGTGCTCAATGAAAAGACCGCGAAGAACCAGATCATCGGCGGCATGGTCTGGGGCCTCGCTTATGCCTTGAGCGAAGATGGCGTGGTCGATCCGCGCAACGGCCGCTTCGTGAACCCCGATTTCGGCGAATATCATGTCGCCGTGAATGCCGACGTGCCGCAGATCGAGGCCTATTTCGTCGAGGAGATCGACGATTCGGCCAATCCTGTTGGCGCGAAGGGCGTGGGCGAGCTTGGCATCGCCGGCTCGGGCGCGGCGGTGGTCAACGCCATCCACAATGCCACCGGCGTGCGCATCTACGACATGCCGGTGACGCTCGACAAACTTCTCCCTCATCTTCCACCGGTGTAATTCATGGCTGATAACGACAGCGTCCTTTCCGCGGCTCAGACGTGGAAGGGCGACCGCATGGCCCTTGCCACGGTGGTCTCCACCTGGGGCTCGGCGCCCCGCCCCCGCGGCAGCCACATGCTGGTGCATGAGGACGGCCGGTTTGAAGGCTCCGTCTCGGGCGGCTGTGTCGAGGGCGACATCCTCGATACAGCGGCGCAGGTCATCGCCGGCGCCCCATTCGCGGTCAAGAAATATGGAGTCGCCGATGCCAGCGCCTGGGAGGTCGGCCTGCCGTGCGGCGGCGAGATCAGCGTGATGGTGCAGCCGGTATCGGCCGAAGGCTTCGACCCCGAATTGTTTGACCGCATCATCGAGGCGCGCGCCGATGGCCAGGCGCTCACCGTCACCACCGATCTGGAGAGCGGTCACAGCGACCTCAGGCCGATCGAGACGGGAGAGATCTTCGCCAACCGCTACGATCCGCCGCGGCGGCTGATCGTGGTCGGTGCGGTGCAGATCGCCCAGTCGCTGGTCGGCCTCGCCCGTACCTTGGGCATTGAGACGGTGGTGGTCGATCCGCGCGGCCGCTTCCTTACCGATGAACGGTTCCCTGATACGGTGCTGGACGATCGCTGGCCTGACGAAGCCGTGACGGCCTACAAGCCCGGCCCTTCGACAGCGGTGGTGACGCTCAGCCACGATACCAAGATTGACGATCCGGCGCTGATCGCCGCTCTGTCCACCAACGCCGGCTATGTCGGTGCGCTCGGCAGCCGCAGGAGCCACGCCGCCCGCCTTGAACGCCTCGCCGCCGCGGGCATCACGCCCGCCGATCTGGAACGGATCGACGGCCCGGTCGGCCTCGATATCGGCGCGATCGGCCCGGCTGAAATCGCCCTCTCCATCGCCGGCGCGATGGTGAAGGCTTTTCATGATCGCGGCTGAGAACACCGCGCTCATCCTGCTCGCCGCCGGCCAGTCGCAGCGGTTCGGGGGAGAGCGCAGCAAGCTGGACGAGCCCCTCGCCGGCCGGCCATTGGGGCTGCACCCGGCGGAGACACTGGCCGGCATCCCGTTTCGCGCCCGTGCCGCGATCGTCCGCCGCTGCCGCATCGACTATGCGGCGCACGGCTTTGCCGTGATCGAAAATCGCGATGTGGTGGCGGACATGGCCTCCTCGCTCCGCCTGGGCGTGGCGTGGGCCCGGGCGCAAGGCGCGGGTGCGTTATTGGTCGCGCTCGCCGACATGCCCTGCATCACCGCGGCGCATGTCCGCCGCTTGCTCGACGCTGCCGAGGGAGGTGACGCTGTCGTCGCCTCAGCCAGCACCGGCCGTCCCCCGCGCCCGCCCGCCCTGTTCGGACGCGATCTGTTCGGCCGCTTGCTGACGCTAACCGGCGATCACGGCGCCCGCGACCTCATCCGCGCTGGCCGCCAGGTCGACGCGTCACCGGCGGAACTCGCCGACATCGACACGCCTGCCGACCTCGACGCGCTTCGCCGTCACATGGGTTGATCCAACATCAGCGCCGGTATTGAGCGCTTTTCGAAAGTGCGCTCAACAAGCCGTCCAACAGTATCGAGACGGACCACCCCCGAGATCCGCAGACGACGGCGCGCGCGGATCGCACCAGCCGACTTTCTCCCCAACAGAGTCGGGCTTCGGCGAACTCGTATCAAGCCGCAGAAAGCGTCGTCACTCCCGCCCTGTGCTGAGGTCCGGAATTCCCCAAACTCGATAGCTTGAGGCTCCTCGCCATCCTGAATGCGGGGACAAGCCCGGCATGACGAGGTGGGATGTGCATAGGTTACGGCTTCGGCGCGAACGTGCTCCAGATCACGCGGGGCCGCCAGGAGCGCTCGTCCATCAACTCCGTCCGTACTTAGCACGTCAAAAGACGGACCCTGAACACGCCTTCCGGCGAAGCTCAGAACGGATTGATTAGGGTCGTACGAAAACATTCCAAGTACGAGGCGCAAGCAAAGGGATCCCGGCCGGACGAGAGCTGATCCCTGTAACGCCATCAAAGTGTCGGCCCGCTTTACAGCGGCGCCGTCACTGCTCGGTGCGTTAACCTCCACACGCGAGCAAATCCGCGCTTCTCCGCGTCTGGCATAGGCGCTGCATAACAACAGACATCGCGCAGTGATGCGCTTCAGTCGGGCGGGTGTGTCGCTTCTTCGATCTCGCGACACCCCGCCCGCACCCGATCTTCGCCGGCTTCAGGCAGCCTTGACGGTATCTTTCAGCAGCTCGGCCAGTTCGCCGCTCTCATACATTTCCATCATGATGTCCGATCCGCCGACGAACTCGCCGTTGACGTAGAGCTGCGGGATGGTGGGCCAGTCCGAATAGGCCTTGATGCCCTGGCGAATGCCCTGATCCTGCAGCACGTCGACGCTCTCGAACTCCGCATTCAGATGCTGGAGGATCGCCACCGCCCGGCTCGAAAAGCCGCATTGCGGGAATAGCGGGCTGCCCTTCATGAACAGAACGACGGGGTTGTTCTTCACCACCGCGTCGATGCGGGCGTTGGTATCTTCGGTCATTGTCGGTCCTCGCGTGAAAGCAGCCTGGGCGTTATTTCGGCACGCCCGTGGTCAACTGCAAGGCGTGGAGCACCCCGCCCATCCGGCCGCCCAGCGCGGCATAGACTGCCTGATGCTGCTTCACCCGCGGCATGCCCGCAAAGGAAGCCGCAGTCACACGCGCGGCATAATGGTCGCCATCGCCCGCCAGGTCGGTGATCTCCACCTCGGCATCGGGGATGCCTTCGCGGATCAATGCCGCGATCTCGTCTGCCGCCATCGGCATGTTATTGCGCTTCCAGCAACTGGCGGCGCGCCTCGACGGTCTGTTCGTCCAGTGCGGTGCGAACTTCCGCCTCGCTCATGTCCACGCCCGCCGCGGTCAGGTCGCCGACCAGCTTGCGCACCACGTCGGCGTCGCCGGCTTCTTCCAGATCGGCGTGAACCACCGTCTTGGCATAAGCGTCCGCCTCTTCCGGCGTCAGCTTCATCAGCTCGGCGGCCCATTGTCCGAGCAGGCGGTTGCGCCGCGCAATGATGCGGAACGCCATTTCCTCGTCCCGTGCGAACTTGGTTTCAAAGGCGCGCTCGCGATCGTCAAAGGTCGTCATGGCTGCTGCATTGCTCCTGTTTGATCACGGGATAGGCAGCGCAGCAGCCTGACGCAATATCGCGCCCGCGGCTAGCCGACGCCTGACCCTGCCCCGGCGAGCGCGGCGAGCAGCAGCAGCGCGACGATGTTGGTGATCTTGATCATCGGGTTCACCGCCGGGCCGGCGGTGTCCTTGTAAGGATCACCGACAGTGTCACCGGTAACGGCCGCTTTGTGCGCCTCCGATCCCTTGCCGCCGTGATTGCCGTCCTCGATGAACTTCTTGGCATTGTCCCAGGCGCCGCCCCCGCTCGTCATGGACAAGGCAACGAACAGGCCGGAAACGATCACGCCCAGCAGCATCGCGCCAAGCGCCGCAAAGCCCGATGCCTGGCCATCCACGGCCGTCACCACGAAATACAGCACGATCGGCGACAGGACGGGGAGCAGCGAGGGCACGATCATCTCCCGGATCGCGGCGCGGGTGACCAGGTCGACGGTGCGGCCGTAATTGGGCCGGCTTGTACCCGCCATGATGCCGGGATTGTCGCGAAACTGGCCGCGAACCTCCTCAACGACGCTGCCCGCAGCCCGCCCGACGGCGGTCATGCCGAACGCGCCAAAGAGGTACGGCAGCAAGGCGCCAAGCAGCAGCCCGACGATGACATAGGGGTTGGACAGGCTGAAATCGACCTGGATGTTCGGGAAATAGGTCTGCAGATCAGTCGTATAGGCGCCGAACAGGACCAGCGCGGCAAGCCCCGCGGATCCAATGGCATAGCCCTTGGTCACGGCCTTGGTTGTGTTGCCTACCGCGTCCAGCGCATCCGTCTTGTGCCGGACCTCATCCTCCAGCCCCGCCATCTCCGCGATGCCGCCGGCATTGTCGGTGACGGGCCCATAGGCGTCCAGCGCGACCACCATGCCGGCAAGCGCCAGCATCGACGTGGCGGCGAAGGCGATGCCGATGATGCCCGCCAGCTTGTACGCCGCCACCACTGCGACGACGATGACCAATGTTGGCAGCGCGGTCGCCTCCAGGCTGATCGCCAGCCCCTGGATCACGTTGGTGCCATGGCCGGTTTCGCTCGCCCGCGCGATCGACTTCACCGGGCGATAGTTGGTCCCGGTATAATATTCGGTGATCCACACGATCAGGCCGGTCACGGCCAGGCCGATCAGCATGCACCAGAACAGGTCCATGCCCGTAAAGGCGTCGGCTGCCGGCGCGCCGGTCACGCCAGTGGCGGCCAGATCGCCAAGCCCGCTCGTCACGGCGTCGGCCGGCGCGTCGAGAAAGCCCGCCGCGCCAATTGGCGCATTGAGATCGCCCAGCGTCATCTGCGTCGCCACATAGATCGCCGGGATGGCGAGCAGCGCCGAGGTCCAGAAACCCTTGTAGAGCGCGCCCATGATCGACCCGTTGGATCCCAGCCGCACCATGTACGTGCCGATGATGGAGGTGACGATGCACACGCCGCCAACGATCAGCGGCAGGCTCATCAGGTTCATCAGCTCCGCGCCCGACGCCTGGATCAGCAGCGCAATGGAGATCATCGTCACGCCCAGCGTCACGACATAGGTTTCGAACAGATCGGCGGCCATGCCTGCACAGTCGCCGACATTGTCACCCACATTGTCCGCGATCACCGCCGGGTTGCGGGGGTCGTCCTCCGGGATGCCGGCCTCGACCTTGCCGACGAGATCCGCGCCCACGTCCGCCGCCTTGGTGAAGATGCCGCCGCCAAGCCGGGCGAAGATCGAGATCAGCGACGCGCCGAAGGCCAGCGCCGTCAGCGCCTCGATGATCTCGCGGGCATTGGGCGCATAGCCCGCCGGCCCGGTCAGGTACCAGAAGAACCCTGCAATCGCGAGCAGCCCCAGCCCCGCCACCAGCATGCCCGTCACCGCGCCGGAGCGGAAGGCCATCGTCAGGCCGCCCTGCAAGGTGCCGCGTGCCGCCTCGGCCGTGCGCACGTTCGCGCGTACTGAGATGTTCATGCCGACATAGCCGGCCACGCCGGAAAGGGTCGCGCCGATCAGGAAACCGGCGGTCGACAATGTTCCCAGCGTCGCGAACAGGATCACTGCGACGATCACGCCGACGATCGCGATGGTGGTATATTGCCGCCCCAAATAGGCTTTGGCACCCTCCTGAATAGCGGAAGCGATGTCCTGCATCCGCTCATTGCCGGGTGACGCTCGTAGAACTTGCTGGCTGGTGACGATGCCATAGACCACGGCCAACAGGCCGCAGAGGATGGCGATATAGACCGTGGTCATCGCGTTCCTTCCCCTAACGTGGCCGGTCGGCCCCGCCTTCGGGCGGTAACCGCCGGTCTCCTATGATTATCGTTCTGGAACGGGAGCCTACGCACGTCCCGGGAAAGCGCAAGTATTGCGCGGCGGCTTTCCTACGACAACTTGTCGTGCACTTGGCGCTGGACGCAGCAAGTCTGCGATGTTCACCGGGTTCAGCGCCCGCGCAACCAACTCGGCTCTGCTCAGGCGCGATGCTCGAAGCCAAGCCGGTCGGGCAGGGGAATGGGGACGCCGGCACGCGTCAGCGAGAGCCCCGCGCCGGGCGCGAACGTGCCGATGCACGTGGCGTGTCCGGTGGGGCGCTGGTCGGGCGGCAGGGCACAGAGCAGCTGGTAATCGTCCCCCGCGGTCACCGCCGGCATCGGATCGTCCCCCGCATACGCGCGATACGCGGCGGACAGCGGCACGGCATCCAGCGCGATCGATACGGCAAGCCCACTCGCGGCCGCCATTCGCCAGCTGTCGATCAGCAAACCGTCCGACACGTCCATCATCGCATGGGCAATCGGCGCAAGGGCGCGACCCTCGGCAAGACGCGGACGGGGGCGACGATAGGCGGCGAGCAGTGCCTCTGGCCCGCTGCCCGCCCGGGCGACGGCAAGGCCCGCGCCGCCATCGCCGATCGTTCCCGTCACCCACAGGCGATCACCCGCCCTGGCGCCGCTGCGCGGAGGTGCTGCGGCATCGCGCCCGAATGCCGTCACCGTCAGGACGCGCGGCGCGCCCTTTGGCATGGACACGGTATCCCCGCCGATCAGCGGGCAATCGAAAACGGCAAGGCAGGTATTAAGCCCAGCCAGAAAGGCCCGGTCCCACGCCGTTTCGGACAGCGGGTAGTTGAGCATCACCCCCTCGGGCACCGCCCCCTTGGCCGCCAGGTCGGATAGGCTGACGACCACCAGCTTCCAGGCGACGTCGCCGGCCGGATCATCGGACAGGAAGTGGATACCTTCCACCAGCGTATCCGTGGTGACGACAAGGTTGCCGAGCCGCGCGGCATCGTCGCCAAGGCCAAGCGCGCCCTTGTGCAGCGGCAGGCGGCGCAGCGCCGCGATGAACTCGGCTTCGGTCAAACGACTGGCTCCCCTATGCCGACCGGCGACGTTGATCCCGTCTGCCCCTCGGCGCCCTGCGACAACACGCCGCGCCTTCAGGCCTCCAGCGCCTCGTCGCTGACGAACATGTTCCACTGCCGCTCATGCGCAAAGGTGGAAGGCTTGCCATGACCGGGGATGAACGCCGTCTCGTTGCCCAGCGGCCACAATTTGGTGACGATGGAATTGATCAGCGTCTGGTGATTGCCCTGCGGAAGGTCGGTCCGCCCCACTGATCCCTGGAACAGCACATCGCCAACCTGCGCGAACTTGGACGGGGCGTGGTGAAAGATCACATGGCCCGCCGTGTGGCCGGGGGTGTGATAAACGTCCAGCGTCAGCTCGCCGACCGTTACGGTGTCGCCGTCGACCAGCCACCGGTCGGGCTCGAACGGCACGCCCCGGATGCCCCAGTTGCGACCATCGTCGCCCAGCCGCGCCAGCCAGAAGCGATCTTCCTCCTGCGGTCCTTCGATCTTGACCCCCAGGTCGTCTGCCAGCGGCTTCGCCTCGCCCGCATGATCGATATGGCCATGGGTCAGCAGGATCTTTTCCACGGTGATGCCCGCCTGCGCGATCGCGGCCTTGATCTTCGGCAGATCGCCGCCGGGATCGATCACGGCACCCTTCTTCGTCTTCGTGCACCAGATGATCGTGCAATTCTGCTCGATCGGCGTGACCGGCACGATCATCGCGCGCAGGGCGGGTTCGGTCGCGGCATCGGTCACTGACTTGTTCCTTTGTTCAGATCGGGTCGCGGCGCTGTTGTTGCACCGGCCCCGCCCGGCTGTTCACCGTCGCATCTGTGCTAGCGCGCCATTCGCCCGGCCCGCAAGGCGGATGCGCGGGGTTGCCCGCAGGCCGAGGGAAAGGCATGGCCGATTGTATGCCGCTCGCTGCGCCATTCGTGCTGCTCGACGATGCCCGTGCCGGCGGCGCGCCCGCGCGGCTGTACCGGGATCCTGTGCGGATTGTTCAGGCGACGACGCCGGATCAGGTCTCGCCGGCCTTGGAGTCGATCCGCGCCGCGGTCGCGGCAGGGCAGCATGCGGCGGGGTTCCTTTCCTATGAGGCGGGCTCCGCCTTCGAACCGCGCGCCGGCCGGCACGGCGACTGCCCGACGCCGCTGCTCTGGTTCGGACTGTTCGACCGTTGTGAGCCAGTGCCGTCCGTGCCGGCACTCCTCCCGCCAGCGGCCGGCGCCTGGATCGGCGAAGTTCGCCCTCAGATATCGCGGGACGAATATGATGGCATGCTACAGCAGGTGCTTTCGCTGATTGCGGCCGGCGACATCTACCAGGCCAATCTCACCATTCGGGCCACGGCGCGGCTGCTGGGCGATCCGCTCGCGCTCTATGCCGCGGTGCGCGAACGAGCCGAGGCCGGCTGGGGTGCGATCGTTGCCACGGGCACCGATACGTTGCTGTCCTTTTCACCCGAATTGTTCTTCAGCCTCGCTGGACGCGCGCTGCGCTGCCGGCCGATGAAGGGCACCGCGCGCCGCGACGAGGACGCGCGTCGCGACGCTCAGGTCGCCCGCGACCTAGCCGCTGACGAGAAGCAGCGCGCCGAAAATCTGATGATCGTCGATCTGATGCGCAACGATCTGTCGCGCGTCGCGGTGCCCGGCAGCGTCCGCGTGCCGGAGCTTTTTGCGGTGGAGCCCTATCCCACGGTCCACCAGATGACCTCCACCGTCACGGCCGAGCTGTCGCCCGGCGCTGACGCGATCGACGTCCTGTCCGCGCTGTTTCCCTGCGGCTCGATCACCGGTGCGCCCAAGGTACGCGCCATGCAGGTGATCGGCGAGGTCGAAGGCGCGCCCCGCGGCCCCTATACGGGCGCGATCGGCCATATCGCGCCCGACGGCGATGCGCAGTTCAACGTGGCGATTCGCACTTTGCATCTCTCAGGTGGCGGCGAACAGGCCGTGATCGGCCTGGGCGGCGGGATCGTGGCCGACAGCCAGGCAGACGGCGAATGGGATGAGGCGCTGGCAAAGGGCGCCTTCCTCACCCACGGACAGCGGGACCCTGACCTGATCGAAACCATGCACTTCGATCCGGAGGCCGGCATTGCGCTGCTCGAGCGGCACCTTGCGCGCATGAAGGCGAGTGCGGCGGCCTTCGGCTTCATCTTCGACCGGCATGACGCGCGCAATGAATTGCAGGCGGCTACCTTCCGCCTGCGCAAGCCTGCGCGGATCCGTTTGCTCGCCAGCCGGTTGGGCCGGATCTCGATCGAGATTGCGCCGCTGCCGCCTGCCCTGGTGCAGCCGCTCCGCGTGTCACTGGTGCCATTGCCCGTCGCGTCCTCGGACTTTCGGCTGCGTCACAAGACCAGCAATCGGACCTTCTATGATGAGGCACGACGCCAAAGCGGCGCCGACGAGGCCGTCTTCGTGGACGCCGCCGGCATGATAACGGAAGGGAGCTTCACCAGCGTTTTCGTGGAGCGGGGCGGAAAGCTGCTCACGCCGCCGCTTGCGCGCGGGCTGCTGCCCGGCGTGCTCCGCGCGGAATTGCTCGAAACCGGCCGGGCGGTGGAGCAGGATCTGTCGCCGCGGGACCTCACAGGTGGTTTCCTGGTCGGAAATGCGCTCCGCGGGCTCATTCCGGCCTTCGTTGCGGTTGCGAAAGCGGGAACGGCATAGCTATAGCCCGCGGCGCCGAAAGGAACCGCCCGATGAAGACTTCTGCCGCGCTCGACCGCATCAGCCCCTCGCCCACGCTGGCGATCACCACCAAGGTGCAGGAACTGAAGCGCGCCGGCATTGACGTCATCGGCCTTGGTGCCGGCGAACCCGACTTCGACACGCCCGACTTCGTCAAGGAAGCAGCGATCGAGGCGATCCGCCGCGGCCAGACCAAATATACCAACGTCGATGGCACGCCCGAGCTGAAGGACGCGATCGTCGCGAAGTTCAAGCGTGACAATGGCCTCGATTATTCGCCCGCGCAGATCAGCGTGAACGTCGGTGGCAAGCACACCTTGTTCAACGCGCTGGTGGCCACGGTGGAGGCTGGCGACGAGGTGATCGTGCCGGCGCCTTACTGGGTCAGCTATCCCGATGTCGTCCAGTTCGCCGGCGGCACGCCCGTCGTCGTCGCGGCCGGCCCGGAACATGGCTACAAGCTGACGCCGGCGATGTTGGAGGCGGCGATCACCCCGCGCACCAAGTGGCTGATCCTGAACTCGCCCTCCAACCCGACCGGTGCGGCTTATACCGCCACCGAGCTGAAGGCGCTTGGCGAGGTGCTGGAGCGTCATCCCCACGTGTGGATCTTCGCCGACGATATGTACGAGCATATCGTGTATGACGATTTCCAGTTCGCCACGATCGCCCAGGTGTGCCCCTCGCTCTACGAGCGGACGCTGACGGTGAACGGCTGCTCGAAGGCCTATGCCATGACCGGCTGGCGCATCGGTTTCGCCGGTGGCGCGCAATGGCTGATCAAGGCGATGGCAAAGCTTCAGTCGCAATCGACCAGCAACCCCTGCTCGATCGCGCAGGCGGCAGCGACCGCGGCGCTGAACGGCGACCAGTCGTTCCTCGCCGAACGCAACGCCGCCTTCAAGGTGCGCCGCGATCTGGTGGTCAGCATGTTGAACGCGGTGGAGGGCATCACCTGCCCGACGCCCGAAGGCGCCTTTTACGTTTATCCCGAAGTGTCCGGCCTGATCGGCAAGACGACTCCCAAGGGACAGACGATCGCGACGGACAGCGATTTCGTCGGCTATCTGCTGGAAGATGCCCGTGTCGCCGCCGTCCAGGGCGTGGCCTTCGGCCTCTCGCCCGCCATGCGCATCAGCTATGCGACCAGCGACGAAGTGCTGCGCGAGGCATGCATCCGCATCCAGCAGGCGTGTAGCGCCTTGCGCTGACCGTCCGCGCCGGTCGGATGCGATCACCCGGTCCGGGCGCCGAGACGTTCGGAACCGGGAACGCTGAACATGAATGGTTTCCTGGCGGAAACGATTGCTTTCCGCCTTGGTCATTCAATGGGCTTCCGGCCAGCCCTACATGCCGAACGACCGATGAACGACCGGCCAAGCCCTGGTTCAGGCCGGAGCGGCTAGGTCCGCTCCACCAGCAAAGAGATACAGAGTACGCTTATGACCCGCCTCTTCAAGTCCAGCTTCCTGTGGCAGTTCGCCGGCGGGTTCATGCTCGGCGCGATCGGCTTGTTCACCCTCACTCCGGCGACGGATCCGGTCACCGGCGCGCCGGTCGCGCAGGTGCGCTGATCACCGCTTGAGGCGGTGTCGCACCTCGCCCACATGCTGCGGCCCGACCCGCACGCTTGCCCCTGATTTCAGCACCAATGTGGTGTGCCGGCCAAGCTGATTGATCGCCTGCACGGCATCGGGCCGCACAAAGGCGGAGCGGTGGACGCGCATCAGCTGCGCGGGGTCCAGCGCCGTCTCCAGCGCGCCCATCGTCACGCGGATCATGTAGCTTCGCTCCGGTGTGTGGAGCAGCGCGTAATCCTTTGCGGCCTCGATCCATTCGATCGCTTCCACCGCCACGCGAACCTGCCCGCGACCCGTGGGGATCCAGAATTCCGTCTGGTATCCGCCGCCCGGCACGCTCACCGGCGCCGTTTGCGTGTCCTGCGCCGACGTCGGCATCGCGCCCGCACGCCGCAGCACCGAACGGATCCGCGCCAGCAGCTCGCGCGGTTCAAACGGCTTCATCAGATAATCGTCGGCGCCCAGTTCCAGCCCGACCACCCGGTCGATCACGTCGCGCCGCGCCGTCAGCATGACGATGCCCAGCGGCTGCCCCGTCGCCCGCAGCCGCCGCGCGATGGAAAAGCCGTCCTCTTCCGGCATGGTCACGTCCAGCACGACGAGGTCCACGGGCTGCTCCGACAGGATAACGTCAAGCGCTCGCCCGCCGCTCGCTTCGGACACCATCAGCCCCTGATCGGCAAGATAGGCGGCGGTCGGCTCGCGCAGATCCTCTTCGTCATCAACCAGCACGATGTGCGGAATTGCTTCGGTCATGCCAGCTCCATCTGGTTCAGGAAGCGCCGGACAGCCTCGGGAACGAACGGCTTTTCCAGCACGGGCCGCTGCGCATCGGCGATGAAGCGCGCTGCCGAGACGCCCAGCGTGTCGCCGGTCGAAAAGGCCATGCGGGTGGCAAGGTCCGGCCGGGTTTCGCGTACAAATGCGTAAAGCGCCGGCCCGTCCATGTCAGGCATCCGCAGGTCGCTGACGATCAGGTCGAAATCGCCTGCTGCCAATCGGGCCTGCGCGGCGCGCCCGCCAATGGCGACTTCACAGGTAAAGCCTTCCAGCGACAGGAAGTCCGCCAGCGATTCCGCAATCTCCGCCTCGTCGTCCACGACCAGCGCGCGTCGCGGCAATCCGGTCGGCAATCGCGTTATCTCGGGCTCCACCCGTCCCAGCGTCTGCTGCGGATCGACGGGCAGCGTCAGCCGAAACGTCGCGCCGCTTCTGGTGGATAGCAGCGACAATCGCCCGCCATGCGCTTCTGCCAGCCCTTGGGAGAAGGAAAGCCCGACGCCAGTGCCCTCGCCCTGCGTCTTGGTCGTGAAGAATGGTTCGAAGATCCGCCGGCGCATCGCTTCGGGTACGCCTGGGCCATTGTCCGCCACATCCAGAACGACCGTCATCGGCTCGGGGCCGGGCGCCGTCGTGATCCGAACCACCCTTTCACCGGCCTGATCGGCCAAAGCATGTTGCGCATTGATCAAAAGGTTGATGATGATCTGGTGCAGCTGGTCCGCATCCGCCGCGATCTGCGGCAGGGCCTCATCGAACCCGCGTTCCACCCGGACGCCCTCGGTTTTCAGGCCATATTCCGCCAGGTCGAGTGCCGCCATCGCAACCTGGTTCAGGTCCACCGGCCGACGCTCCGGCTCCTTGGCGCGGGCCATGGCCAGGAATGTCTGCACGATCCGGGCGCATCGGTCCGCCGCCTTGCGGATCTTGAAGGCGCGCTCGGCCAGTTCGGTGCCCTTGGCCTGCCGCTCCATCATCACCGCCTGCGCCACGACGATTGACAGCGGATTGTTGAGCTCATGGCTCACTCCGGCGAGCAGTGAGCCGAGCGCGGTCAGCTTCTCGGTCTGGTACAGCGCCTCCCGACTGCGCGCGAGCGCCTCCTCCGCGCGCTTGCGCTGCGTCAGGTCGATGGTGAAGCCGCCGGTGCGCGCCGTTCCGCTGACGCCGGGCACCGGAAAGCTGATGGTAAGGACGGAGGCATAGCCTTCGGACAGGCCGGTCTCCAGTTCGGCACTTGCCGTCTCGCCAGCCCGCGCGCGCTGCTCCAGCCTGCTGACTTCGCGCGCCAGAGTGGGGGTAAAGACATCCGCCGCGGTCAGGCCGATCAGTTGTTCCGCCGGCAGCCCGGACGCGCGCGCCAGTTCCGGATTCACGCGAATATAGCGCCCTTCCCCGTCCTTCAGGTGCATGGCCACGGGCGCATTTTCCATGAACGCCGAAAGCTGCGCCTCGCTTTCGTTCAGCCGCTCCTCCGATCGGGCCCGCTCCAGCGTGGCCCAGGTGCGATCTCCGATCTCGCGCAGCAGCCGGATCTCGCTCGCCCGCCACTCGCGCGCCTCCGCCTGTTGCAACGACAGGGCACCAGCGACCCGGCCGCCACGCACCAGCGGCATGCTGATCAGCGCGCCGATCCCCAGCTTTTCAAACAGGAGACGGCTGCGATCGTCGAACCGGTCGTCACTGGCGACGTCGCTCACCACCACCGGCGAACCGGATAGGTGGCTTTGCATCAGGCGATCGCCCAGCACCGACAGCGGGAAATGCGTGCCCAGAAGCGCCGGGACGCCCTGCTGCGTCCACTCCCGGATCACGTGCAGCGCGCTGCCGGCCTCGTCGCTCTCGGTGTAATTGGCTCGGAATGCATTCAGATATCGGCCCACCCGCTCCAGCGTCATCGAGAGGATCGCCGATGCACGCCCCTCGTCGCGTACCAGGTCGCTCCATCCGATCAGGAACGCCTGGTCGCGCTCGCGCTGCCGCAGCTCCGCCAACGCATGCGCGCGGTCCAGCGCGATCCACAATCGCTCCGATACGTCGCGGATCAGCTGGATCTCCGCGTCGCGCCATCGCCGCGGCTGCACTGACTGAACGGATAAAGAGGCTCGCATCTCGCCTTCCACCACCAGCGGCACGGTGACAAAGGCGCGCACCTCGATTTCATCATAATAGGCTTCGCGGCCCGGCAGAACGCGCGGGTCGCCGACCACGTCATCGTACCGGACGATGCGCCCCGCATCCCATTCCGCAGCCACCGCCTCGGACACTTGGGCAACGGAGAAGCGCCTGCCGACGACGCTGTTCACTCCGACGCACCAGTTCGCCACCACGACGAATTCGCGATCCGCGCCCGACGCCACCGAATAGGTCGTCCGCGTCGCGCCGAGATAATCGGTCAGTCGCTCCAGCGTGACGGCCATCACCTGATCGGCGGTCGTCAACTGGCGTAGCTGGTCGCTCCATTCCACCAGAAACGCCTGATTGCGCTCGCGATGAAGCAGCGAAGCTTCCGCCCGCGCGCGTTCCAGCATGGTCCATAGCCGGTCCGCCACTTCGCGCAGCAGCTGCACTTCGCGGTCGGACCAGTCCCTCGGCTGCCGATCCTGCACGGATAGCAGCCCCCGGGTCGCTCCGCCGCGCACCATCGGCACCGCGGCGAAAGTGACGGCGTCCACCGCGCGATATCGTTCGCGCGCGTCAATGTCGAAGCGGGGGTCGGCATCCACATCCCTGGCCACCACCGGCTCTCCCGCCAGATAGGCTGTCTCCACCGCATCGCTGACGGCAGGGCGCGCCACCGTGCTGGTGCTCCCGGTCACGTCGCGCCATTCGTGAAGAACGGTGAAGCCGCTTCCCGCGACCGGCTCGGCGAAATTGGCACGCGCCGTGCCAAGGTGGGTCGCCAGCGCGGCAAGCGTGGTAGACACGATCACCTCGACCGACGTTTCGGCGCGCAGCCGGTCGCTCCATGCGATCACAAAGGCCTGGTCGCGTTCGCGCTTGGCAAGCTCGGCCTGGGTCCGGGCGCGTTCCAGCGCGTTCCAGGTGCGATCCCCCATGTCGCGGATCAGCGCGATTTCGCGGTCGCGCCAGTGCCGCGGTGCGCGCGACTGAACGGAAAGGATCGCGGCCACCCTGCCATCGCGGATCAGGGGAATGCTGACGAACGCGCCGATCTGCCTTGTGGCGTAGACGGCCAGGTCGCCCGCGTCGGTGCGCGGGTCGGCGGTGACATCATCATAACGGACGATTTCGCCCGCCAGCCATTCGCGCTGCGCCTGCTCTCCGATCGTGTCGAGCGACACCCGCGTGCCGATCAGGCTGGGGCAGCCGTCGCACCAGTCCCAGCAGGTCTCGAACACTCGCTTGATATCGTCCGCCTCGGCATAAGTGACGCGGGTGGCGCTGAGATGGCGGCCAAGCCGCTCCATCGTCACCGGCATGATGTCTTCGGGAGCGGTGAGCGACCTGAGCGCGTCCGACCATTCCACCAGAAAGGCCTGGTCCCGCTCCCGCGCTTTCAGCGCCTGCTCGGTGCGCGCGCGTTCCAGCAGCCCCCACATCCGATCCGCCACTTCGCCGATCAGCGCTACTTCCGCGCGGCGCCAATGCCGCTCCCGGTCCTGCTCGATCGTCAGGATCGCCTGCACCACCCCGCCCCGCGTCAGCGGCACGCCGATCCGGGCACCGATGTGATTCTCGGCGTAGCGCTGCCGGGCGTCGGCGCTGAACCGTTCGTCATGCGCCAGATCCGCACTGACCAGCATCTCGCCGGCTAGATAGGCGCGTCGCACCACATCAGGGATGTTGCTTGCCGGAAACGTGCGCCCCACGCCGGCCGGCGTTCGGGCCGCCCATTCGGCGACAATGATATAGCTTCCGGCATCGGCCATGTCCGCCTTGTCCGGATCGATCTCGATCGTGGCGCAGGAGGTGCGGGTGGCCCGCAGATGCTCGCCCAGCATTGCCAGCGTCATGTTCATGATCGCCGCCGGCTCCTCGGCCGTTCGCACCCGATCGGTCCAGCGCAGCAGGAATTGCTGGTCGCGCTCGCGCGTGCGCAGCTTTTCCTCGGCGCGGGCGCGGGTCAGCGTGGCCCAGGTACGCTCCGCCAGTGCCTCCACCAGCGCGATCTCGTCCCGCATCCAGCGTCGCGGCGCATCGTGCTGCACGGTCAGCACACCTTGCAGCTGCCCACCCTTCACCAGCGGCACGGCCAGTCCGGAATTCACGCCGATTCCGGCCATGTAGTCGCGAAATCCGGCCGTGATCGGTCCAGTGATCACCGCGAAATCGTCGCTCACCACCGTCTCCCCGGCGGCGAAGCGGGCGAACAGCGCATCGAACGCGGGCGGAAACAGATGCCGGCCGGTGGCATCGGGTAGGCCATCCGCCTGATCCCGGCGCACGTCGAACAAAGGACCATCGGGCCCCGGCTCGCTTTCGCTATAGATGACGCGGGCGACGCCAAGGTGGCGGCGCAGCATGTCCGAAACGGTGGCTAGTATTGCCGCCGGATCGGTTTCATCGCGGATCGCGTCGGCAACATGGCGGAAGAAGATCTCATGCCGCATGCATCCCGCCCTTTCCTGAACCCCGCCGCCCTTTTGCTTTTCAGCAACCTAGCACCACTTTGTCGAAATGCGCATAGGGGCGCAGCCGGTCCGGCGCCCCCATTGGCGCTTTGGTCGAGATTTCGTCGCACTCGTCGCAGCGGGCACATGTAAGCTGCTGCCTTCAGGCAGTATTTGCAGCGATGCACCCTCTGTTCTCTTCGCTGGCTCACGATCATACCTCCAACACGCTGGCGATCGGTTGCTTCGCCTCGCTCTGTCGGGACCGGCTGGCCGAGCCGCTGGTGGCGTTCACCTCCGCTCATCCGGAGGTGGCGGTCGGCGTTCATGACATGAGCCTGGGGGAGCTTCTGCCGGCCGCCGGCTCGCGGCGGATCGCCGTTGCGATCGGTCCGTGCGATCCGGTGGCGGGGCTGGCGCACACCAATCTTTGGATCGACCATGCGGTGGTCGCGATGAGCCCGGATCATCCGCTCGCCGCCGCCCCCGCCATCCATGCCGGCCTGCTGCGCGAGCAGGTGCTTCTGATCTCCCGCGATCGCAATCGGGCGCAGCTTCACCGTTTTCTGGTCGAACGCCTGTTCGCCTGCACCCCGCCGGCCCGCATCATCGCGGATCCCCGCAACGATCGGCTGCTGGAGCGGGTGGCGGCGGGCGAAGGCGTCGCTTTGTTCTGCCAGAGCCAGGTCGATGCCAGCATGGCGTCGCTTGTGGTCCGGCCGCTTGCCGATGCGCGCGCCGACTTCCGGCTTCGCGCGCACTGGCACGCCGATGACAATATCCCGGTGCTGGACAACCTCATCGACCTGCTCACCGCCAGCCGCGAACGGCCAAGCTGACGCTGCCGGGCGGACAGTGCTTGCCCTAGCCGCCCGGGCACATTAAGTCACAACAGGTTAAGCGGCCGCTCCGGTAAGGGGCGGCCCTATTTGTTTATACCGAAAGGCATCTCCGCATGGCCCAGCCGCTCATGCCCCACGCGACCGCTTCCTGGCTGGTCGACAATACCTCGCTCACCTTTGAGCAGATCGCTGAATTCTGCGGCCTTCATGTCCTTGAGGTACAGGCCATCGCCGATGATACGGCGGCGACCAAGCTCACCGGCCGCGATCCGGTGCGCGCGCACGAGCTGACGCAGGCCGAAATCGACAAGGGTCAGGCCGATTCCAACTACAGCCTGAAGATGACCAAGGGTCCTGAGCAGGTCCGCCGCACGAAGGGCCCGCGCTACACGCCGGTGTCCAAGCGCCAGGACAAGCCGGACGGCATCGCCTGGATCATCCGCAATCACCCGGAAATCAGCGACGGCGCCATCTCCAACCTGATCGGCACCACCCGCACGACGATCGCCGCGATCCGCGACCGGACGCATTGGAACATCGGCAACATCACGCCCAAGGATCCGGTGACGCTCGGCCTGACCACGCAGCGTGAGCTTGACGCCGCCGTCTCCAAGGCCGCCAAGACCGCGGGCACCGAGCCGCAGCCGACCGATACGCGCCTTGATGGCGATCGGGCCGCGCTGATCGAGCAGCTTCGTGCCGAGCGCGAGCAGGCGGCACGCGGTGCGGAGCTTGCCGGGCATGAGGGTGGCGAGGACCGCCCGCTGTTCGACGATCCGTTCCGCCGCTGACGCTGACGCTGGTGGTGCGCCGCGCGCCATGATAGTCTCGCTTCGGACCTGAATTCAGGGAAGAGGCGGGCATGCGCAAGGTGCTTGGGGTGATCGTCGGGGTGGCGGTGGCGATGGTCACCATCACCATTGTCGAGATGATCGGCCACCTGATCTTCCCGCCCCCACCGGGCACCGACATGCGCGATCCCGCGCAGGTCGCCCGGATCGTCTCGCTGATCCCGTTGCCGGCGAAGATCTGGGTGACGCTGGCGTGGTTCCTGGGATCGCTGGCCGGGGCGCTGGCCGGCATCACCGTCGCGCGTTGGACGGCGGCGGCCTGGATCGTCGCTGCGGTGGTGATTGCCGGCGCGATCTGGTCCTACACCATGATCCCGCATCCCTTGTGGATGCAGGCGGCTGGCGTGTTTTTCCCGCTTCTCGCCGCCGGGATCGCGCTTCGGCTGCGTCCGCCCGCAACTAAGCTCTCGACGTAACGAATGTTATGCTGATACCGTCACGGAATGGCGACGGCATATCTACACACGCTGATCGGGGATGAGGGGCTGACACCCACCAGCTCCGCCGGTCTCACCTTCCCCTTTGGCGATCGCGGGCCGCAGCCGGGCGAGCTGCTCAGCCTGATGGACGGCATCCGCTGGTGGCGCGTGCCGATGTCCGGGCCACTGAAGCACGTCAACGGCCTGATCCTGGACGACGGGCCCGATCTCCTGGCGATCGACACCGGCACCGCGAGCCCACGGTGCACGGAGGCATGGCGCACGATCCTCGACGGTCCACTCGCCGGCAACCGCATCGGTCGCATCCTGTGCACCCATATGCACCCGGACCATGTCGGGCTCGCCGGCTGGCTCTCGCGCAAGTTCGATGACGCCGCGATCGTCATGACGCGCACCGAATGGCTGATGGTCCGCATGCTCTCCGCCGATGCCCAGCCCGAGGTGCCCGAGGAACAGGTCGCCTTCTGGCAAGGCGCCGGGTGGAATGAGGAGCAAGTGGCGCATGGCAAGGCGCGCGGCTGGTCCAGCTTCGGCAAGTCGATCTCGCGCATGCCCGTCTGCTACACCCGCATCCAGGATGGCGAGGTGATGCGCATCGGCGGCAGCGAATGGCATGTCGTCACCGGCAGCGGCCATAGCCCGGAACATGCCTGTCTGGTGGACTACGACCGGCGTGTGCTGGTCGCCGGCGATCAGGTGCTGCCCAAGATCAGCTCCAACGTCTCCATGCACGTCAGCCAGACGAACGAGGATCCGCTGGGCGACTGGCTGCGCTCGATCGAGCGGTTCAAGCAATTGCCCGACGACCTGCTCGTCCTGCCCGGCCACGGCGACCCCTTCTACGGCCTCCACACCCGCCTCGACGCGCTGCGCGACGAACACCTCGACCGCCTGGACGCGATTGTCGACCTGATGGCCGCCGGCCCCGTCCGCGCCGTCGATTGCTTCAAGGTCCTCTTCCGCCGCCCGATCGGCCTCGACGTCATCGGCATGGCTACGGGCGAGGCGCTGGCGCACCTACGCCGGCTGGAGCTCGAAGGCCGCGCCGTCCGCGAGGAGCGCGACGGCGTCTGGTGGTTCTCGCGGGCTTGAAGTCGACGATTCGCACGGTTTAGGCCGTGCAATCGCATAAGATCATTCGGGCTTACGGCAACGCAGCGTAGCGAGCAGCCTTGGAGGTTTTCAGGCCTCCTGAGTAGCGATTGCAGTCGCTCTTTTGCAAACGCGGCTCTGGAAAAGGGGGCTCGCCACTGAAGATGGAAGCCTCGCAAAAACTGTCACCGTATCAGCTCTGTCCTCGTAAACTAAGCGTCTACCGTGCAACATCCTCCACTTCCAAAGAGAACCGGAAGTGCAGCTTGCGGTTACTTGGCCCTTCAAACGGTTTGAAGTCTCCACTTTGAGTGGCCCAGAGGCATGGGGTACTACCCGGATGCGGATATGGTTTTTGATCCTTTATAACTTTGCATGACTTTACCTTTCCGTCAGGTGAAATGATTAATTCCAGCTCATTCCAGAACGGCTTCATGGTCGCGAGAGGTTCTGGCGGGCCAGGAAGGCTCCAGCCAACGTTATGCTCGATGCGATAGGGAATTGATTTCCCGTCCATCATTGTCGCCGGTTTGTAGCGCATGCGCTCTTTGAAGATGGAACAGGTCTTATCGTCCAAGATCTTGGATCCGCTAGTGGACGCAATTTGACAATCGGTCACTGTGCCGTCGGTACCGACTTCGACACTCACCTTCGTCGTGCCCGATGGACGATCAGATCCCTTTGGATAATCGTCAGGGCCGATTGATCCCGAAACTAGCACAGGTGGATTGACGTTTGTTGGTGCGCGGAGCGGCTCGCTCTCGCCCTGGCCTTGAGCCGCGACCAATATCAAAGCAAGCTCAAGAGTTCTCATGCAACCTCCGATGCTCCGCACCCTGTAGTGTCACTGATCAGCCAAACGCTTACGAATGTCGAGCGCTGCTTGATGTGGAACACAACTACAAGGAACGCTCGTTAGAAATGTTCGCCAACCGGGAAATATCGTCCGGTCGCGATGTGAGTCACTTATCGCCCGTCAATTTCAGATAAGAAAGGTTGGCGCGTAAACTGAGCTGCTGCGGCGATGATTTCGGCAGCGAAGCGGGGCGTACGCCACGTGCGGATTCAGGGATCGTCTAAGCTAGTAATAATATTAACGCAGCGTACCGCCGCCCGCCCCAGCGAGCGGCGGATCGCACCCTCAATGCCGGAAGTGCCGCATCCCCGTGAACACCATGGCGAGGCCGGCCTCGTCGGCCGCCGCAATCACCTCGGCATCGCGGATCGAGCCGCCCGGCTGGATCACCGCCGTCGCCCCGGCTTCCACCGCCGCCAGCAGCCCATCCGCAAACGGGAAGAACGCATCCGACGCCACCGCTGAGCCGATCGTGCGCGGCGTGGTCCAGCCCGCCTTGTCCGCGGCATCCTTCGCCTTCCACGCCGCGATGCGCGCCGACTCCAGCCGGTTCATCTGCCCCGCGCCCACGCCCGCCGTGCTGCCGTCCTTGGCATAGACGATCGCGTTGGACTTCACGTGCTTCGCCACCGTCCAGGCAAAGCGGCAGTCCGCCAGTTCCTGCGGCGTCGGCTGGCGCTTGGTCACCACCTTCAGCATGTCGTCGGTGAGCACGCCATTGTCGCGCGACTGCACCAGCCAGCCACCAGCGATCGTCTTCGCCGTCAGACCGCCACGCGCCGGATTCGGCAGCGCGCCGGTCAGCAGCAGGCGCAAATTCTTCTTCGCCGCGAACAGCGCGATCGCGTCCTCGTCGGCATCGGGCGCGACGACCACTTCGGTGAAGATGCCGGTGATGGCCTTGGCCGTCGCGGCGTCGAGCGGGCGGTTGAGTGCGATGATGCCGCCGAACGCCGACACCGTGTCGCAGGCGAACGCCGCCTCATACGCTTCGGCCAGCGTGGCGCCGGTCGCGACGCCGCACGGATTGGCGTGCTTCACGATCACGCAGGTCGGCTCGGCATCGCGAAATTCGCTCACCAGTTCCAGCGCCGCGTCGGCATCGTTCAGATTGTTGTAGCTCAGTTCCTTGCCCTGCACTTGGCGCGCCTGGCCGATGCCCGGCGTCGACGGGCCGGCGTGGCGGTAAAAGGCTGCCTGCTGATGCGGGTTTTCGCCGTAACGCAGCACCGTCGGTGTCTCGAGCGTGAAGGGCAGGGTCGCCGGGAACTGCTCGTTCTGGTCGGAAAGGCCGAACCAGCTCGCGATCATGCCGTCATAGGTCGCCGTCGCGGCAAAGGCCTTGGCGGCCAGCCGCTTGCGCTCGTCCAGCGTTGTCTCGCCGCGCGCGACGATGGAATAGTCGGCAGGGTCGGTGACGATCGCGACATAGGCATGGTTCTTCGCGGCCGAGCGCACCATGCTCGGGCCCCCGATGTCGATATTCTCGATCACCTCCGGCCGGTCTGCGCCCTTCGCCACCGTCTGCGCGAAGGGATAAAGGTTCACCACGACCAGGTCGATCGCGCCGATGCCATGTTCCTGCATCGCGGCGGCATGGGCGGCATCGTCGCGCACCGCCAGCAGCCCGCCGTGCACCATCGGGTGCAGCGTCTTCACGCGCCCGTCCATCATCTCCGGAAAGCCGGTCAGGTCGGATACGTCGCGCACGTCCAGCCCCGCTTCACGCAGCGCCTTGGCCGTGCCGCCGGTGGAAACGAGCTCCACGCCCTTGGCGGCCAGCGTGGTGGCAAGGTCGACGATCCCCGTCTTGTCGGAAACGGAAAGAAGGGCGCGGCGGATGGTGATGGCGGTCATGATAATCCTGCTGCCCTTTTTTGCGTTGCGGCAAGGAAGGGCTGTGGGTGGAGGTTGCGTGAGACACGGCCGGCGGGGCCGGGCATGGCACGGGCTCGCGCCTCCCCTACCCCCTCGCTCGCCGCGAGGGGAGCCTTAATCAGCGCGCGCGCTTCAATGCCCAGCCGACCGTCGCACCGCCCGCCTCGGCCGCGCCGCCGATCACCAGCTGCTGAGTCGCGATCGGCCGTCCCTCGCCGTCGATCCACAGGCTTTCCTCGATCGCCAGCGAGTCGCCGCGCGTGCGGAACTGCCACATCGCGCCGCCGGGTACGCGCAGCACCGCGCCAAGCCCGTCGGCCGTGGGCGAGGCTTCCACCCCCTGACCCAGGTGAAAGCGGATGGCGAAGGCTGCGGCCCCCGCCCGGCGGCGGCGCCCCTGGGGCAGCAGCACATCCTCACCGCGCAGTTCCCTGCCGTCCGCGGTGAGGATCAGCTGCCGGCGATGAACAAAGCCATGGCGACGGACATAGCCGTCATGGCTTGCCTCGATCCGGCTGGCATTTTCCGACTCCTGCCGCGTGACTTCTACCTCGGCGACGCCGCGGCCCAGCGTCCCGTCCGGATGGACTGCGGTCGAGTTGGTGTCGGCCAGCGTCAGGGTGGAATGGGCCGCAGTCGTCCGCAGCCCCTGCACCAGGCTTTTCGGCAATGCCGCCACCGCGGCGCGCGCGCCGCCGCAATTGACGATGATCCGCGCGGGTCCGTCCGAAAACTCGAACGCCAGGGTGGAGGCACAGCCGCCTTCCACGACGCGCGCGATCGGCGGCGGGGCTGCGTCGACCAGCAGCACCGTGGTTCCCGCCGTCATCCGCTGATAGCCCCAGTCCCGCGCCTGTTTCAGCGGTCGTGCGCGCACGCCGCTCGCCGCGATGATCTGCGCCACCTGCTCCGCCGGCACGGGACCGCCGCCTTGCCAGCTCGCCAGCGCACGATCCGCGTGGCAGGCGCCAAGCAGCGCCGGCACCATCCGGGCCAGCGCATCCTGTGCGAACTCGGGCAGGTCCTGCCGGCGCGCGGCATAATTTTCCCGCAGCATGACGAGCAGGCCGATAATCTCCAGAAGTGACTCGGGCGAGCGGCTGACAAGGCCGCCATCAGGCCAAAGTGCGCCGTCGAGCGCTCTGGAAAGGCCGGCTTCGCCGAAGCTCTTGCGCGGATCACCACCCGGGATCAGCAGCCCGGCGGCGATCACCCCGCACCACGCCGCCACCCGGTGAGGCCCCGGCGGCGCTTTGTCCGCGCTGCTGTCCAGATGCCGCGCGCCCCTCGCCAGCGCGTTCAACACCTTGGAACGATAGACCAAATCCGTGGAAGACAGGATCAGCGGCGCATGCGCCGTCCAGAACAGGATACGCCGGCCCCACAGATCCGGCCGCCAGGCCAGCGCGGTGATCCGTTCCCCGTGCGCCGCCAGCCAGCGCTCCATCAGATCCTCGGCGACCGGTGCGCCTTCGGCCCGCGTCGCGACGCTCGACAGGTCGCGAAGCCACGCAAAGCTATGGAGAAATTCTGCAAAGGCGGGCGATGGCGCGAAGCTGCGCAAGTCCAGCCCGGTGATCTGGTGGCTTTCGCCGCGGAACAGGATGTGCCCCTCAAGCAGCGCCTGTCCGCGTGGCACGTCCCCGAACAGCGGATCCTCCGGCACCGCGATCAGCTTCAGCGGATGGCGACCCTTCAGTCGAAGACCATGGATCGGCGTGCGCCAGGTCAGGCGGTGAAAGCGGTCGGTCAGCCGCTCGGCGAGCGACAATCCCTTGTCGCCGCCAACGCGCACCAGCCGCTTGCCCTCGTCGATCCCGTCGGCAGTGGGAAGATCGTCCGTCCGTTCGCTCATGCGCCCCTTAACGCACGGATGTTGTCCGCGTACGCAGCCGGTCCGCCCCGGAACGTGGCCGTTCCTGCCACCAAAGCGTCCGCGCCCGCATCGATCGCCAGTCGCGCCGTGCCGGGATCGATCCCGCCGTCCACCTCAAGATCGATGTCCCGCCCGCTCGCTTCGATCATCTTCCGGATGGCGGCGATCTTGCGCAGCTGGCTGTCGATGAAGCTCTGCCCACCAAAGCCCGGGTTCACGCTCATCACCAGGACCAGGTCGACCATATCGATGATGTAATCCAGCATCTTGGCCGGCGTGGCCGGATTCAGGACGACGCCGGCGCGCTTGCCCAGCGATTTGATGTGCTGGAGCGAGCGGTGGATGTGCGGGCCGGCCTCGGGGTGAACGGTGATCGTGTCCGCGCCAGCTTCGGCGAAAGCGTCCAGATAGGCGTCGATCGGCGAGATCATCAGATGCACGTCGAAGGGCTTGGACGTGTGCGGGCGTAGTGCCTTCACCACCGCCGGGCCGATTGTGATATTCGGCACGAAATGGCCGTCCATCACGTCGATATGGATCCAGTCCGCGCCAGCAGCGTCAATGGCGCGGACCTCCTCGCCCAGCTTGGCAAAATCGGCGGAAAGGATCGACGGGGCGATACGGACTGGCTTCAACGGATAACTCGCTCAAACTTCGTTCGTTCTGCCGCGCCGGATCATTCTGCGTCTCTTCACAGGGACGAAAACATGGCTGATCGGCGTGACCCGAACGGTGTGGGTAACGGCAATGCCTTAACCTTCCATCCGGTCAGGCGGAAGCACGCACAAGCCGCACGATGAAAAAGCCGTCGCAGCCGCCGACATCGGCCAGCGTGCCCGGCAGCGTGCGTACATAGCCGGCTTCGTTCGCCGCTATGCCGGTCGGGAGCTCCCCGGGGGACGGCGGCGACACGGCATATTCCGGGTGAGCGGATAGGAACCGCGCAAGCTGCTCCTCCCCTTCGGCGGGTTCAAGCGAGCAGGTGGCGTAGACCAGCCTTCCGCCCGGTCGCACCCACGCCGCTGCACGGTCAAGCAGGCGTGCCTGCAGCGCCGCCATTTCCGCGATGATGCCAGGGTGTGCACGGTACAGCACATCCGGGTGCCGCCGGAAGATGCCGGTGGCGCTACAGGGCGCATCAAGCAGGATGGCGTCGAGCGGCTCCGCGGGGGCCCAGTCCAGCGCGTCCGCGATCACCACCTGGGCAGGCAGGCCGGTCCGGGCCAGGTTTTCATGCAAACGGGCGGCGCGCGATGGTGCAATCTCCAGCGCGGTGACATTCCACCCCGCGGCGGCAAGCTGCATCGTTTTCCCGCCAGGAGCAGCGCACAGGTCCAGCACGTGCCCCTCGCCAGCTCCAAGCAGACGGGCGGGCAGCGAAGCCGCCACATCCTGTACCCACCACGCGCCTTCGTCATAGCCGGCAAGCGTCGTGACGGGGGCTGCCTCCACGATACGGCGGTGGTCGGGCGCCAAGCTTGCCCCTTCCGGCGCGAGTCCGTCCGCCTTGGCCAGCGTCAGGTCGAGCGGCGGTGGCGCGGCAATGGCGCTTGCGGCCGCGTTGACCACGCCCTCGCCCCAGTAGCTGCCCCAGCGTTCCGCTATCTCCGGCGGAAGCGACGGCTGTTCCGGCAACTCTGCGCCGCCACGGTTCAACGCGCCGAACACCCCATGAACCAGCTTGCGCGGTCCACCGTCGACAAGCGGAAGAACCGTGGCGATCGCGGCATGCGGCGGGGTGCCAAGCGCCAGTGTCTGGACCAGCGCGACGCGCAGCGCCATTCGCGCCTTCGCATCGTCGGGCAGGCGTTGGCGCGTCGCCGAATCGATCAGGGCATCAAGATCGGGCAAACGGCGCAGCGTTTCGGCCGCGATGGCATGGGCAAGGCCCCGATCAGCGCCTTCCAGACCACGGGTCGCATTGGGCAGCGCTGCCTCCAGCGGCTCGCCCCGGCGCAGAACGGCGTCCAGCAGGCGCAGGGCCGCGCGGCGCGGCGCGGTACCGGGAGGATCGGCCGGGCGACGGCCAGAAGACGAACGGGGCTTGGCGGGAGAAGGCATCGGGCCCATGTGGCGGCTTAACGACGCAACCGGAAGAGCCGATGTCAAAACGCCCTCCTCATGTTAAGCCGCCGGCTTACCTGTCCCCCAACAAGCCCGTGCCACAGCCTGCGCCCATGGAGCGACCGGCGGAAGATCCGCTCGGCCGCGATCCAGTGCGATATGGCGATTGGGAAAAGAAGGGCGTCGCGATCGATTTCTGATCGGCACGCTTGGTCGCGCTCGTTTCACGGAGCGCTAAGTAGAAGGGGCGCCGAGCGCCGCCGCATCACTCCTTTCGTATCCGGAACGAACGCTGATTTCAGGCGTCTCACCTTCAATGTTCCGTTCGCTGTCCCGTCCCCGTATCCGGATCGCGGCAACCGTCATCACGCTGATCGTCGCCATCGTTGCGATTGCGATAGCGGCGTTCCCCTGGGGGTTGCTGAAGGGAGTTCTGGAAAGCCGGATGACCGCCCGGTTCGGCCGACCGGTAACGATCGGCACCATGGAACGGGTCGACCACTTCGGGTTCACGACCTCCGTCCGGCTGCGCGATGTCCGCATTCCAGGCCCACAATGGGCTGGCCCGCACGATCTTGCCCGCGTTGCCCAAATGGAAGTGAGCTTCAGCGCCCTGTCGCTTCTGACCGGCAGGCTGGCGCTCGGCGACGTGACGATTTCCGGCGCCGAACTCAATCTCGTACGAGCCGCCGACGGGCGCGAAAGCTGGCGTGGCACGACGGGGCGCGGCGGCACCGGCGGCGGCGGCCTCGATCAGCTCAGTGTCAGCAACTCGCGCCTGACCTATCGGGATGAGAAGCGCGACCGCTGGTTCGCGCTGAACTTCCTCTCCAATCAATCTGCCGGCCTGCGTGTGAGTGGCAGGGGCGAGATACGCGACGTTCCGGTTCGCATCGCCGTCAGCGCACCGGCGGTTTCCGGGGAGCACAGGGGCAAATGGCCCTTTGATGCCCGGCTGACCGGAACCGACCTGTCGATGCACGCCAAAGGAGCTATGGCAGCCCCGCTCGACACGGAGCATATGTCGCTTGAGGTGTCCGCGCGGGCGCGGGACCTGAAGCTGATCGACGCTGTGATCGAAGCTGGTCTGTTCCACACCCAGCCGGTCGTGCTGTCTGCGAAGGTTCGCCGTGAGCCAGGCCGCTGGCTGATCGACCGGCTCAATGGCCGGATCGGCCGATCGGATCTCACCGGCGAACTGACCGTCATCAAGGATGGCGATCGAACCAAGCTGCAAGGCTCATTCTCGTCTCGCCAGCTGGACTTCGATGACCTGTCTTCCGACGCAGGCTTAAGGCGGGCTGCAGCCCGGAAACAGGCGATCGGGCCGCGAATCGTGCCCGACACGCGAGTGAATCTTGCCAAGATCGGCCGCACGGACGGCCGCCTCACCTTCCGGGTCGCACGGATCGTCAGCCGACACGGCCCCTCCTCCCTCACCTCCATGGCGGGCACGCTGACCCTCGATCATCGGGTGTTGACGGTCTCTCCCATGGTAATCGGGCTCAGGCAGGGCCGGATCGCGGGAACAGCCGTGGTCGATCAGGGCAACAACGGCCCGGTTCCGCTGGTGAAGCTGGATCTTCGGCTGATTGGCAGCAGCATTCCTGCCCTCGCTGGCGGCGGCGGATCGGTAACCGGGCGGGTCGATGCGCGTGCGGTGCTCGAGGGTCGTGGGAGCACGATCCGCGAAGCCGTCGGCAACGCCAGTGGTCGCATCGGTCTGGCCGCCCGCAACGGGGCGCTCCCGAAAGAGGTTGCGGAGGCGCTCGGCTTTGACGCCGGCGGGACATTGCTCGCTGGGAGAGAGGATCGCGCGGTATTGCGCTGCGTGATCGTTGGCCTGACGATGCGCAATGGCGTTGGACAAGCCGGTCCCTTCATTGTCGACACGTCGCAAAGCCGCCTGGACGGCCAGGGCACGATTTCCTTCCCGGACGAGCGGCTGGCCATCCGGCTGACCGGCGCACCAAAGCACGATGCCGTCCTGAAGCTGCCCGGTTCGGCAACAATGACCGGAACGATCAGTGAGCCAGACGTGGTCGTGCCGCGCGAGGTGAAGTCGGTTGGCAACGTGTTGAAGGCGCTTGGCCGAGCCATCAGCGGCCGACAGGAGCCCATTGCGCAGGATGCCGACTGTCAGGCGCTGAGCAGCCAGGTGCTGCGATGATCATCGCCGCCTGACCGCGGTTCAGCGCGTCGCCTCCACCAGCTTCAGCAGCGTATTCCAGTTTCGGCCCGTCGACAGCGGCAGCTCGGCTTTGGCAAACAGTCCCGGCAGCTTGGAGCGGCCGATCCCATCCGGATAGTCGACGTACAGTTCGCGCCCGATCGCCAGCAGCCGCTCCGGGCCGTCATACACCGTGGTCAGGTCCTGCAACCTACCGCCATCTACAGGTTCATGGTGGAAGAATATTTGGACATGATTTGGGCGCGTGGCGACCGCCTCCGGGAAGGGCGCTGCAGCAACGATCGCGCTTAGCTCATCATGGCTGCGGACAAACCACGCAGTCTCGAGATTAAGCTCCCTTTGGGCCGCCTGTTCCAGACGCTTCTCGACGAGCGCTGCATCCTCATTTGACGAAAACACCGCATTGCCGGATGCCAGGATGGTGCGGACATCCCCCAGCCCCTGCCTTTCGAGCAGCGCGCGCAGATCAGCCATCGCCAGCGGCTTGCCCGCGTTGATCGCGCGCGCAAGCACCGCCAGACGCATCAGCCCTCCTCGCGCAGCGGTCGTGCGAGCAAATCCTCGATCACCGCTCGCGCCGACACGCCTTGAAGCAGGCGGCAGACCGCCGTTGTGATCGGCATATCGATGCCGGCTTCATCCGCCGCTTCGGCCAGAACGGGCGCGGTGAACGCTCCTTCGGCCACGGTGCGGCGATCCGCAAGCAAGTCGGCAGCGCTCGCGCCGCCTCCAAGACCCAGGCCAAGCGAAAAGTTGCGGCTGCTGGTGGATGAGCAGGTCAGCACCAGATCGCCCAGTCCGGAAAGCCCCGCCAGAGTCTCTGCCCGTGCGCCGCGCGCCAGTCCGAAGCGCGTCATTTCGGCAAAACCGCGGGCGATCAGCGCAGCACGGGCATTCTGGCCCAAACCTGCCCCCTCCACCACGCCACACGCGATGGCGAGTACGTTCTTCACCGCCCCGCCTATCTCCGCGCCGGTCACGTCGGCGGAGGCGTAGGGGCGAAAACTCGGGCTGGCGAGCCGGGCGGCAAGCTTCGCCTGAAGCGCTTCATCGGCGCAGGCGAGGGTCACGGCCGTCGGCAGGCCTGCCGCTACCTCATGCGCGAACGTGGGGCCGGAAAGGACCGCGATCGGCGCGGCAGGATGCACCGCCTGTGCGATTTCGCCCACCAGCCGACGCGACCCCGCCTCGAT
Organism: Sphingomonas sp. OV641; assembly: GCF_900109205.1. Taxonomy (NCBI): domain Bacteria; kingdom Pseudomonadati; phylum Pseudomonadota; class Alphaproteobacteria; order Sphingomonadales; family Sphingomonadaceae; genus Sphingomonas; species Sphingomonas sp. OV641. The sequence goes on along the minus strand of NZ_FNZB01000003.1, from coordinate 113,340 downwards.
CCCCTTCGCGCACAGCACCAGCGGCGTGTCGCCGACCGGTGTCGCCTCCAGCACGGCGCCGACATGCTGCGCCGGCGCGACCACCAGCAGCGCGTCATTGCCGGCGAGATCGGCCAGAAGGCCAGTCGCCCGAATCCGCGTCGAGAGCGGTACGCCCGGCAGGAAGGTCGTGTTTTCGTGCCGGGCGTTGATGCTTTCCACGACCTCAGGTTCGCGTGCCCAGAGCAGCACCTCGCCGCCACGCGCCGCCACTTGCGCCAGGGCCGTGCCCCAGGCGCCACCGCCGATCACGCCGATCCTCACGCCTTCACTCCCGCCCCGCGTACCGCTGCTGCGGTGGGGTCGAGTGGCCAGCGCGCACGCGCCGGGATATCCAACGGATCGGTCAGCCCGGCGGCAAAACGCTCGGCGCCCGCCCAAGCGATCATGGCGGCGTTATCGGTGCAGAGCCAAAGCGGCGGCGCGACAAAGCGCATATCGCTCTCGCTTGCCAGCCGGGACAAAGCGTCGCGCACCGCGGCGTTCGCCGCGACACCACCGGCCACCACCAATGCGGTTGCGCCGCTCGCCTGCGCCATCGCCCGGCGCGTCCGATCAAGCAGGCAATCCACCACCGCCGCCTGGAAGGACGCGGCGATGTCCTCAGGCGAATAGTCATGGATCACGCGTGCAACGGCCGCTTTCAGCCCCGCAAAGGAGAAATGCGGCTCCGGCGAGCGCAGCAACGGCCGGGGCAGCGGCACGGCGGCGGGACTTCCCTTCAGGGCGGCACGTTCCACGGCCGGCCCGCCCGGAAAGCCCAGCCCCAGCAGCTTCGCCGTCTTGTCGAATGCCTCTCCCGCAGCATCATCAATGGTCGTCGCAAGGCGCCGGTAGCGGCCCACCCCCTCGACCAGCAGCAACTGACAATGCCCGCCGGATACCAGCAGCAGCAGATATGGAAACTCCAGATCCGGGTCGGCCAGCCTTGGGCTCAAGGCATGGCCCTCCAGATGGTTGACGGCGACCAGCGGCTTGCCGGCCGCGTGGGCGAGCGCCTTTCCGGTCACCAGTCCCACCATCACGCCGCCGATCAGCCCAGGCCCGGCCGTCGCCGCCACCGCGTCCACGTCCGCCAGCGTGACGCCAGCGTCGGCCAGCGCCGCCTGCACCAGCGGTTCGAGCGCCTCAACATGCGCCCGCGCGGCGATTTCCGGCACGACTCCGCCGAACGGTCGATGGTCGCTTTCCTGTCCCGCAAGCCGATGGGACAGCACTCGCCGATCACCAGTGACGATCGCTGCCGCCGTTTCGTCGCAGGAGGATTCCAGGCCAAGAATGAGCATCTGTCCCCCTTATCCGCTCGCCGGATGCTTGTCGAAGGGCAGTCCAGGGCTGATAAAGCCGTCCCCGAACGGAGTGGTACGAAGTTTCAATGGCAAACACCTTCAGGCTCGGCACGCGCGGCTCCCCGCTTGCGCTCACGCAGGCGGGCATGGTCCGCGACGCGCTGATGGCCGTGCATGGCTGGGACGATGTCGAGATCGTTGTCGTTCGGACGACGGGGGACCGGATACAGGATCGTGCCCTAGCGGAAATCGGCGGCAAAGCTTTGTGGACGAAGGAGCTGGACCGGGCACTTCTGGCCGGCGAGGTGGATGCCTGCGTTCATTCCATGAAGGATGTGGAGACGATCCGGCCTGCGGAGATCGTCGTGGCGGCCATGCTGCCGCGCGCGGACGTTCGCGACCGGCTGATTGGCGCGGAATCGATCGAAGCGCTCCCGCAGGGCGCCGTGGTGGGGACAAGCTCGCCACGTCGGCGGGCCCAGCTCCTGCGCCGCCGGCCTGACCTGCAGATTGTCCTGCTGCGCGGAAATGTGGATTCCCGACTGGGCAAGCTGGCAGCGGGCGAGGTGGATGCGACCTTGCTCGCTGCGGCGGGCCTTGAGCGTCTGGAGCGCCCCGGTACCGGCACGCCGCTTCCGCTCGACACAACGCTGCCAGCGCCATCCCAGGGTGCGGTGGGGGTGGAAACGCTTTCCACGGGGCCTGCGCGCGATCTCGTAAGCGCGATCGATTGTTCGGACACCCACCGCTGCGTGCTGACTGAACGCGCGCTGCTGGCAGCCCTAGGCGCCACGTGCCACTCGCCGGTGGCAGCCCTTGCATCCTGGCAGGATGGTCAGATGACCTTGGCGGCCGAGCTGCTGGATGAGGATGGGACTGCTCATATCTCTGGGAGCATGAGCGGCGATGGCGGCGAAGCGCTGGGCCAGGCGCTCGCGGCGGATCTGCTGGAGCGGGCGCCCGGGTCGATCCGGCGGCTGTTTGCGGGGTGACCCGGCCGGCGCTGGTTCTGCGGCCGGAACCTGGCAATGCCGCGACCGCCAGACGTTTGGAAGCGGCGGGGCTGACCGTCGCGCGGCTGCCGCTCTTCGGCATCGTTGCAATCGAATGGACCCCGCCGGACGATCCCTATGACGCATTGCTGCTGACCAGCGCCAACGCCGCGCGTCTCGCCGGGCCCGGTCTGGCTGTGCTGCGGCATCTGCCCGTGATTGCCGTTGGAGCTGGCACGGCCGCCGCCGCCGAGGACGCGGGCCTCAGGATCGCCGCGGTGGGCCAGGGTGACGGTGCGCAGGCCCTCTCGCTGGCACATCGGAATGGTTGGCATCGCATCCTTCGCCTTGCGGCGCGCGACAGAATATCCCTGCCGGGTGTGGAGGACATCCCCGTTTATGCCAGCGAGCCGCGCATTCCCGCCCCTGGCACGATGCGTCTGGCAAAAAGCGCCGTCACCCTGCTTCACTCGCCCCGCGCGGCCACCCTGTTTCGTCGCCTTCTGGAACGGGATCACACCTCCCTCGCCTCGGTGCGGATCGCCGCCATCAGCGATGCCGTCGCGCAAGCGGCAGGCAAGGGCTGGGATCGCAGCCTGATTGCCGCGGAGCCGAACGATGCGGCGCTCGTGCAGGCTGCATGCACGCTCGCGATTGACCACTAACCATCCACTGGGGATAAGGCCTCATGGACGAAGCTGTGCCGCTCGATCCCGCTCCGCGCCGGTCGCGAGTTGGCCTTATCACCTTGCTCGTGGTGCTCGCGCTCCTCGTGGGCCTGGGGCTGATGTGGCTGTCCGTGCGTGACCGCCAGGGTTGGTGGCAGCAGAGCTCGGCGCCGGGTGCGTCATCAACGACAACCGTTGGCGGCCAAGCGGTGCCAGCGCCGGCCGGCGCCCCGGTTCTCGGCCCTTTTGATCCGGTGACTCTCGCTACGCGCGAAAGCGCGCTTGCCGCGCAGCTTGCGGCGCTTGAGGCTCGTGCCGCGGGCATGCAGCTGGACGTGACGGCCTCGGCCGACCGCGCCGGCCGTGCCGAAGCGATACTTATCGCTTTCGCTGCGCGGCGGTCGATCGAACGTGGCAAGCCACTCGGCTATCTGGAGGAGCAGCTGCGTAGAAGGTTCGGCGGCACCCACCAGCAGGCCGTGGAGACGATCGTTCAGGTAGGCCGTGATCCTGTCACGCTGGAGGGGCTTCGTGAAGCACTGGAGGCGAACTCCTCCATGTTGCTGAATCCGGGAACTGAGCATTGGTTTGACGGCCTGATCGATGAGTTGCGGCACCTGGTGGTTCTGCGCGACGCCAACATGCCTTCGGCAATCCCATCCGAGCGGCTGACGCGGGCTCGGCGGCTGGTGGACATCGGCAGGGTGGATGCCGCGCTGGAGGAGGTGGAGCGGCTTCCCGGTGGTCCGCAAGCCGTGCGTTGGACCAGCGCCGCCCGCCGCTATGTCGCCGCCGATCGCGCCCTCGAGATTCTAGAGACGGCAGCCATCGTCGGCACCGTCTCTGGCGCGGCGCAGGCGGCTCAGCCGGCCGAAACCATGCCGTCGCCGCCCGCTCCCGTGCCGCCAGCACCCGAAAACTCCCAAGGCTGACGACGAAGCCGGCGCATTCCCTCCGGTACTGGGCGCCGTGCACAATGCAGCGTTGCCTCAGCAAAGTTTCCCTGCAAGCATTGCCGCTTACATAAGCGGGAGAGAAGAATGCAGGGTCACTGGCGGATCATAGCAGCAGGATTGGCTGGTTCAGCCCTGGTACCGACGACGGTCAGCGCGCAGCAGCGACCGGACGAGAAAGCATTCTTCGAACTCTACAAGGAACTGGTCGAAACCAACACGGTGGTCGATCAGGGAAGCTGCACCCGCGCCGCTCGGCAGATTGCAGACCGGATGAAGGCGGCGGGTTATGCGGACAGCGACCTGGTCCTCTTTTCCACGCCGGATCACCCAGAGGACGGCGGACTAGTCGCCACGCTCCCCGGGTCCGATCCGACGCTCGGCGCCATGCTGCTGCTCGGCCATCTGGACGTTGTCGCTGCCAAGCGCGAGGATTGGCAGCGCGATCCGTTCAAGCTCGTCGAAGAAGGCGGCTTCTACTATGCGCGCGGCTCAGTCGACGACAAGGCCATGTCGTCGATCTGGGCCGATGCGATGATCCGCTTCAGGCAGCAGAGCTTCCGGCCGAAGCGAACAATCAGGTTGGCGCTCACCTGTGGGGAGGAGACCACTTACGCGTTCAACGGCGCGGACTGGCTCACGAAGAACCGACCGGACTTGGTTCGCGCCGATTTCGTCCTCAACGAAGGTGGTGGCGGGCGGCTGGACGCGCGCGGAAAGCGACAGGCACTTGCCATCCAGGTCGGGGAGAAGGCCGCGCAGAACTTCACGTTCGTTGCCACCAACCCGGGCGGGCACAGTTCCGCTCCGACACCGGAGAACGCGATCTACGATCTGGCGGACGCGATCAAGCGAGTGCAAGGGTATGAGTTCCCGATCAAGTTTTCGGATACGACCCGCGCCTTTTTCGCCGCCAGCGCCAAGGCGCTTCCGTCACCCACGTCAGCCGCCATCCAGCGCCTGCTGGCCGATCCGACCGACCAGAGTGCCGACGCGATCGTCAGCCGGGACAAGGTGCTGCATTCCACCCTTCGCACGACCTGCGTCGCCACGCTCGTCAACGCGGGTCATGCCGAAAATGCCCTGCCGCAGCGGGCGACGGCGAATGTGAATTGCCGCATCTTCCCGGGCGAAAGCGTCGAGGGCACCTTGGCGAAGCTGAAGGAACTTGCCGGACCAAAGGTGACGGTCACCGCCAACCAGCCTGTCCGCCCGGTTGCAGTGCCGCCTCCGCTCGACCCCAAGATCATGGGCCCGGTGCAGTCACTCGCCGCCAAGCACTTCCCGGGCGTTCCGGTCGTGCCGATGATGTCTACTGGGGCGACGGATGGCGTCTTCTTCGGCAGGCTGAACATGCCCGTTTACGGCGTGCCCGGCCTCTTCCTGGAGCCCGACCTGAACGGGACGCACGGGCTGAACGAGCGCATTCGTGTCACGTCCCTTTATGAAGGACGCGACTATCTCTTCGACCTCGCAAAGACACTGGCGCAATAGCGCCGCAAGCGCCATGCCCGCGGGTCTCTCGCCGGGGAGTTCGCGGGCAAGCCTTCCTTCCGGCGGAAGGACGATCGCTCTGCACCAATGATCAACTTGCCGTTATTGAGGGCGCCTTGCCGGCATTCCTCACACGGGCCCCTTACCGGCCGATCCAGTCCGCCACTTCGCTGGCCACTTGATTGGCAGCCTGGTTGAGTGCGGCGCCCACCGGCGCCGGCTCGACCGCGGACACCGGTACCCGCGCCTCGAAGCGACGCTTCTCCAGTGCACCGCCCTCGTCGCGCACCAAGGCGGCGTCGTACGTAACGACAGCGGCCGAAGTGGCGGCATCGACCCCGAACATCCGCAACTCACCCGCAAGCCGCGCACCGGGATCAGCCAGCGACTGCGCGCCGGATAGGACAACCCGGCCGGTTCGGGCCGTCACGGTGTCCGACAGCAGACGCGCAAACTGCCGCGCCGGGGGCTCGACCCATTGCGCATCCTTTACATAAGCGATGTCGGTCGCGCTGGCCTGCACGGGGATGCGATTGTTCGCCAGCGCTTGCGGCACTGCGGGCACCTGGATCGAAACCGTGCGCGCGCCGGCGGAGGATTGCGCCTGGCCTACCGGCACCTGCTCCGTCGCCGTCAGGCTGAGCAGTGACTCCGGCGGCTTGGCACCGAAGCTGACACAGCCGGCAAGCGGCAGAAGGGCAAGACTGATCAGGAGCTTCTTCATATCCGTCCTCACTTGCCCTTATAGTCCGGCAGCTTCTGCTGCCCGATCAACGATCCGGCCCCTTGCCGGTCTACCTTCTCCGCCACCGACGCCAGCGCCGCCGACATCTGCCGCAGATCAAGAACCAGCTGGTTGATCTCCGGCACGGTGCGCTTGGAGAATGTTTGCAACCCCGGCCGCGCATCCTGGATCGCGCCATTCAGCGTTTCCGCGCTCTGCTTCGCCGAGCGAATCGTGTCGTTCAGGTTGACGATCGTTGGCCGAATATCCTCCGCCAGCACGCCATTGGTGGTTGCCGCCAGTTCGCCGATCTGCTGCGCGGCATTGCCAGCCTGCTGAATGGCGATACGGGTCTGCGCCAGCGTGGCGGCGATCTCGGGTCCGCGATCGGCCAGCGCATCGGTCAGGCGATTGGTATTCTCCAGAATGCCGGCGATCGATGCCTGGTTCTTGTCGGTCAGCAGCCCGGTCAGGCGCTCCGTCAACGTGGACAGCCGCTCCAGCAGCTGGGGTGCGGAATTCAGGATCGCGCCAAGACCACCGGTACGCGTCGGAATGACAGGCACGCCATAGGGACATTGCTGGCCATTGTCGTTTTCCGGACAGACGATCGGCGGTGCGCCCTTGCGAGCGCCATCCAGGCTGACCGTGCTGGTCCCCGTGAAACTGCCCTGGATGGTCGCCGCCGTGCCCTGCAGGATCGGCGTTTCCTGGCTCACCTCGATGCGCACGCGCACGAACTGCGGATCGTTGCGCCACAGCTGGATCGACTTCACCTGACCCGAAGGAACCCCGGAATAGGTGACCTGCGAGCCACGCGCGAGCCCATCCACGGATTGCTTGAAGAAGATATCATATTCGTTCTGGGTGGCGCCGCCCAGCCGCGCGATCCAGACGGTGAACAGCGCCAGCACTGCCAGCAGGATCAGCACGACGGCGCCGACCAGCACATGGTTGGAACGGGTTTCCATCACTTAGCCCCTGACTTTGCTGTTGCTTCTGCCGCAGCGTCTCGTGTTGCCACCGCGGCTCGTCCCCGGGGTCCACGGAAATATTCTTGAATCCATGGGTGATCCAGCGCGAGCAGCTCGTCGATCGTTCCCACGGCGATGACGCGCTTGTCCGCCAGCACGGCAACCCGATCACAGATGGCGTAAAGCGTATCGAGATCATGCGTGATGAGGAAGACCGTCAGCCCCAGCGTCTTCTGGAGCGACTTGGTCAGATCATCGAAGGCCGCGGCGCCAATCGGGTCCAGCCCGGCGGTCGGCTCGTCCAGAAAGAGGAGCTCGGGATCGAGTGCCAAGGCCCGCGCCAGACCGGCCCGCTTCTTCATGCCGCCGGAAAGCTCGGCCGGATATTTGGGGCCCGCCTCTGCCGGCAGGCCCGTCATCATCACCTTGAACGAGGCGATTTCGTCCAGCAAAGTCAGCTCGAGGTTCGGGTAAAATTCGCGCAGCGGAACCTGCACATTCTCCGCCACGGTCAGCGTGGAGAAGAGCGCGCCCCCCTGGAACAGCACGCCCCAGCGCTTGCGGATCTCGACCGCTTCCGTCTCTTCGCGCCCGATCGTGGGCTCGCCGAACACTGTGACGTCGCCGGCCACGGGGCTTTGAAGCCCGATGATCGAGCGCATCAGCACCGATTTGCCCGTGCCGGAACCGCCAACCACACCAAGGATTTCGCCGCGCCGTACGTCGAGGTCCAGCTTTTCATGGACGACCTGGTCGCCGAACGCGTTCTTGAGACCACGGACTTCGATGATGTTCTCGGAACTGCTCATCAAATCCAGCCGATCCGTTCAAAGAACACCGCGAAGAAAGCGTCGAGCACGATGACAAGGAAGATTGCCTGAACGACCGCGGCGGTGGTCCGGGTGCCGACCTGCTCGGCATCGCCCTCCACCTGCATGCCCTGAAAGCACCCTGCGATCGCGATGATCGCGCCAAAGACCGGCGCCTTGATCAGCCCGACGTAAAGATCGGTAATCGGCACCACTTCGCGCAGCCGCGCGACATAGGTGACCGGTGGGATCTCGAGCTGCAGCCAGCACAGCAGCCCACCCCCGATGATGGCGATGAGCGAGGAATAAAAACCAAGCAGCGGCATCAGCATGACGGCGGCAAGGGTACGCGGCAGCACCAATGCCTCCATCGGCGATACGCCGATGGTTCGCATGGCATCCACTTCCTCCGTCAGCTTCATCGTTCCGAGCTGCGCGGCGAACGCAGAGCCGGATCGCCCCGCCACCATGATCGCCGTCATCAGCACGCCAAGCTCACGCAGGGTGATGCGGCCGATCAGGTTGATCGTGAACACCTCCGCGCCGAACTGTCGAAGCTGCACGGCGCCCTGCTGTGCGATAACGATGCCAATCAGAAAGCTCATCAGCCCGACAATGCCGAGCGCCGATACGCCCACCACCTCGAACCGCTGAACGGTCGCATTGAAGCGAAAGCGTCGTGGGTGGCGAATGACATTCACGAAGGCGAGGACGGTCGCGCCCAAGAAGCCGAGCAGGCCCAGCAACGTGCGGCCGGACATGACCACCGCTTCGCCCACTTCACCAAGCACGCGGTTGAACGGGCTGACATAGTTCGGCCGGGTTGAAACCGGCTGATCGGCGCTTCCCACCTGCTCGAGCAGATGCTGAAGCTCGGGCTTCAGCCCGGTGACCGGCACGCCCTTTCTTTTGGCGAAGCGGTGCACCACCCACGCACCGATCGTATCCATGCGCCCGATGCCGGAGAGATCAACCTCCGAGATCGAACCCGAATGGGAATCGAGACGCGTGGGCAGATCACCCAAGCGGGAGAGCAGCAGGTCGCCGGTGACGCGCAGCCTGCCCCCGTCCTCGCTGAATTCGGCCAATGCGCCCATCCCCCACCCTTTGCGGAAAACTCCGCAGATCATCAAGATGAACGTACAGTTCGTCCGGTTGTTGCATGTGCGGCATTGTTACAACCCTGAACGGCGCCCTTGAGCTCGCCCGAGGATCGCCCGTCTGCGGTGTCGCGGTTCAGAGCAGGACATCCAAAGCATGGATCACAAGCCCCACCGCCCCGCCCACCAGCGTGCCGTTGATGCGGATGAACTGCAGATCCTTGCCCACGGAATGCTCTAGGCGCTGGGTGATGGTCTGCGCGTCCCAGCCGCGCACCGTCTCGGAAACGAGGCCGACGATCACGTCGCCATAATCCGCAGCCGTGCCGACGGCCACCCGGCGGACATAGCGGTTCAGCGTGTTGCGAAGCCGGACGTCGCTCTCCAGCGTCTGGCCCAACTGGCGCAGCATCTCGCCAATGCCGCCCGACAACAGCCGCTCCGGATCGCGCGCCGCGCGCAGCATGGCGTGGCGCGCCTGCTCCCAAAGGCCGTTGATCCAGCCTTGCATCGCAGGGTTCTCGAGCAGGGCGAGCTTCAGGGCCTCGACCCGCTCCTGCATCTCCGGCTTGTGCTGAAGATCGCGGGCGAGCGTAGCCAGGCCCTCCTCGGCCTTTGTGCGCAGGGGGTGATCCGGCTGCTCGGCCATGTCGACCAGCATCTTGTCCAGCCCGTCGATGATCTTGTTCGCGATGGTCTCATCAAGGCCGGTCCAGCGAAGGATCGTGCCGGCCCGTTCATGCACCATGTTGCGCACGACCTGCTGGTTCGCCTCCAGCACGCGGCCGGCCCAGCGAACGATGCCATCAATGATCGGCTGGTGCCGGTTCTCCGCCATCGCAGCCTCAAGCGCGCGGCCGAGCAGGGGAGACAATTCGATCCGGCGCACCTGCTGGACCATGGCGCCGCGCACCATGCCGCCCAGCCGCTCCTGATCGAGCGCCTGGAGCACCTCGACCGCCAGCCGAGAGGCGCCGCGGGTAACGCGTCGGCTCCCGGCGGACGGGCTCGCCAGCCAGCGCCCGGCGGCGCTTGCCACGTCCATGCGTCGCATCCGGCGCGCCACCACGACGGGGATCAGAAAATAATCGCGCAGGAATGTGGCGAGCTGATCGCCGATCCGGTCCTTGTTGCGCGGAATAATGGCAGTGTGCGGGATTGGCAGCCCGAGCGGATGGCGGAACAGAGCGGTGACGGCAAACCAGTCGGCGAGGCCGCCGACCATCGCCGCTTCGGCGAACGCTCGCACGAAGCCCCACGCCGGGTGAACTTCATCAAGCGCGCGCGCCAGCAGGAATGCCAGTGCCATGGCGACCAGCATCCCGGTCGCGATCACGCGCATCCGCACCAGACCGGCCGGCGCACGTGTCTCCGATGGGCGCCGCAGCGTAACTGGGATCATGCCCGAACAATCCCCCAGACGGGGGTTTGTTCAAGCGTCATTCCGCAGGAACGTCGCCGTCGCGATAGCCGATGCGCCCACGTGGCGGCGACAGCGTGCCGCCGGTCGCCGCATGATCGATCGCCGGCGCTTCGTCGTCGCCGGGCTGGTAGGTCAGCAGCTTGCGGCCAAGCCACGGACCCACGCGCCGCTCGATGCCGATCGACAGGCTGAATGAGGCCGGAACGATGAGGAGCGTCAGCAGGGTGGACACGATCAGCCCGCCGATCACCACGATACCCATCGGCGCACGCCACGCCCCGTCGCCGGTCAGCGCCAGCGCGGTCGGCACCATACCGGCCACCATCGCCACCGTGGTCATCACGATCGGCTGCGCTCGCTTGTGCCCCGCGTCGACCACCGCGTCATAGATCGGCACGCCCGCGTGCATCTCCTCCAGCGCGAAGTCGATCAGCAGGATCGAGTTCTTGGCGACGATACCCAGCAGCATGAGCAGGCCGATGAACACCGGCATCGACAACGGGTGCCCGGTGATGATCAGCGCCAGGACGCCGCCCAGCGGCGCGAGCAGCAACGAACCCATGTTCACCAGCGGCGGCAGCAGGCGGCGGTACAGCAGGACCAGCACCGAGAAGACCAGGAAGACACCCGCGATCACAGCGATCACGAAGTTGATCAGCATCTCCATTTGCCACTTGGCCTGACCAACGCTCATCTTCTGCACACCGAGCGGCAGGTTCTGCATCGACGGGAGCGCATTCACCTGCGTCATCGCGTTGGACAGGATGAGGCCGGGCGACAGATCCGCGCCGATGGTCAGCTGACGCTGTTGATTCAGCCGGTTGATCTTGGTCGGGCCTGAACCGAAGCCGATTTCCGCCACCACCGACAGCGGCACCGAACCGCCGTTCTGCGTCGGCACCGGCAGGTTCCGGATCGTCGCCATCCGCGTGCGCGAGGATTGGTCAAAGGCGACGCGGATGGGGATCTGGCGATCGTTCAGCGAAAAGCGTGCGCTGTTCTGGTCGATGTCGCCCAATGTCGCGATACGGATCGCGTTGGACAGCGCGCTCGTCGTCACTCCCAGGTCGGCCGCCAGATCGAGCCGCGGCTTGATCACGATTTCCGGCCGATTGAGATCGCCTGCGATGCGGGGCGCCAGGAAGCCAGGGATCTTCGCCATGTCACTGACGATCTTGTCCGCCGTCTGGCGCAGCAGGACGGGATCGTCGCTGCCCAGGGTGACCGACACGTCGCGATTGTTGTCGCCCCAGCCGAACTGCGACTGGAAGTTGACGCGCGCGTCCGGAATCCGGGCGAGCTGCGGAGCCAGCGCGCGCTCGAACTCGGTCGACGTCTTGGTGCGCTTGTCGCTGATGTCTCCGCCGAACAGGGCGGCGATCCGATCGTTGAGGCTCGGCTTTTCCTTGAACTGCACCGTCACCCGGCCATTGCCGACAAAGGTGCGCGTATAGGTCGTATCCACTTCGGGCTGACGGCTCAGCAGCTCATAGACCTGGTTCACCACCGTCTGCGTCTGGTTGAGGGTCGCGCCCGGTGCCATGGTGATGGTGACGGTGGAACGTTCCTGATCGACCGACGGCTGGAACTGCATGGGCAGGCTGGAAAAGCCCAGCACAGTCAGGACAAAGGCGAGCCCGCCGATCCCGATCGTCCAGATGCGGTGATCATAGATATAGCCGGTGATCCGCCGAAACCCGCCGCGCGCGCGCACGGCCATCGACTTGCCTGGGTCCAGCGTCCAGCGCAGCACGACCATGTAAAGGTCCATGAGGCGGCCCTCACCGTGCGATTCGGGGCCTGCGGACTTGAGGAAATAGGCCGCGATCATCGGCGTGATCATGCGCGCCACCGCCAGGCTCATCAGCACGGCGACGACGACGGTCAGGCCGAAATTCTTGAAGAACTGCCCCGACACGCCCGGCATCAGGCCGACCGGCAGGAACACTGCAACGATCGCCATGGTGGTCGCCAGCACCGCAAGGCCAATCTCGTCAGCCGCGTCGATCGATGCCTGATAGGCCGATTTGCCCATGCGCATGTGGCGAACGATATTCTCGATCTCCACGATCGCATCGTCGACCAGCACGCCCGCCACAAGGCTGAGCGCGAGTAGCGTCATGCTGTTCAGCGTGAAGCCCATCAGGTCCATGAACCAGAAGGCCGGGATCGCCGACAGCGGGATGGCAAGCGCCGAGATGAAGGTCGCGCGCTTGTCACGCAGGAACAGGAACACGATGAACACGGCGAGCACCGCGCCCTCGATCATCGCGTGGATCGCGCTCTCATATTGCTCCACGGCATATTTGGAGCCGTCGATGCGCAGCTGAAACTTGACTGCCGGATTGCGCTTCTCAAGCTCCGCCAGCTTCTTCTGCGCCTCGCGGAAGACGGTGACTTCCGAATAGCCCTTGGCGCGCTTGAAATCGAAGGTGATGACCGGCTTGCCATCCACCCCTGCCGCCGTCCGCTGCTCGGCATAAAGATCGCGCACCGTCGCAACGGCGCTCAGCTTGATGGTGCGACCATTGCCTGCGATGATCTGGGTCTCGCCCAGCTCATAAGCGTCGCTCGCATTGCCCAGCACGCGCACCGACTGTTCGGCACCGGCCACTTCGGCACGGCCACCCGCCGCATTCAGGTTCACCTGTCGCAGCTGCTGGTTGATCTGCGTCGCCGTCAGGTCGTAGGCTGCAAGCTTCGCCGGATCGAGAATGACGCGGATCTCGCGATCGACCCCGCCGTTCCGCTCAACGCCGCCCATGCCCTCGATCGAGAGCAATTCCTTGGTGACCGTATTGTCGATGTACCAGCTGAGCTGTTCCACCGTCATGTCGGTGGCGATGGCCGAATAGCTGCCGAGATCATCGTCGTTGATCTTCACGCGGCTGATCTGCGGCTCGAGAATGCCCTCGGGCAGGTTCGAGCGGATCTGCGTGACGGCGTCGCGCACTTCGTTGACGGCGCGGTCAACCGGTGTGCCGATGTCGAGCTGCACCATGGTCGTGGAATTGCCTTCGCTGACGAAGGACTGCAGTTCGTCGACGCCTTCCACCGTCCGCACCGCAGCTTCGACGCGCTGCGTCACCTGCGTTTCCAGCTCGCTGGGCGCCGCGCCCGGCTGCGTGATCTCCACCGCAACGGCCGGAAAGTCGATATCCGGCTCGCGGTTGATGTCCATACGGATGAAGCTGACGACGCCGGCGACCGTCAGGATCACGAACAGGACGATGACCGGGACCGGATTGCGGATCGACCATGCCGATATGTTGCGGAAGTTCATGCCGTCACTCTCCCGGCTTGCCCAGAACCGGGGCGATCTTCTGCCCCGGATTCAGGAACGCGCCTGCGGACACCACCACGCGCTCGCTTCCGTCGAGCCCCGATGCGATCGCCACCGAATCGTCGCTCACGCTGCCAAGCCGCACATCGCGACGGCGCACGATGTTGTCCTTGTCCGCGACATAGACGAAATTACCCTTCTCGTCGCTGAGGATCGCGGATTGCGGCAGGCCGGGCATGCTGACCCCGCCGCTGGTGATAACTGCCGAGGCAAAGCCGCCGGGGCGAAGCGCAGGATCATAGCGCAGCGCGATGCGCGCGATGCCCTGCCGGGTCTGCGTATCGATCACCGGAGAGATCTGCCAGATCTGCCCTTCGAACGCGCGATCGCTGCCGACCGGCTTCACCATGGCGCGCGCGCCCACCGGCAGGGCGGCAAGATCGTCCTCCGGCAACTGCGCGCGCATCTCCAGCTCGCCTCCCTTGGCCATGCGGAACAGCGTGCCGGACGCTGAACTGATGATCTGGCCAGGCTCGACCTGCCGGGTAAGCACCAGGCCGGCGGCGGGCGCACGAATATCCAGACGCTGGTTGCGCGCGCGCTGCTCCGCCGCAGACGCTCCCGCGACCTTGAGGCGGGCCGCGGCCGCATCGCGGGTGGCGATCCGTCGCTGAACATCCGCCTGGCTGATGAAGCCGCGGTCGACAAGCTGCTGGGCGCGCTGCAATTCCGCTTGGGCAAGCGTCAGATCCGCTTGGGCAACATTCACTTGGGCAGCCAGGCTCTGAGCGGTTTGCGTCTGTACCGAGCGGTCGACCAGCGCCAGCACCTGACCGGCCTGCACCCACTGCCCCGGCTCTACGAGCACGCGCGTGACCATGCCCCCCTCGCCGGCGACGCCTACGGGCATTTCGCGCCGGGCGGCCAGCGTGCCGTTCGCGTTGATCGTGCGACCGAGCGCCGCCCGGCCAGGAACCACAACGGTGACACGCGGCGCCTGATCGGACGCGGCGCCCGCCTGCTGCGGCGCCTCGCCTCCACGCGTCAGGAAAAAGGCACCGATGGCGAGCAAAGCGATCGCGACCAGGGCGAACACCAGCATTCGGCGGCGCCGACGCGCGCCATCATCCTCCGGCCCCTCGATCAGCACGGTGTCCCCACTCAACCCGCCGACTTGATAATTCATGCGCCCTACATCCCGCTCCGGCGGCTTGCGGCGACCGGCACTACATTGATCTGCAGCTGTGTTATATGAATAAGTCACCGGGCTCAAGCGCCGGTTTTGCCCCAATGCCGCATGACAGATTCGCGGAGTCGCAGCAAGCGGCGAGCCGTTCAGCCTGTGTTGATCAACCGAGCCCCACAGGCGCCAAAGCGTTCCACAATGGAGATTTCGGATCATGCGTTACACGATTGCCACACTGGCGATGGCCGCGCTCACGATGACGGCTGCGCCTGCTGCCGCGCAATCCGCCGCCCCGGTGCCGATCCTCCCAGACGCTGCCGTGCTGGATGTTGTCGCGACGGGCGAAGTGTCCCGCGTTCCGGATATCGCCACCATTCGCGCCGGCGTGGTGACGCAATCCGCCACCGCGGCCGCTGCTTTGGCGGACAATGCCGCAAAGATGGACCGGGTGATCGCCTCGCTGCGCGCGGCTGGCGTTGCGCCGCGCGACATCATGACAGCGAACGTCAACCTCTCGCCGCAGCATCGCTACGTCGAAAATCAGCCGCCTGTGATCACCGGGTATCAGGCGACGAACACGATCTCGGTCAAGTTTCGTGATGTCGCCAAGAGCGGCACGGTGCTTGATGCCCTTGTGAAAGCGGGCGCCAATCAGATCAACGGGCCCGAAATGTCGGTCGACAAGCCCGAAGCTGCGCTTGATGCCGCCCGGATCGAGGCGATCAAGCAGGCACGGGCGCGCGCTGCGCGCTACGCTGAAGCGGCGGGCCTGCGAGTCGATCGTATCGTCGCGATCGGCGAGGCAGGCGAGGATCGTGGCAATGGTCCGCGGCCGCCGGTGCTTTATGCGCGCGCGGAAATGGCGTCGGACGCACCGACCCGTGTTCTGCCGGGCGAGGTGCCGATCAGCGCCACCGTCTCCGTTCGCTTCCTGCTGAAATAGGACGGCGTGGGCCCGCGCCGCGATAGAAATGGCCCAATAGAAAACGGCCGCCCGTCACCGGGCGGCCGCTGTTCCATTTCCTACTCGTTCGATTAACGAACGCGACCGCGACGGAAGAGGTTCACAATCGCAAGCAGGATCACTGCACCAAGCAGCGACACCAGGAACGACGTCAGCGTCAGCGGCGCGCTGTTGATCGAACCGCCTGTAATGATCAGGCCGCCAATGAACGCGCCAATGATGCCCACGACAATATTGAGAAAGATACCTTGCTGAGCATCGGTACGCATGATGATGCTGGCCAGCCAGCCAATCACGCCGCCGACGATCAACCAGAGAATAATACCCATGACTCACTCCCCTGCGTTAACGGCCCGAACGGCCGGGCGCTGGGGAAAAGACTCTTGACACCTCGGATTTGTTCCGGGGCCGTAACCCGTCCCTTCAGAACTTCTGTTGCCGCTCGTACAGGGACTTGTAGTGCTGGATACGTGTAACGCGTAATCCCGGCATGCCGGAACGATCGATCGCACGCTGCCAGCCGGCGAACTCCTCCACCGTCAGGCCATAGCGGTTGCACACCTCGTCCACGGTCAGCAAACCACCGTTCACCGCAGCCACAACTTCGGCCTTGCGGCGGACGACCCAGCGGGTCGTGGTGGGCGGCGGCAGGGTATCGAGCGTCAAAGGCTCGCCGAGCGGTCCGATCACGCGGGCCGGACGAATTTTCTGGTTCTCGATCATGGTTTAACCTCGGTTCGGGGCGGGCGCCCCCTCTCCACTTCACAAAAAACGGTGCGGTGACCGCCTGAAAGCGCATGATACGCGCGCGGCAAACAGGTGTTCACTCATCCTTCCACTGCATCATCACCTTCGCAACAGGGCCATTGAACGCGCCATCGACCGGAGCAAACAGTGGAGAGTCGAGCCGCACACGGGCCGAACGCGCATAGATGGTGGCCGTGGGCGACGCCGCCTGCCGCGCCGTCATCTCCACAAGCAATACTGCCAAATCGCTGGGCAGCTCAACAAGCGGCGCGCGCCGGTCAAAAAGGGCAAAACTCAGATCCACGCCTTGGCTGGTCCATCATGCTTCGTCATCGGAAGCACCCTTTTATGCGCCATGAAGTGAAGGGTCCGTAAAGCCCGCGACGAAAGCGCGCGTTCACGCGTCTCGGAAATCATGCTAATGGCCGCAGCGTGATCGATATCGGTGATTTCCAGATGCCCGGCAGCGCTGCCGGGCGACGCATTGTCGTTGCCATGTCGGGCGGAGTCGACAGCTCGGTTGTTGCCGCGCTTGCCAAGGCGAGCGGCGCCGAGACGATCGGCGTCACGCTGCAGCTGTACGATCATGGCGAGGCGACCGCTCGCCCCGGCGCCTGCTGTGCCGGGCGAGACATTCGTGATGCCCGCGCCGTGTGCGATCAGTTGGGCATCGCGCATTACGTTTTTGACCACGAAAGCAGCTTCCGAACGCAGGTCGTCGACCGCTTCGCGGATGAATATCTGGCTGGCCGGACGCCGATCCCATGTGTCCAGTGCAACATGGGGCCGAAATTCACCGATTTGTTCCGCCTTGCGGCCGATCTTGGCGCCGATTGTCTCGCAACTGGCCATTATGTTCGCCGAATGGCCGGTGAAGACGGCCCGGAACTGCATCGGGCGATCGATCCGGCGCGTGACCAGAGCTATTTCCTGTTCGCCACCACGCGAACGCAACTGGATTTCCTCCGCTTCCCGCTCGGCGGCATGCCGAAGGATCGGGTGCGGGCGGTCGCCGCGGAGATGGGCCTGGGCGTCGCTGCCAAGCCGGACAGCCAGGACATCTGCTTCGTGCCCGATGGCGACTATGCCGGGCTGGTCCGCAAGTTGCGCCCGGCGGCTGTAGACGGCGGTGAAATCGTTGATTTGGCGGGAAGAGTTCTCGGCCACCATGAAGGGATCATCCACTACACCGTGGGGCAGCGCCGTGGGCTCGACATCGGCGGCCAGCCGGAGCCACTGTACGTTATCAGGCTGGAGCCGAAGTCCCGTCGGGTGATCGTCGGCCCGCGCGCCGCGCTTGCGGTCAGTGTCGCTCGGCTCGCCGACCTCAACATCTTAGGCCCGCTGGATGGCCCGCTCACTGCCAAGGTCCGCTCCATGGCGCGGCCGGTCCCCGCACGATTGCACGGCGACCGCCTCATGTTCGAATCGCCGGAATATGGCGTCGCGCCTGGGCAGGCGGCAGTGCTGTACGACGGGGACCGCGTGCTCGGCGGTGGATGGATTGCCGACACGGAAAGCGCGGCACTGGCGGCATAAGGCCGGCGAGCCTTCAGGGAAGCAGGAACATTCCCTCGATCGTCGTCACGCACGAACCGGTCAGCAGCACGCGCTCGCCATCCAGGCGGCAGCCGATCCGCCCCCCTCTCGCGCTTGCCTGGAACGCCGAAAACATGTCGGTGCCAAGGACTTGGGCCCAGAAAGGCACCATGACCGCGTGCGCCGATCCGGTCACCGGGTCCTCCGGGATGTCGAAATATTCGGTGAACACGCGGCTCACCACCTGCGCCGTTTCACCCTGCGCTGCGACTATATGGACGATGGGGCCCAGCGCTCGCACCGCTCGCGCATCAGGCGCCGCCGCCCGGACGGCTGCCTCATCGTCCACGATGACCAGTGCATAGCCCTTGTCGTGCCACAGGGTCTGGCGCGCCTCGACGCCAAGCGCTGCGACAATGTCGTCCAGCGGCCGCGGCTGTGGCGCCCAAGCGGGCAATGTCATCTCATAGCCCGCTGCATGGCGCGCCACTTCCAGAACGCCCGCCTGCCGTGTGGCGAAGCGGACGGCGTGTCGGCTCGGCTCCGATGACAGCACGAAATGGCCGCTCGCCAGCGTCGCATGGCCGCACAGCGCAACTTCTGCCGCAGGCGTGAACCACCGCAGCTCGAAATCGGCAACTCCCTCTGCCGGTACCAGAAAAGCGGTCTCGGATAGGTTGTTTTCGGCAGCAATCGCCTGGAGCGTCGTATCGTCCAGCCACGACGACAAAGGCATCACCGCCGCCGGATTTCCGGTGAACGGTGCATCCGCGAAGGCGTCAATCTGGGCGAAGGGGATTCTCATACGCGCTTTCCGAACCAGTGGGGTGTCACGTCCGCCTCTACCAGCGGATTGTCCGTGTCCACATGTCCTTCAGGATCTAGGTGGATGAGCACCTCGACGCGGGGGAAGACATCCCGCAGGCGCCGCTCCACGCTCTCTACGATGTCATGCGCCGCCGCGACCGTCAGATTGCGATCCACCTCCATGTGGAATTGCGCGAAATCGTGCGTGCCGGCCCGTCTGGTGCGGAAATCATGGATCCCGCGAATGCCCGGCTGGCGCGCCGCGATCTCGATAAAGGCGGCGCGCTGCTCGTCGGGCCATTCCTTGTCCATCAGCATGTCGATCGCCTGACTCGACGCCTTGAACGCGCCCCAGACGAGCCAAAGCGCGATGGCGATGCCGAACACCGGATCTGCCCCGGCCACGCCCATGAACTGATCGAGGATCAACGCGGCGACAACGGCCACGTTCAGCAGCACGTCGGATTGATAATGGACATTATCGGCCAGGATCGCGACGGACCCGGTCTGGCGGATGATGCTGCGTTGATAAGCAAGCAGCGCAAAGGTCGCGACGATCGCGATCAGCGATACTCCGATGCCGAGCGAGGCATCCTCATTCACCCGCGGATGGGAGAAGCGCTCGATCGCGCGCGCCGCGATGCCGATGGCTGAGGCCGTGATCAGCACCACCTGAAACAAGGCGGCGAGCGCCTCGGCCTTGCCGTGGCCGAAGCGATGATCATGATCCGCCGGCTCGGCCGCGACCTTCACGCCATAAAGCGTGACGACGCTGGCGAGCAGGTCGAGCCCGGTGTCCGCCAGGCTGCCCAGCATCGCCACCGACCCGGTGTGCCATGCCGCATAGCCCTTCAGCGCCAACAGAAAGGTGGCCGTCGCGACGCTCGCCAGCGCGGCGCGCATGGCGAACGGAACGAAACGGCGACGTTCTTCCCGCGTCATGGATATAACAGGCCTTCGATCCAGCTTGCGCCGCCATCGTCGTCGGCGCGCGTGAACAATCGACGCTCATGTAACCGATGTGCGCGGTCCTGCCAAAATTCGATCCGGTCGGGCACCACGCGGTAGCCGCCCCAATGCGGGGGTCGCGGCACGTCCCCGCCCTCGAAGCGGAATTGCATCGCCTCGAACCGCGCCTCGAAGATCGAGCGCGCCGCCAGTGGCCGTGACTGTTCAGATGCCCAGGCGCCCAATTGCGAGTCGCGCCCGCGCGAGGCGAAATACGCGTCGCTCTCCGCATCGGACACCCGGCTGACGGTGCCTTCGATGCGCACCTGACGACGCAGCGACTTCCAGTGGAAAAGCAGCGCGGCCTGCGCGTTCGCCGCCAGATCCTCCGCCTTCCGACTTCCGCGGTTGGTATAGAAGACGAATCCGTCGGGCCCGTGCCCCTTTAGCAGCACCATTCGCACGGCCGGCCGTCCACCCGCATTGGCGGTCGCCAGCGCCATGGCATTGGGATCGTTCGGCTCGCTCGCCCGGGCCTCGGAGAACCAGCTGTCGAACAAGGTGAAGGGGTCTGTGGTCATGCCCGGCCCTTAGCACCGTACAAATCGCGGAACGACTCCCCGCGCCGGGATTTGAATCGGCCTCGCAACGACAAAGGCTCGACCATGCCCGCTCGCGCTTACTGGCAGGGACAGATCCGCCTCGCGCTCGTCTCGATCCCGGTGGAGATCTACTCCGCCACCAAATCCGGCGCCGCCGTGAAATTTCGTCAGATTCACGAACCGACCGGCAAGCCGATCCACTACGAAAAGGTGGCGGAGGGGGTCGGTCCGGTCGATCCCGACGACATCATGAAGGGGTTCGAGATCGAGAAGAACGAGTACGTCCTGCTCGATCAGGATGAGATCGACTCGGTCAAGCTGGAGTCCAAGAAGACGCTTGAGCTTACCCAGTTCGTCGATGCGAGCGACATCGACGTCCTTTATTACGAAAAGCCCTATTTCGTCGTGCCCGCCGACGATCTCGCCGAGGAAGCGTTCATCGTTCTTCGGGAGGCGCTGAAACGCACCAAGAAGGTCGGGCTTGGCCAGCTTGCCATGCGCGGGCGCGAATATGTGGTCAGCCTGAAGCCGTGCGGGCGCGGCATGGTCCTGGAAACGCTGCGCTATGCCGACGAGGTCAACCGCGCCCAGAGCTATTTCCGCGACATTCCTGACGAAAAGCCCGACACCGAGCTGCTCGAGCTTGCGGAAGCGCTGATCGAGAAAAAAAGCTCGGCGTTTGATCCGCAGGAATTTCACGATCGCTACGTCGATGCGCTGAAAAACCTAATCGATCGGAAGCGCAAGCAGAAGTCGAACCGCAAGATTATCGAGGAAGACGAGGGCGGCGGCCGATCGGCATCCAACGTCGTCGACCTGATGGCTGCCTTGAAGAAGTCGATGGAAAAGTCGGGCAGTGCTGCCGCTACGGAGAAGCCGGCTGCCAAAAAATCCGCTGCCAAGAAAGCGCCCGCCAAGCCAGCCGCGGCCAAGAAGCCGCCCGCGAGAAAACGTGCCTGAGCGGGGCCACAGCATCGATGCACGCCGGACCGCATGCGCGGGCCGAAGCGCTGATGACCGCCATCATGGCACCGGAGCCGCACGATGAGCACCGATCCCCTCGCGCTGTACAACGCCAAGCGTGATTTCGCGAAGACGGCCGAGCCTGCCGGCAACTTGGCGCCCGGAAATGGCAACAGCTTCATCGTCCAGAAGCATGATGCCACTCGTTTGCACTGGGATTTCCGCCTGGAACTGGATGGCGTGCTGAAGAGCTGGGCCGTGACGCGCGGGCCGAGCCTTGATCCCAATGAAAAACGCTTGGCGGTTCGCACGGAGGATCATCCGCTCAGCTACGGGACCTTCGAAGGCACCATTCCGAAGGGCGAATATGGCGGCGGCACCGTTATGCTGTGGGATCGGGGAACCTGGTCCGTCATCAAGGGAAAGTCGGCCAAGGATCTGGAAAAAGGCCATCTTCACTTCGTGCTCGATGGCGAACGGATGAAGGGCGAATGGCTGCTGATCCGATTGAAGCCGCGCGGCAAGGAAAAGCGGGAGAACTGGCTGCTTCGCAAGATCGACGATGCGCAGGCCGGCGGGACTGACACGTTGGTGGAGACGGGCCTCACCAGTGTTTCCACCGGCCGCACGATGCAGGAGATCGCCGAGGGCAAGCCCGCGCGGGCACCAGCCGCAAAGCGGATCGCCAAGGGGAAGAAAGCCGTCGACACCAGCGCGCCCACGCCGGCGCCCGCTCGAAAGCGGCGTGCCGGCGCCAAGCTGAAGCCTTCGGCCTTCTCGGAGCCCCAGCTCTGCACCCTGGTGGATGCCGTGCCATCCGGTTCCGGATGGATGCACGAAATGAAGTATGACGGCTATCGCGCGCTCATCGCGGTGGGCGGCGGAACGGCCAAAGTATATACCCGCAATGGCCTAGACTGGACCGACAAGTTCGCCGCGATCGCGGCAGCCGCCGCACAGCTTGATGTCGGCAACGCCCTGGTCGACGGGGAGATCGTCGCCTTCAAGGACGGCCGGCCGGACTTTTCCACCCTGAAGAACGCCATCTCGGCGGGCGGAGACATGACCTTCTTCGCCTTCGACCTGCTGGAGCTCGACGGTGAGGACCTCCGCACCCTCCCCAACGTGCAACGCAAGGAGCGGCTGCGCGCGCTTGTTCCCGGTTCCGACCGCCTGCAGTTCAGCGAGCATGTGATCGGTGCGGGTGAAACGCTGCTGGAGCGCATGTGCCAGGAGGGGCTGGAAGGTGTCGTGTCCAAACAGGTGGATGCGCCCTATCGCGCGTCACGCACCAAAGCGTGGCTCAAGATCAAATGCACTCGCCGGCAGGAATTCGTGATCGTCGGCTGGACGACATCGGACAAGGCGCGCGGCTTTCGCTCCCTGCTGCTGGGCGTGCATGAGGATGGCAAGCTGCGCTATGCCGGCAAGGTCGGGACCGGATTTTCGAACCAGCTCATGCTGGAACTTGGCGAGAAGCTTGCCAAGCTGGAGCGCAAGACACCAACGGTGGAAGTGCCCAAGAACCTCGGGCGCGCGGCCGTCCGCAATGCCCGATGGGTGAGCCCGAAGCTGGTGGCGGAGATCGCCTTTACGGAGACGACACCCGACAAGCTCTTGAGGCATCCCAGCTTTCTCGGGCTGCGCGGTGACAAGAGCGCGAAGGATGTGGTGGTCGAGACGCCGCAGCCGGCGCCCGCGCCGGCGATCACCAGCATCAAGATCAGCAACCGCGACCGTCTGATCTTTCCCGAGTCCAGCGTCACCAAGGGCGACCTTGCGGACTATTATGCAGCCGTTTCCGGAATTATGCTGCCGTGGGTCGCGCGGCGGCCGGTCAGCCTGGTCCGCTGCCCGCAGGGACGCGCGCGAAAATGCTTCTTCCAAAAGCATGATGCGGGGTCGTTCGGCGAGCATGTTCACCAGGTGCCGATCAAGGAAAAGGACGGAAGTACAGAAGATTACCTGTGGGTGGATAATGCCGACGGGCTGGTCGCCTGCGTCCAGATGGGGACCATCGAGTTCCACGGCTGGGGATCGAACGTCGACCATCCCGAACGGCCGGACCGGCTGGTGTTCGATCTCGACCCCGACGAGGGACTGGATTTCGACGACACGAAGAAGGCGGCCGAGCATTTGAAGAACCAGCTCGCCGAGCTTGGCCTCACCAGTTTCCCCATGCTTTCAGGGGGTAAGGGCGTGCATGTCGTCGTGCCGCTGACCCCGGAGGCGGAATGGCCGGCGGTGAAAAGCTTCGCCGACCGGTTCGCGCGGGCGCTGGCGCAAGCAGAGCCTGACCGGTTCGTCGCGACCATGAGCAAGGCCAAGCGCAAGGGGCGTATCTTCATCGACTGGCTGCGCAACCAGCGCGGCGCGACCGCGATCATGCCATATTCGGCGCGCGCCCGCGCCGGGGCACCGGTGGCCGCGCCCGTATCTTGGACGGAGCTGCGCCAGATCGAAACGGCCGCAAACTGGAGCGTTTCGGCCACTCAGGAATTGATCGAGCGCGCGGGCAGCCGGGCACTCGCCGGCTGGGGCGTCGCGGATCAGGTTCTGCCCGATCTTTGACCCGGGCCATCACCAAGCGGCCAGCACATGCGCGGGCCAAGCAGTTTCATATTGCGCGTGCAGCGGGCACCGCTAGGGTCCGCGCCGCTTAGGAGCCCGGCTTGGCAACACAACAGGCCCTTTTCGGTGCCGCGACGCATGCGCGTCGCTGGGTGGACGATTACCGGGCCCATGCGGGCGCCGGCGGCGACGTGCTGTGCGCGGCGGAGGACGCGCCATGGCTGGCGATGTTCGAGGAGCTTGCCGCGCTGGTCGGCGACGATCTGGGCCATGCGCGCGAGCGGGTCCAACGCCATGCCGCCGACATCGGCACCGGCTTTCGCATCATCGGCGAGACGGAGGAGCGATCCTGGCCGCTCTCCCCGGTGCCGCTGCTGATCGACGGGGACGAATGGCGCCACATCGAGCGCGGCGTCGTGCAGCGCGCCGACCTGTTCGAGGCGATTCTGGCGGATCTCTATGGCGAGGCGAAGCTTGTCGCCCGCGGCCTTGTTCCGGCCGCATTGGTGACGGGCAGCCCCTTCTTCCTGCGCCAGCTCGTCGGCCTGACACCGCCGGGAGGACACCATCTGCATTTCGTGGCGGTGGACCTGGGGCGCGGCCCCACCGGCGAATGGCGTGTCCTGGCCGACCACCTGCGATCCCCAACGGGTGCGGGATATGCGCTGGAGAACCGGCTGGCCGTGAGCCGGACACTGGGCGGATTGCAGGCGCGGCTCAACGTCGCCCGGCACGCACCCTTCTTTGCCGCATTCCGCGACGGGCTCGCCGCCGCCTGCGCACGCACCGACCCGCGCATCGGGCTGCTGACGCCGGGGCGCTACAATCCGAGCTATCCCGAACAGGCGCATCTCGCGCGATATCTGGGGCTGTTGCTGGTGGAAGGCGCGGATCTCGCGGCCTTGGAAGACCGGGTCTATGTCCGCACCATCGGCGGGCTGAAGAGGATAGACGCGCTGTGGCGCCGGCTCGACCCCCGCTTTCTCGATCCGCTGGCGTTCGACACCCACTCCAAGATCGGCGTTCCGGGCCTGATCGATGCCTATGCCACCGGCAACGTGCTGCTCGCCAATGCGCCGGGCGTGGGCGTGCTGGAGGCGCCGGCGTGGAATGCCTTTCTGCCGCAATTGTGCACGCGGCTGACGGGCGCCGGGCTCAGCCTGCCCAATATCGCCACCTGGTGGTGCGGCCAGCCGACCGAGCGCGCGCGCGTGGAGGAGGACCTCGCCAATCTGCTGATCAGCCCCGCCTTCGGCGGCGGCACCCTTGGCCTGCCGGGCGACGCCCCGGTTTCGGGCGGCGACCTGACCGATGCGCAGCGCGCCACCTTGCTTGCCGATCTGGAGCGGCGCCCGCAGGATTATGTCGGGCAGGAGATCGTGCGGCTGTCGACCATGCCGGTGGTGGGTGACGAGGCGCTGGTCGCGCGGCCCTTCACGCTGCGCGTGTTCGCCGCGCGCGGCCCCGACGGGCGATGGGCGGTGCTCCCGGGCGGCTTCTGCCGGATCGGCGAGCATGCCGATCCGCGCGCGGCGGTAATGGGCGAGGGCAATTGGTCCGCCGACGTGGTGATCTACGGCCGCGATCCCGTCGACCCGGTGTCGCTGCTGCCGGCGCCCGATTCGCATCATGTGCGCCGCAACCCCGGCACGCTGCCGAGCCGGGTGGCGGACAATTTCTTCTGGCTGGGCCGCTATCTCGAGCGCGGCGAAGCACTGCTGGCGATCATTCGCGTGATGCTGGGCAATTCGATCGATGCCGACGGCGGCGCGGCGCTCGGGCCCGACACGGTCAGCCGGCTGGTCGGGATGCTGGCCGCCGCCGGCGCCGCACCACTGCCGACCGCGCTGAAACGGCCGGACCTGACGCAGATGGCGCGCACCGCGATGGAATCGGTGGGTGCTGGCTGGCAGTCCGTGGCCGAGATGAACGTGCAGGCGCGGCGCATCGGCAATGTCTCGCGCGATCGCCTGTCGGCGGACATGGTGCGGCTGCTGGATGCGCCCTTCCCCACGCATCGCGGCATGCTGGACCGGACCGGCTCGCTGCAGCGCCGCTATGCCGCGATCGCCGGCCTGTCGGCCGAGCATATGAGCCGGACGGCGGCCTGGCGGTTCCACGATCTGGGCCGGCGGATCGAGCGCGCGCTGGCGATCGTTCGCGCGACCCGCACCTTTGGCCTGCCCGGCGCATCGCTGGACGACCTGTCCACGCTGCTGGACCTCGCCAACAGCCAGATCAGCTATCGCCAGCGTTACCTGACGGGGCTGGCGCGCGTGCCGGTGCTCGATCTGGTCGCGCTCGATCCCGGCAACCCGCGCGCGCTGGCATTCCAGGTCGAGCGGATCTGGGAGCATCTGTGTGAGCTACCCGTGCTGCAGGACGATGGCATGGCAGAGGAGCAACAGGCGGAAGCGACAGAGCTGAAGGCGATGGTGTCGGTGGCGCGCGCCGCCACAATCAACGCCGACATGCTGAACACGACCGAGCGCCGCCTTTCCACCCTGTCCGACGCCATCGCGCGGCGCTATTTTCTGCAAGGCGCCGAGCCGCTTCGCGCGGGCGGGCTGACGCTGGCGTGAGCGACACCGATTTTCCGGACAACATGATCTACGACATCGCTCATATCACGCGCTTCGATTATGGCGCGCACGTCAAGTTCGCCCGGTGCAACCTGCGGCTGGAGCCGATCGACTGGCCCGGCCAACGGCTGGACTCCTATATGCTGCGCGTGTCGCCGGCCGGGCGGACCACGCCGGCGCGGGCCGAGGCGGGGCTGGCCAATGTCACGCGGCTGACGGTGGACGAACCGGTGCGCCGGCTGACGATCGAAAGCATCGCGCGCATCGCTGTGGACCGGCTGGTGCCCAACCCCGAAACAGGCGATCCGACGCTGGGCGAAGTAGCGGTAATGGCGCGCGACAGCCGCGACCTTACCGCCGCGGGCCCCTCCAGCTATCTGTTCCCCTCCCCCCTGATCCCGCTCGACCGGGAAATTGCCGCTTATTGCGCGCCCGATCTGGAGCCGGGGCGCAACGCGCTGGATGCGGGCATCGCCCTTGCCCGCCGCATCCAGCGCGATTTCGAGTTCGATCCGGCGGCGACGCTAGTGGATACGCCGCCGCACGAAGCCTTCGCCAAGCGCCGCGGCGTCTGCCAGGATTTCGCGCAGATCATGATCACCGGGCTGCGCGCCGCCGGGCTGCCGGCGGCCTATGCCTCGGGTTATATCCGCACCATTCCGCCACCCGGGCAGGAGCGGCTGGTCGGCGCCGATGCGACCCATGCCTGGGTCCTGCTGTGGTGCGGGCCGTCGCGCGGCTGGATCGGGCTGGATCCCACCAACGGCATCTGGATGGCGAGCGACCATATCGTGGTGGCGGTGGGCCGCGACTATGCCGAAATTGCCCCGGTTGATGGCGTCGTCCTGGGGTCGGGCGCACAGGAGATGAGCGTCTCCGTCGATGTCGCGCCGGTCGAGGAAGGCTGACAACGGGCAAAGCGGCGCTTGTGCCGCGGCGTTCCTGTCCCGATAGGCAGGCGCATGACTTCCCATCCCGCACCGCCCGGCATGCATCCCCGCGAATTCGTCGCCTTTGTCGCCGCCGTCATGGCGGTGAATGCGTTCGGCGTGGACCTGATGCTGCCGTCGCTGGCCGACATCGGGCACGAACTGGGCGTGACCCAGGCCAATCACCGCCAATGGATCATCACCGTCTATATGGTCGGCTTTGGCGCCGGGCAGCTGCTCTATGGCCCGCTGGCCGATCGTTATGGCCGGCGGCCAGTGCTGACGCTGACGCTGGCGGGATTCGTCGGAGCGAGCATCTTTGCCGCGGGATCGGCGAGCTTCGCCGCGCTGCTGGGCGCGCGGCTGCTGCAGGGGCTGATGTCGGCATCGACACGGGTGCTGGCGGTTGCCATCGTTCGTGACGGTTCATCCGGGCGACAAATGGCGCGAACCATGTCGGTGGCGCAGATGATCTTCTTCCTGGTGCCGATCCTGGCGCCCTCGCTGGGGCAGCTGCTGCTGGCGTTCGGGCCGTGGCGCTTCATCTTCTACGCGTTGGGCGGCTTTGCGGCCCTGGTGCTCGCCTGGACGCTGGTGCGCCTGCCGGAAACGCTGCCGGTGGCACGGCGCGTGCCGATCTCGCTGGCGACGCTCAGCGCCAACTACCGGCTGACGCTCACCAACCGATATTCGCTGGGCTATGCCATTGCAGCGTCGCTGACCTTTGGCGGGATCATCGCCTTCGTATCGCTGTCACAGCAGATCTTCGTCGATGAATTCGGCGCGGGCGACCGCTTCACCCTGCTGTTCGCCATTTGCGCCTGCGCGATGGGCGCGGCGTCCTTCATGAATGCCAAGCTGGTCGAACGGCTTGGCACGCGCCTGATCTCGCAGACGGCGGTGCTGGGGCTGATCGCGCTGTCGATCGTGCATGTCGCGGTGACGGTGACCGGCGTGGAAACGCTATGGAGCTACATCTTCTTCCAGGCGCTCAGCATGACGTGCATCGGCCTGTGCGGCGCGAACTTCGGCGCAATGGC
This sequence comes from Sphingomonas sp. OV641, assembly GCF_900109205.1. Classification (NCBI taxonomy): domain Bacteria; kingdom Pseudomonadati; phylum Pseudomonadota; class Alphaproteobacteria; order Sphingomonadales; family Sphingomonadaceae; genus Sphingomonas; species Sphingomonas sp. OV641. The sequence goes on along the minus strand of NZ_FNZB01000003.1, from coordinate 84,714 downwards.
GATGGAGCCGGTGGGGCATATCGCCGGCACCGCTTCGTCATTGCAGGGCTTCATCACCAGCATCGGCGCGGTCGTCGTGGGATCGGCGATCGGGCAATCCTATGCCGGGACGACCACCCCGCTGGCGATCGGCTATCTGGCGATCGGCCTTGTCGTGCTGGGCATCATCTGGGTGGTGGAAGGCGGAGAGCTGTTCCACGCGCGAATGCGCTGATCGAGGCACGGCTGCGCCACCGGCGGGATGAAACTCGACGGTGGGCGCGGTGTCAGGCCTAGCGGAACGGGCGCAGCAGCTGACGTTCCGCAGGATCGATGATCGCAGCGGCGAAGAAGATCGGCGTATCGCCCCGCAACGGACGAGCTGGCCTGGTCAGCGGCAGCGGATCCGCCTCGTCATAGACGATGGGGACCGGCAGGTGCTGCGCCAGCGGATCAGCCTCCGGATAGGAGCGCGGGCTTTCGCCTCCACGGGGCCGGACCGGATCGGCCATAATCACATCATACGGCATGGCCATGGTTAGGTCAGCCATGCTGTCGGATCAATTGGCTTCGTGATATAACAGATCAACTTTGCGACGAATGGAAGGGAACATTGCGTTGCTCCCCTTCCCCTCCCTCAGTGCGGCACGGCACCCAGCTCCACCCCAGTCTTGTCGTGCAGGGCGAAGCGATCGACCAGATCGGCGCTGGCCTTGTTGTAGCCGATGATGGACACGATGGAGCCTTCGCGGCGGAGGCGGGCGACAATCTTGTCGAGCGCACCGACGGCGGAAATGTCCCAGAAATGCGCGGCGGTGACATCGATCGTCACTGGCCGCCCCTCCTCCGAACGGAAAGCGCGCGCGAAGCGGTCGACGGAGGCGAAGAAGATCTCCCCCTCCACCCGGTAGGTGGTGCCCGCGCCGTCCGGCTCGCGCACCACGGCGAACATGCGCTGCACCTTGCCGGCGAAGAAGATGCCCGACAGCAGCACACCGGCCAGCACCCCCTGCGCCAGATCGCGGGTGGTGACGACCACCGCGACCGTCACCAGCATGACGATCGAGGAGGTGGGCGGGTGTCGGCGCAGGTTGGGAATCGAATTCCAGCTGAAGGTACCGATCGACACCATGATCATCACCGCCACCAGCGCCGGCATCGGGATCTGCCCCACGACAGGACCGAGCACCGCGAGCAGGAACAGCAAAAAGGCGCCGGCAACGAAGGTCGACAGCCGCTTGCGACCGCCGGAAGTGACGTTGATCACCGATTGGCCGATCATCGCGCAGCCGCCCATGCCGCCGACCAGCGCGGCGGCGAGATTCGCCCCGCCCTGCCCCATGCATTCGCGGCGCTTGTCGCTGTCCGTATCGGTCATGTCGTCCACGATCTGCGCGGTCAGCAGCGATTCGAGCAGGCCGACGGCCGCCATGGTCAGTGAGTAAGGGAGGATGATGCGCAGCGTTTCCAGCGTGAGCGGCACCTGCGGCAGCGTCAGGCTGGGGAACCCCTGGGGCAGCTGGCCCATGTCGCCGACGGTACGGACCGGCAGGCCAAGCGCGACACCGGCCCCGGCGAGCACCAGGATTGCAACCAGCGGCGACGGCACCGCGCGGGTCAGCCGCGGCAGGAGATAGATGATGGCGAGCCCCGCCGCGACCATCGCATAGGTGTGCCAGGTGACGCCGGTGAACTGCGGCAGCTGCGCCATGAAGATCAGGATCGCCAGCGCATTGACGAAGCCGGTGATCACCGAGCGCGACACGAATTGCATGACGAGGTGGAGGCGCAGCAAGCCGGCGGCGACCTGAAGCGCGGCCATCAGGATGGTGGCGGCGAACAGATAATCGACGCCATGATCGCGCACGAGCGGCGTCACCACGACGGCAACGGCGGCGGTGGCGGCGGAGATCATGGCAGGCCGCCCGCCAAGGAACGAGATCACGATGGCGATCGCCACCGAGGCGTAGAGGCCGACGCGCGGATCAACCCCGGCGATGATCGAGAAACCGATCGCCTCCGGAATCAGCGCGAGGGCGACAACGATCCCCGCCAGGACATCGCGGCGCGCCTCTGCGGCGCTGGCGAACCATTCGGTTCGGACACGGGAGAAAAGGGTCATGGGCCTGTGGTGAACAACGCACGCCGCCCCACCTGATGCAGGGCCGGGCTGATGGGGGCATGTGCGAGTTGCCCGGCGGATCGGCGGCCGGGATAGCCACCCGGAGTTGCACCGGGTCCTTGCGAGTGGTCTTGGTCTAGTCGCAAGCGCAGGGTGAATTCAAGCCTTGCGCCGTCAGCCGCCAGACTTCGACAGGACAAAGGCCAGCAGGAATCCGCTGACGGCGATCAGGCCGGAATAATCGTGTGTCGCTTCGGTCGCTTCCGGGATCATCGTATCGACCAGCATCGCCAGAATGGCGCCGGCAGCCAGCGCGGTGATGGCCGCGATCATTCCGGGCGTGGCACCGGCGAGCGCGACATTGCCGATCATCGCCGCCACGCCGGACGCAAGCGCAATCCCGCCCCACACGCCGAAGACGTAGCGCGCGCTTCGCCCTGCGCGCTTCATGCCGGCGGCGCTCGACAGCCCCTCCGGCACGTTCGACAGGAACACCGCCGCGACCGTCACCGCATCGACGCCGCGCCCGTCCAGCAGGCTGATCCCGATCACCACCGATTCGGGAATCCCGTCCAGCAGAGCGCCGATCGCGATCGCCGCGCCGGAGCTTTCCACCGCGCCATGCTGGCGCTCGTCGGGATTGGAGCCGGATCGCTTGCGATGCCGCGCACCGCGGCGCGAGACGATGATATTGGCAATCGTATAGGCCAGGGCGCCGCCCAGAAAACCGGTCGCGGTGGCGGTAAAGCCTCCCTGCCGATAGGCCTCGTCCATCAGATCAAAGGCCACGGCGGAGATGAGAACGCCGGCGCCGACCGCCATGATCGCGGCGATGAGGCGCTGCGGCAGGGTTGCGACCCAGGCGATGGCGGCACCCAGCACAAGCGCGGACCCGCCCAGCAGCCCCCAGAACCCTGCCACCAACGCGCCCTGCACCGACCCTCGCTTTCACACCGGATGAGACAGGCCCAACGCCTCGATCGGCAAAGCTCTCCCCAAGCTGGCGATCAAGGCGCCAGAAACGGTGCCGCAATCTCCGGCCGGACGCGCACCAGCCGCCCGCTCGCGCGGTCCAGCAACGCCCAGGTGGTGATCCCCTCCACCAGCACCCGGCCGGCGCCATCGGCGAAGCGAAAGTGGCGGTTGAAGCGGGCACCGCGTGGCGGATCGGGCACCCATGTCTCCCCGGTGGCGAAGCCGCCCTCCGCCAGATTGCCGCGATAGTCGATCTCATGCCGGGTCACGACCCAGACGTAGGCGGTGCGATGGTCCGCCGGGGCAACCGCCTCCCAATGGGCGACCGCCAGATCCTGTATCCAGCGGACCCAGACGGCATTGTTCACATGGCCCAGCTCATCGATGTCCGCCGCCTGCGCCGTGAAGCTCTTCGTGAAGCTCATCGTTCCTTCCACCACCGCACGAACTGAAAGATCGCGAATCCGCCGCTGAGCACGGCCACGCCCATCAACAACGTCTGGCGGCTGGGGCGCAGCCGGCCGGCAAGCTCCGTCACCGCTTCACCGAACCAATAGCCAAGCGCCGTGAACAGGCTGGCCCAGATCAGCGCGGCAAGCGCGTTGATGGTGACAAAGGTCGTCGCGGGTACGCGGCTGGTGCCAATCGCCAGCGGGCTGACGGTGCGGAAGCCGTACAGAAAGCGGAAGGCGAAGATGAAGCCGACGGGGTAACGCTCCAGCAGCCGCAACGCCTTGGCAAAAGCGCGCTTCTGCATCCATCGCTGCACGAACGGCCGATCGCGGTAGCGGCGTCCGGCGGCGAAGAAGAACTGGTCCGCCAGGAACGATCCCAACGCCCCGGCGGCAAGCGCCAGCGGCCAGGCGATCAGCCCCTGATGCGCGATCAGCCCGCCGGCGATCACCGCGGTCTCCCCCTCCAGCATGGTACCGGCGAACACCGCGGCGACACCCCAGCGGGCGATGATCGCCTCGATGGTCATGACGTGGACCTGAGGCCCATGGCCGGCGCTCCCCTCACGCCTCCACGCCGAGTTGCCACAGGACAAAGGCATGTTCCTCGGCCGCTTCACGCAGGCTTTCGAACCGGCCGGACTTGCCGCCGTGACCGGCGCCCATGTTGGTCTTCAGCAACAGGATGTTGTCGTCCGTCTTGGTCGCGCGCAGCTTCGCGGCCCATTTGGCCGGCTCCCAATAGGTGACGCGCGGATCGTTGAGGCCGCCTGAAATGAACAGCGGCGGATAGGCCTGCGCGCGGACGTTATCATAGGGGCTGTAGCTGCGGATCAGCTGGAAGGCGGCGGGATCGGAGATCGGATTGCCCCATTCGGGCCATTCGCCGGGCGTGAGCGGCAGGCTTTCGTCCATCATCGTGTTCAGCACGTCGACGAACGGAACGTCGGCGATCACCGCGCCCCACAGCTCCGGATCGGAATTCACCACCGCGCCCATCAGCTCGCCGCCGGCGGACCGGCCCGCGATGGCGATGCGGCCCTCGCTGGTCCAGCGCTGATCGATCAGCCCGCGCGCCACGTCCACGAAGTCGTTGAACGTGTTGGTGCGCTTTTCGAGCTTGCCGTCGTGATACCATTGCTGGCCCAGATCATCACCGCCCCGGATATGCGCGATGGCATAAGCGAAGCCGCGATCGAGCAGCGACAGCCGCCCGGTCGAAAAGCCCGGCGGGATGGCGTGGCCGTAGGCGCCATAAGCATAAAGGAACAGCGGACGGCTGCCGTCCTTCGGGAATTCTGCCGGATAGACAATCGACACGGGCACTTGCGTGCCATCGCGCGCAGTGATGTGCAGCCGCTCGGTACGATAGCGGCCGGCATCATAGCCGCAGGGGATCTCCTGCACCTTCAGCGTCGCCAGGGTGCGCGTGGCGGTGTCGTAATCATAAACGGTGCCCGGCGTGACCATCGATTCGTAGCCGACGCGCAGGACGGTCTGGTCATGTTCGGGATTGTCGCCGAGGCCAGCGGCATAGCTCGCCTCCGGAAAGGCGATCCGTTCGCCCTCCGCCGGCGCGTCGTAGCGGTGGATCGCCACCTGATCGAGGCCGTCCTCGCGCCCCTCCACGACGAAGAAGTCACGGTAGCATTCGACGCCCGTCATGTAGAAATGCGCCGAGGGGCCGATCAGTTCGGTCCATTCACCCGGCGCGCTGATCGGCGCCGTGACGAGCCGCCACATCGAGTTCACGTCATTGGTGTGGATGAACAACGTGTCGCCGTGCGTGTCCACGTCATATTCGCGGCCAGGCTGGCGCGGCGCGACAAGGATCGGATCGGCCAGCGGATCGGTGGCGGGGAGCAGGCGGACCTCGCTGGTCACGTGATCGCCCGTCCCGATCACGATCCAGCGGCGATCGCTGGTTTCAGCCACTGCGACGCGATAGCCCTCATCTTCCTCGTGATAGAGCTCGATATCTTGCGCAGGATCGGTGCCGAGCCGGTGGAGCCGGGCATTGTCCGTGCGCCATTCCTTGTTGGCGAGGCCGTAAAGGAAGCCACTGTCATCCGCGGTCCACACGATATCGGACAGCATGCCCGGGATCGTATCGGGAAGCAGCGTGCCGGTGGCGAGATCCTTCACATGGATGGTGAAGCGTTCGGAGCCGTTATCGTCGATGGCATAGGCCAGCTTCATCCCGTCGTTCGACACGGCGAACGCGCCGAGGCGGAAATATTCCTTGCCCTCCGCCAGCGCCGGCTCGTCCAGCAGCAGCTCGCCCGGCCCGCCGGCGACGGGCTTGCGCCACCATTTGCGATACTGGCCGCCGGTCTCGAACGCGGTCCAGTACAGCCAGTCGCCGTCCTTTTGCGGCACGGACGACTCGTCTTCCTTGATGCGCGCCTTCATCTCTTCATAGAGCCGGTCGACCAGGGGGCGGTGCGGCGCCATGGCGGCCTCGAAATAGGCGTTCTCCTCCTTCAGATAGTCGAGGACGTCGCTGTCGTTCACATCGGGATAGTTCGGGTCTTTCAGCCACGCCCAGGGATCATCGATGGTGACGGCATGGGCCGTGAACTGATGGGGGCGAGTGGCGGCGACGGGGGGCTTTGGAAGCGTCATTCCTCCTTTGTGGCGATCAGCAACGGTTCTGTCGACCTGAGCCGATTGCAGTAATTGCAATCGAGCAAAAACCTTTTGCACTTGCGGAATGTTGTGTTGCGGTGCACAAGGATCGGGCCTTTCAGGCATCCTCTCCTAAAAACTTTCATGGCCGATCCCTCGCGGGTCGGCCCTTTTTTTGTGCCATGAACGCCGGAACGAGTGGCTTGCCTGTGCGCTGAGCCTGGGCAATGGCGGGCGGGACCGTCACACAGGGGGGATTACAACATGGCCGGTGGCCTCGTCGCATTGCTCGACGACATTGCCGCACTCGCAAAGCTGGCCGCGGCCAGCCTGGACGATGTAGCCGGCGCCTCGGCCAAGGCCGGATCCAAGGCGGTCGGCGTCGTCATCGACGACACGGCGGTCACCCCGCGCTACGTCACGGGGCTGTCGCCGACGCGCGAGCTACCGATCATCTGGAAGATCGCGCTCGGCAGCCTGCGCAACAAGCTGCTGTTCCTGCTGCCCGCCGCGCTGATCCTGTCTGCCTTTGCGCCCTGGGCGATCACCCCGATCCTGATGGCGGGCGGCGCCTTCCTCTGCTTCGAAGGCGCGGAGAAGATCATCGAGGCGCTCAGCGGCGAGCATCACGGCGAGGAAGCGGTCGAGATCACCGATCCCAAGCAGCTGGAGGACCGGCAGGTCGCGGGGGCGATTCGCACCGACCTGATCCTGTCGGGCGAGATCATGGCAATCGCGCTGGCGGAACTGGCGGACCAGAGCATCGTCAACCAGGCGATCGCGCTGGCGCTGGTCGGCCTGGCGATCACCGCGGGCGTCTATGGCGCGGTGGCGCTGATCGTGAAGATGGACGACATCGGCCTGTCGCTCGCGCGGCGGCCCGGCGCGGGGACACAGGCGCTCGGGCGCGGGCTGGTTTCCGCCATGCCGGTGGTGCTGAAGGCGCTGGGCACGATCGGCACGGCGGCAATGCTGTGGGTGGGCGGGCAGATCATCGTCCACGGCCTGCATGAATTTCACCTGACGCCCTTGCCCGAATGGATCGAGCATGCCGCCGAAGCCGCGCGCCATGCAGTGCCGGGGATCGGCGGCATGGCGGCTTGGGTCGTCAATGCGGGGCTGTCGGCGGTCTTCGGCTTCGTGATCGGCGGCGTGATCGCCGGGCTGCTTCACCTCAAGCCGAAGAAGCATTGAGGCGTCACCTGCGGCCTCGTTATCCGCGCGCTTCCACTTCCACGCGCGGCCGGAGCGGGTGATGCGGGTCCTTACGCGGCGCTACGCGTCAGGCTGAGGAAGACGTCCTCCAGATCGGCCTCGCGCGTGGACACGTCCGCGATTGCGAAGCCGGCCCCCTGTACCGCCGCGAGCACCTCGCCGGCATTCACCTGATCCTTGGAATAAGTGATCTCCAGCGTGCGCTCGCCCTTCAGCGCGATCTTCTGGAAGCATGGCGCCTGCGGCAGCGTGGAAACATCGCGCTCCACCGTGACTTCGACCACCTTCTCCTGCGCGCGGCTCAACAGCTGGCGGGTTGGCTCGTTCGCCACCACCGTGCCGTGATTGATGATCGCGATGCGATCACACAGCTCCTCGGCTTCCTCGAGATAATGGGTGGTCAGCACGACGGTGACCCCGCCAGCGTTCAGTTCGCGCACATAGGCCCAGAGCTGCTGGCGAAGCTCAATGTCCACACCGGCGGTAGGCTCGTCCAGCACCAGCACGGGCGGCGAATGGACCATCGCCTTGGCCACCATCAGCCGCCGCTTCATGCCGCCCGACAACGTGCGGGCATAAGCATCCGCCTTATCGGCGAGGTGAACGGCCCGTAGCAGCTCCATCGATCGGCGCTGCGACTTGGGAATGCCGTAGAGGCCGGCCTGGATCTCCAGCGTCTCGATCGGCGTGAAGAACGGATCGAACAGGATCTCCTGATTGACGATGCCGATCGACGCCTTGGCATTGCGGGGATGCGCATCGATGTCGAAGCCCCAGATCGACGCCGTGCCGCTGGTCTTGTTGACGAGGCCGGCCAGGATGTTGATCAGCGTCGACTTGCCCGCGCCATTTGGCCCGAGCAGGCCGAAGATCTGGCCGCGCGGCACATCAAATGTCACCCCGTCGAGCGCGCGCTTGCCGCCCTGATAGGTCTTGCAGAGGTTCTGGATGGCGATCGCTGCGTCGGTCATGCCTCGCGAATTAGGCGGGTGCGGGGATGATTGCTAGCGGCGCTGCGCCTTGCTAACGCGCGTTCCATGTTGCCGCCGCCCCAGATCACCCGAGTTTCGCACCACCGCGTCGCCTGCGACGGCGCGCATGACGGTATTCCCGCCGCGCTTGGCCATCCGCGCGTGTGGCTGGAGATCGATGAAACGGGCTATGTCGATTGCGGCTATTGCGACCGGCGCTTCGTGCTGATCGGTAGCCCGGCCGACGGTGCGGACCAGGCGAGCCTGCCGGATCATGGAGACGGCGCGGGCCGTTGATCCAGGTTTCGCCGTCACCCCGCACTTGATCCGGGGTCCAATCCTCCGCCCGCGCTGCGCCTGGAAGTCGGGTGGCAGCGCTCGCCGCGCGATTGATCCCGGATCAGGTCGGGAATGACGGATCTTGTTGTTGGCGGCGCAGCCTTTGCCATCCCGCTGCAACACCCTACATCAGGGACATGACCGCCACCGACCCCCGCTCGTTCCTGTACCGCGACTCGCTCGACCCCGACGCCGCGAAGGTCCTCACCGCCGACGCGCTCGGCCGTGCCGATGACGGCGAATTGTACCTTCAGTACAAGAAGTCCGAGGCGTTCGGCTTCGATGACGGGCGGCTGAAGACGGCGAGCTACGATACGCATTCCGGCTTCGGCCTGCGCGCGGTGTCGGGCGAGATGACCGCCTTTGCGCATGCGAGCGAGCTTTCGGAAGCGGCGATCAAGCGCGCTGCGGAAACGATGCAGCTGATCGACCCGTCGAGCGGCCCCAAGGCGGGCCCGCCCACCGGCACCAACCAGCGGCTCTATACCGATGGCGATCCGCTCGACCTGGTGCCGTTCGCCGATAAGGTGAACCTCTGCCAGACGATCGACGCCACCGCCCGCGCGCGCGATCCGCGCGTGGCGCAGGTCTCGGTCGGTCTGTCGGGCACCTGGAGCGTGGTCGAGATTGTCCGGCCGGATGGCTTTGTCGCGACCGACGTTCGCCCGCTGGTGCGGCTGAACGTGTCGATCGTGGTGGAACAGAATGGTCGGCGCGAAACGGGCACGTTCGGGATCGGCGGGCGCTACCTTTACGACTCCCTTTTCGATGAGAAGACCTGGAACCGCGCGATCGACGAGGCGCTGGCGCAGGCGCTGGTCAATCTCGATTCGGTTGCCGCGCCGGCGGGCGAGTTCACCGTGCTGCTCGGGCCGGGCTGGCCGGGCGTGCTGCTTCATGAGGCGATCGGCCACGGACTGGAGGGCGATTTCAACCGCAAGGGCACCAGCGCCTTCTCCGGCCGGATTGGCGAGCAGGTGGCGGCGCGCGGCGTGACGGTGGTGGACGACGGGTCGATCCGCGATCGCCGCGGCTCTCTGACCATTGACGACGAGGGCACGCCGACGCGCGAGACGATCCTGATCGAGGACGGCTTCCTCAAGGGCTATATGCAGGATCGCCTGAACGCGCGCCTGATGGGTGTCGAGCCGACCGGCAACGGCCGGCGCGAAAGCTTCGCGCACGCGCCGATGCCGCGCATGACCAACACTTTCATGAAAGCGGGCAACGACGATCCTGCCGAGCTGCTCAGCCGCGTGAAGAATGGCATTTTCGCCAAATCTTTCGGCGGCGGTCAGGTCGATATCGTATCGGGCAAGTTCGTCTTTTCCTGCACCGAGGCGTACAAGGTGGAGAACGGAAAGATCGGCGCTCCGATCAAGGGCGCGACGCTGATCGGCGACGGCCCGACCGTTCTGACCAAGGTGCTGGGCGTCGGCAACGACTTCGCGCTGGACGAGGGCGTGGGCATGTGCGGCAAGGGCGGGCAAAGCGTACCCGCCGGCGTGGGCCAGCCGACGCTGCTGGTTGGCGGTCTGACCGTGGGTGGGACGGCGGCCTGACGGCGGCGATCAGAATCCGGAGATCAGCCCGTCGATCGCAGATTTTATGACATGATCGCGGTCCGCGAGTGAAGCAACCTTGTCCCTTAGCTGGGACCGTTCCACCGCCCTCATGAACTGGGTGGCCATGCGCAGTTCCTGCCCGTCGATTTCAAAACGCGGGTTCAAGCGCTCGGGCCAGCCCATTCTTCTCCCGCGTTGCGCAAGGGTGCGACCACGCGCGACCTGAGGCCGCTGAGCAGATCGCTCTGGCAGTCGAGAACGAAGCCGTGGTCCTTGATCCGGTAGACGTCAAATGGCGCCATCAAAGCACGCGCAGGGTCGACAACGGAATCCCGTTCTCGTCGATCCAACGGTTATGCGCATCAATCCACTCGCGATGTTCCTCTTGCCACCGCCGCGCGCGAACGGCTTCGGCCGCCTTGCGGATCGCCGGCTCGCTAACCTGCGAAAGGTTGACGCCCGCCTCTCGCGCGAAGGCGACGATACCGGTATCGATCGACATGTTGACCGGCTTCCGCTTTCCGGAGGCGATGGGGTCACGCTTCATGCGCCTGAAATTTACGCATGAGAGACACGCGTCAACGCGAGGAGCATTCACCATGGCCGAGTTCTTCCCCGCCCTCTCCGATGCGCACCGCCTGTTCGTCGAACGCCAACCCGTCTTCTTCGTCGCCACCGCCGCGGAAGGATCGCGGATCAATCTCAGTCCCAAGGGCATGGACAGCTTCCGCGTGCTGGACGATCGCACCGTTGCCTATCTGGACGTGGTCGGATCGGGCAATGAAACCAATGCGCACCTGCTGGCGGATGGGCGCATCACCATCATGTTCTGCGCCTTCGATCAGCCGGCGCTGATCTTCCGCATCTATGGCAAAGGGCGCGCCGTGCTGCCGCAGGATGCCGAATGGACTGCGCTGCACGCGCAGTTCACGCCGTTGCCGGGCACGCGCCAGATCTTCGTCATCGCGATCGATCAGGTGCAGACATCGTGCGGATGGGGCGTGCCGCAGATGACGCTGGAGCATCCGCGCGAGACGCTGAACAAGTACAACGCCAAATATAGCGACGAGGATCGGCTGGATTATTGGCGCGCGGTGGACGGCAAGAGCATCGATGGCCTGCCGACGCGCCTGCCCGATGCCCTGCCCGGCTGATCTATCGGCGGCACGAACCACGCGCCGGCACGTTGCATGATCATGAGCCTCGTGGAACTCGGCCGCTACGATCGCAACCTCGCCAATATCCTGGTCGGGCGATTGAAGAGCGAAGGCATTCCCGCGCTTGCCTTCGACGCTGGCGCATCGATTGCGGACGGAAGCTGGCTGCTCATCCCCGTGCGGGTGATGGTGGATGAGGATGACCTCGATCGCGCCCGGGATGTGGCAAATTCTGCCTAATAATTGAGCAGCCGCTCGCATCTGCACAAAAACTGACACATACCTTAACCCGTCGGCGCCCTGTTCTCGTCCGTCAGGCATTTGGCACGGGGGTTGCGATGCTCTTTCCCGGGACAACGGGAAGGGGGCGCGATGAAACTGGTCATAGCCATCATCAAGCCGTTCAAACTGGACGAGGTGAGAGAAGCGCTCACCACGATCGGGGTGGCGGGGATGACGGTCACCGAGGTCAAGGGTTTTGGGCGGCAGAAGGGCCAGACCGAAATCTACCGCGGGGCCGAATACAGCACCAACATGGTGCCCAAGATCAAGATCGAGGTCGTCTGCGCCGCCAATCTGGCGGACCGGGTCGTGGAGGCGATCCAATCCTCGGCCAACACCGGCGCCATTGGCGACGGCAAGATCTTCGTCCTCGATGTCGGGCAGGCCGTGCGCATCCGCACCGGCGAGACCGACGACACGGCGCTCTGAGGGGGGATGAGCATGAAGCAAGCATTGAAGATTGCCGGCGCCCTCGGACTTGGCGCCGCCGCATGCGCGGCGCTGCCTGCCTGGGCACAGGAAGCGACCGCTGCCACACCCGTGCCGGACAAGGGCGACACGGCGTGGATGATGATTTCCACCGTTCTCGTCATGACCATGATCGTGCCGGGACTGGCGCTGTTCTACGGCGGCCTGGTGCGCACCAAGAACATGTTGTCGGTGCTGACGCAGATCCTGGCGGTGGCCAGCTTCGCGATGATCATCTGGGTGATCTACGGCTATACCATGGCGTTTGGTGACGGCGGCAATGCCTTCATCTCCGGCTTCGGCAAGCTGTTCCTCGCCGGCGTGACCGCGGATTCGACCGCCGCAACCTTCACCGACGGCGTCGTGATCCCGGAATTCGTCTTCATCGCCTTCCAGATGACGTTCGCCGCCATCACCGTCAGCCTCGTGATCGGCGGCTTGGTGGAGCGGATGAAGTTCGCCGGCCTGATGGTGTTCGCCCTCATCTGGCTGACGATCGTCTATTTTCCGATCGCGCACATGGTGTGGGCGGGCAATGGCCTGCTCTTCAACTGGGAGCCGGCAGCGCTCGACTTCGCCGGTGGCACGGTGGTGCACATCAACGCCGGTATCTCGGCGCTGGTCGGTGCGATCATCCTCGGCCCGCGCCTGGGCTACAAGAAGGACATCATGGCCCCGCATTCGCTGGTCATGACGCTGATCGGCACTGGCCTGCTCTGGGTGGGCTGGTTCGGCTTCAACGCCGGCTCCGCGCTGGAAGCCAACGGCTCGGCCGCGCTGGCGATGATCAACACCTTCGTCGCCACGGCCGCTGGCGTCCTGTTCTGGATGCTGACCGAGCGTGCGCTTGGCCACAAGGGCTCGCTGCTGGGCGCCTGCTCGGGTGCGATCGCCGGCCTCGTTGCGGTCACCCCGGCGGCCGGCAATTCCGGTCCGTTCGGCGCCATCCTGCTGGGTGCGATCGCGGCGATCGTCTGCGCCTTCTTCGTGGTGTCGGTGAAGCCGAAGCTGAACCTGGACGACTCGCTTGATGCTTTCGGTATCCATGGGCTGGGCGGCATCGTCGGCTCGATCGGCACCGCTTTCACCATGCTGCCGGGCCTCGGCGGGCCGGGCGCTGCCGATTATGCACTGGCGCCGCAGCTGATGACCCAGGTCATCGCGGTGGTGATCTCCGTGGTCTGGGCAGCGGTCGGATCGGGCATCGCCTTCACCATCGCCAAGGCGGCGACGGGCCTGCGCGTCAGCGAAGAGGTGGAGCGCGAAGGCCTCGACCTCGGCGAGCATGGCGAGCGCGCCTACAATTATTGACGAGATTGGGGGCCGGCTGCGGCCGGCACCCAAACCATGTTCCTCCTGCGGACACACTCAGGCCCGGTACGAAAGTACCGGGCCTCTTTTCATGTTCGACTGGCCGTGAACGCAGTCCGGCCAGCCTTGGTACGGCCGCCCGGCGGCACTAATCGGCCATCCCTAGTCGGTGCTCGGCCTCACCCCCGGCGGGAGGCGCCGCGCGGCAGCAGCAGGCGCAATTCGCGGTTGGCGAAATCGATCTGGACGCGGGTGAACAGCTTCAGCACATCCATGCCAAGCATGATCGCCGGTTTCTTTTCGAGGCCGAAGGCGCGGAACGGCGGCGCATCGGCAAAGGCGACCGGCATGTCATGGATCTCGGCATCGCCGATCTTCACGAGGCCGACCGTGCCGTAATCGGCGACGAGCTGACCGCCGGTGACGCTGATGAGCGTAATCGGCGTGACCTTGCCGCGCTTCGCCAGCCGCTTGCGCAACGCCATGTTGCCCATCGACACCGCGCTGCCGGTATCGAGGATCACGCGCACCCGCTCGCCGCCTACCCTGGCGTCCGTCACGACCAATTGGCCGAACAGGCTGCGCGCCTGGATGACGATCTCGTCCGGCGCGCGGCGGACCCGTTCCCCGCGCTTTCGGGCCGGCGTGACGGTCATGCGCTGATTGTCGAAATCGATGGCGAGCGCATGGCCCTGCAAGGCATCGATCCCAAGCATGCCGGGCGCGCCGAGATGCGCGGCGGACAGCGCCGGTGCCTCGATCCGCTCGCCGCCCAGCGTGCTGACGGAAATGGAGGGGATGACGACGGTGCCCACGTCCTGCGTGCCCGTCATCCCGGTCAGCCGCACCATGCGGCCGCCCGGCAGGTTCAGCTTTCCGGCAAGTTCGCGGCTGATCACCGTGCGCTGGGCGCCCGTGTCGATGATGAACTCGAACGGCCCGGCGCCGGCAATCTGCACCGGCACGGTCATCCGCGGCCCTTCGTCCCCGAAGGCGAGCTGTTCGGCCAGGCTGGGCTCGGCGACGTCCGTGATCGGCAGATTTGGCGTGACCGGCAGGTTCGCCGTGGCCGGCGCATTGACCGGCTGCTGCGGCTCCATGTTGGCGAGCAGCGCGAGGAGTGGCAAAGCGAACCAGCGGCGCATACCGGCAGGAAGCGCCCGATCCGGACCTTTGTCAAACGAATATCGCCAAGCTTGTTTTGCGCGACGCAAGCGTGCGAGCAGCCGCGCAATGCGTGCGAGGGAACTGACAATAGCGCGAGGTTCGGCAATGGTTGGCTGACCAGATGACCATAAGCCGACAGGCGGGTGTCTCCCCCCCATCGCCGGTTCGCTACGTCAAACACCGCAGAGCTTGATCACCCGACCTGATCCGGCTCTCCGTCGGATGCGAGGCCTCTGCGAACCTGCTTGCTCAACCAAGGAGCGCGTCAGCCCGGCACTTTCGAGGTCGCCTGCGAGATTGCTCAGGACGGCCCCCTGCCTCCACTGCTTCGTGACCTAACAGCTTAGGGTTTGATCCAGCCAGATTGATCCTCCTCCCCGGAGCCTGGATCAAACCCTAGCGGTTTGCCGCGCGGTGGGCCCGGCGTGACGAAGGAGGCTTCACAGAGGGCGTGCAAAGACCGGGTTTTTGCGGCGGACAGAGCTGGCGCGCGCAACCGGAGAGGACGGGAACAGCCTCTAATCAGCGCACAGGCCGGATCGGCTGTGTTAGGCCTGCCGGCATGATCACCATGGATCCGCATACCGCTGCCCCCGTGCTTCACCTTCTCAGTCTAGCGGGGATCACCGTTTTTGCGATTTCGGGGGCGCTCGCCGCGGCACGCCAGCGGCTGGATATCATTGCCGCCGGCTTTTTTGCGGTCGTGACCGCGACGGGCGGCGGGACGGTTCGCGACCTTCTGATCGCGGCGCCCGTGTTCTGGATGAAGGATGCAGTGCCGATCGTCATCTGCATCATGGTGGCTGGAGCGGTGTGGCTGGTTCCGCTCACCCGCTGGCCGACCAGGGCGCTCGACTGGTTCGACGCGGCCGGCCTGGCCGCGTTCGCCGTCTATGGCACGGCCAAGGCACTGGGAAACGGAGCGTCACCGCTTTCGGCGGTCGCGATGGGCGTCGTCACGGCATGCCTGGGCGGCATCATCCGCGACATGGTGGCAGGGATCCCTTCGATCATGCTGCGCAACGAACTGTATGTCACGGCGGCGCTGGCGGCGGGCCTGATCTTCGTCGTTCTTCTCCATGCCGGCGTGCCGCAGGGCTGGGCGTCCGTCGTTTCCGCTGCAATCGGCTTCGCGCTGCGCGGCGCCGGCATCGTCTGGAAGCTTGCGCTGCCACGTCATCCCGGCTGACGAACGCTCCTGCCAACCGACCTTCTGCGCATCAGGGCGTTCTGAAATACCGGTGACAGGCGGCGACACTTGTGGGGGCCTACACCGCCTCCGTTTCATCCAGCCGCATCGCTTCCCCTGCCAGCGCCTCCGCCTCGATCAGCAGCGCATCGTCAGCGCTGCCGGTGGCGACGCGCTCGCGCCCGATCAGGACCAGCACCGGCACGGCGAGTGGGGAGACGCGCGGCAGATCGACGTGCAGCATGGTTTCCGCCGCGCGGTCGAGCAGCCCGGCGAGGCGGCCGACATCGGTCATGCGGGCGCGGGCGTCGGCCCAGGCGGCCTCCAGCAGGACGTGGCCGGGCTCATATTTGCGCAGCACGTCATAGATGAGATCGGTCGAGAAAGTGACCTGTTTGCCGGTCTTTCGCTTGCCGGGGTGCTGCCGCTCGACAAGGCCGCCGATCACCGCCACTTCGCGAAAGGCGCGTTTCAGAAGGTGCGATTGCTGCACCCAGTCGACAAACTCATGCTCAAGGATGTCGGCCGAGAACAGCGCGGCCGGATCGGTGACGGGATCGATCGAATAGGTCGCAATGGCATAGTCATTGGCGACGAAGCCCAAGGGCTTCAGCCCCGCAGTCTCCATGCGCCGCGTGATCAGCATGCCGAGCGACTGGTGCGCATTCCAGCCTTCGAAGCTGTAGGCGACCATGTAGTTGCGCCCTTCGCGCGGGAAGGTTTCGACCAGCAGCTGATCGGGGCGCGGGAGCGCGGAGCGGCGCGCCTGAATCTCCAGCCATTCGCGCACGTCATCGGGAAAGCGCGACCATTGGGCGGGCGTGTTGAGAAAGCCGCGCACGCGATCCGCGAGGTTGGTCGACAAGGGCATCCGGCTGCCGCCATAGGTCGGGATGCGTGCGGGCCGGGCAGTAGCGCGGACGATCAGATCCTCGGTGTCGATCTTCTCCACCTCCAGGCTCATGCCGGCGAAGAAGAAGGTATCGCCATGCGCCAGCGTGGCGGCAAAGGCCTCCTCCACCTTGCCGAGCGCGCGACCGTTGCGGAAGCGGACCTTGAGCATGGTCGCCTCGACAATGATGCCGGCGTTGAGGCGGTGCTGAGCGACAAATTTGGGGTGGCTGACGCGCCATAATCCGTCGGCATCCTGCGTCAGCCGCTTGAAGCGGTCATAGGCGCGAAGCGAATAGCCGCCGTCGCGGATGAAGCCGAGCACCTTGTCGAACAGTTCGTCGGTCAACGCCGAATAGGGCAAGGCCGAGCGCACCTCGTCCAGCATCGCCTGCTGATCGAACGGCGCGGCGCAGGCGCAGGCCATGACATGCTGCGCCAGCACGTCGAGCGCGCCCATGCGGAAGATGTCGGTATCCAGCTCACCCGCCTCCACCGCATCGAGCGCGGCGCGCGCCTCGAGATATTCGAAGCGGTTGCCGGGGACGAGGATCGCTTCCGACGGCTCGTCCAGCCGGTGATTGCTGCGGCCGATCCGCTGAAGCAGGCGCGAGGAGCCCTTGGGCGCGCCCATCTGAATGACGCAATCCACATCGCCCCAGTCGACGCCAAGATCGAGGCTGGCGGTGGCAACCAGTGCGCGCAGCCGGCCGCCGGCCATTGCCGCCTCCACCTTGCGTCGCGCCTCCTTCTCCAGGCTGCCATGATGGATGCCGATCGGCAGCTGCATGGCATTTTCCTTCCAGAGATCCTGAAAGATCAGTTCGGCCAGGCTGCGCGTGTTGCAAAAGACGATGGTCGTCTTGTGCGTCTCGATCTCCGCCATCACCTGCGCCGCGGCATAGCGGCCGGAATGGCCCGCCCAAGGGACGCGATCCTCGGGCAGCAGAATATCGATGTTCGGATCGACGCCGGTCTCGCCCTGGACGAGGCTGACCGCATCGATGTCGCCATCGGGGGCGAGCCAGGCGCGATAGCCGTCGGGATCGGCCACGGTGGCGGATAATGCAACGCGGCGCATGGCGGGCGCGATCGCCTGAAGCCGCGCCATGCACAGCGACAGGAGATCCCCGCGCTTGCCGGTGGCAAAGGCATGCACCTCATCGATCACGATCGTCCTGAGGCCGGCAAACATGGTGAAGCTGTCCGGATAGCTCAGCAGCAGCGACAGCGATTCCGGCGTCGTCAACAGAATCTGCGGTGGTTTTGCCCGCTGCCGCGCCTTGCGATCCGACGGCGTGTCGCCGGTGCGGGTCTCCACGCGGATGTCGACGCCCAATTCGTCGAGCCCCATCTCGTCGAGCGGGGTGACGAGATTGCGTTGGATGTCGACGGCCAGCGCCTTGAGCGGCGACACATACAGGGTGTGAAGACCTTCGCCGGGATGATCGATCAACTCGGCGAGGGTCGGGAGAAAGCCCGCCAGCGTCTTCCCCGCCCCGGTCGCGGCGACGAGCAAGGCATGACGGCCGGCGCGCCCCTCGCGCAGCATGTCCAGCTGGTGACGGCGCGGCGCCCAGCCCCGGGATGCAAACCAAGCGGCGAGCGGGGCGGGAAGATCAGGCGTCATTACGGGTGGATATAGGGGGGCGCTCGACGCCGTGAAATGGCGCTGCCCGACCGCGGCCTGCCATCCACCCGCCGCCGTCATGCTGAACTTGTTTCAGCATCCATCGTGCCGCAAGCGGCGCCTGTCCGCGTGGAGAGATGGACCCTGAAACGCGTTCAGGGTGACGGCACCATCGGAGGCCGCGAACAGACGCCCATTCTGCCTGCTCCCTGGCGCGCCGCTATGCTGGCACGCATTCACGGTAACGCCGGGAACGCAGGTGCGCGGCTCACCCGCGCGCCGCATCCTCTCGCGATTGCTCCTTGTACATCTCGCGCGTGGCCTGCTCCGTCCGCCGCTCCTGCTCTGGCGACACCCTGTTGCGCAGCTTCGCAAAGGCGATCGCAAGGCCGAGGATGATGAACCCGCCGACGACGATGAAGGCCCAGAGGCTGTCACCCGTTGCCTGATGTTCCATGCCGAACTCTCCTTTTCCTTGAATGCAGAACGAGGAGGTGGGGCGATTCGATCCGTTCGTGCGTAGTGCCGGCATGCCCAAGCTTGGCGACTGGCTCGAACCTCATCCCCACGGCATCTATGTTCGCCCGGCCGACGCCTGGATCGACCCGTCCACGCCCGAGCCGCGCGCTTTGGTGACGCATGGCCATGCCGATCACGCCCGCGGCGGGCATGGCGCGGTATGGGCGACGCCCGAGACGCTGGCGATCATGGACGCGCGCTATGGCGCCCAGGCCGGCCATCCGGTGGCTTATGGCGAAAGCGTGCGGCTGGGTGAGGTGGACGCGACGTTCGTGCCGGCGGGCCATGTGCTTGGCTCCGCGCAGATCCTGCTGGAGCATCGCGGCGAGCGGATCGTGGTCTCGGGGGATTACAAGCGGCGGCCCGACCCGACCTGCGCCCCGTTCGAGCCGATCGCCTGCGACGTGTTCATTACCGAGGCGACGTTCGGCCTTCCCGTCTTCCGCCACCCGGATACGGGCGACGAGATCGACAAGCTGGTCGCGCGGCTGCACGCCAACCCGGAACGCTGCGTGCTGGTCGGCGCCTATGCGCTTGGCAAGGCGCAGCGCGTGATCGCGGAACTGCGCGAGCGCGGGCATGAGGCGCCGATCTATCTTCACGGCGCGCTGCAGCGGTTGTGCGACCTTTATGCCGAGCATGGCGTGCGGCTGGGCGAGCTGATCCCGGTGACCGGTGTTCCCAAGGCGGCGATGGCGGGCCATGTCGTGATGTGCCCGCCGAGCGCGCTCAACGATCGCTGGTCGCGCCGCCTGCCCGATCCGATCACCGCCATGGCGAGCGGCTGGATGCGGGTGCGCCAGCGCGCACGGCAGAAGCTGGTCGAGCTGCCGCTGATCATGTCCGACCATGCCGACTGGGACGAACTGACGCACACGATCGAGGAGATCGCGCCGCGCGAAGTTTGGGTGACGCATGGGCGCGAGGAGGCGCTGATCCATTGGTGCGCGATGCGCCAGATCAAGGCGCGCGCGCTGGCGCTGGTCGGTTTCGAGGACGAGGACGACTGACCGCGCGCCATCTGTCGCCGGCTGGACATGCCGCCGGGGTGCGATACGCTCCGGGCGCGGAGGGCTGATTGCGCGAGGACGGAGTGCAGGAGGAGTTGTTCCGTTCCGACAATCTCCTGGTCCGGCGCGTGGGGGCGACGCCGGGCCCGCGCAGTGGAGCATCGGGCCGCGCGGTGATCGTCACCTTCGGCTCCTACACCACCGAAGACACGCTCGACCGCCCGGCCTTTGCCGAGGACTTCCTCCGCAAGGCCGGGCTGGACGCCGTGCATGTCATCAACCGGCGCAATCGATGGTATCAGCATAGCGAGCGGCCGGCCGCCCTTGCCGCCGTCGCGGTAGCCACGCGCGGCTATGACCGGGTGATCACTTATGGCTCCAGCATGGGGGGCTATGCGGCCTTGCGCTACGCCGTTGCGTGCGGCGCCGACACCGCAATCGCCCTCTCTCCGCAATTCTCCGTCGATCCGCGCGTCGCACCGTGGGAAACGCGGTGGCAGGCCGATGTGGCGCGCACGCGCTTCGCCGAACCTCCCTACGCGGGCGCGCCGACCGCTTATGTGTTCTACGATCCGCGACAGGCACTGGACGCGCGGCACGCGGCGATGATCGCCGATGCGAGCAGCGCGGCGACGGCGATCCCCATCCCGTTCGGCGGCCATCCCGTCGGGCCACTGCTGGTCGAGACAGGGGCGCTGCAACGCGCGATCCATGCCATCGTCGCCGGCGACTTCCATCCGTCCGCCGTGCGCCAGCAAGTCCGCCGCGCGCGGCGACAATCGCAGCACCAGCATTTCATCCTCGCCCGCCATTGCGCGCCGAGGCGCCCGGCCACCGCGCTTCGCCTGCTGGAGCGGGCGGCGGCGATCGAGCCTGAGTCGCACATATTGAGCGCCCAGGCCGCGCTCCTCGACAGCCTGGGGCGACCGGCGGACGCCGCGCCGCTGCACCGCGCCGCCCTGCAGCGCACGCCCGGCAACATTCACGCGCGGATCGCCTATGCCGCCCATCAGGAGATCACGGGTGACCTTGCCGGTGCCGCGCACAGCCTGCACCGGGCGGCAGAGGGGCAGAGCGGGTCGATGCTGCTGTTCGTGCGGCTCCGGCAGATGCGCTTGTGGTTGAGGCGCCATCGCCTTCATGCCGCGGATCGGCTGGTGGAGCGCGCCATCGTCCGAAGCAGCCGATCGCGCTTTCACGCCGCGCTGCTGCGTCGGATCGGCACTCACATGCGGTGACGCGGCTCGGCAGCGGGCGCCGATCACGCGGAAACATGCATATTGCACCACAACACGCGCAAACGCTTGCGCCGGACGCGCCAGCAGCTTAGGGCGCGCAACTCCCAGGTATGCGGAGCGGTGGCCGAGTGGTCGAAGGCGCTCGCCTGGAAAGTGAGTATACGGCAAAACCGTATCGAGGGTTCGAATCCCTCCCGCTCCGCCACCGGCTGCTTCAAGTCGTTGAAAGTTAGAAGTTTTCGCGAAGGCGAGCCTTCTTGCCCCACAAAGCGCCCAATAAAGGTATGCGAGCATCCGTTCTTGCTTGCGAAGTAGGGAACGGAGCATATGGCGCCGGACAATCGCGCGGGGCCTTGAGCGTCCTTTGATCGTGCACGACAAGGCGCAACTGCCCCTGCCGCTCTGATCCACCTTCCGCACCCTTTCAGCTATGGTAGGCGGAATAAAGTCGCTTGGTGAACTTGCGCATCAGGGCGGGTCCATACGGGCAACGTGTAGGGCCTGTCAGAAGACTGCGCTGTTCTCCCCTTACGAGCTAAGCACGTACTTCCTGCAACGTCGCTGGTCCGATGCGTGACTATGTTTGATCATGCACACAGGTTTGCTAGGTCGCGCTTCGAAACAAAGAGGGGGCGAATATGCTTTTTTCCGCGCTGCTGTTCAGTGCCGTCGCTGCAACACCGGCTGCATCGAAGACGGCACGGTGGGAAATCATTGCCGACCCCATGCTTTGCTACCTCCATTCAATCAATCGCGGACCAGATGAGCAAGACTTTGTTGTTGAAGTGAAGCCTTTAGGGCAAGAGATAAGCTTAGTCCTAGTTGAAGCATCCGGCCTTCCAAAGAAGGAAGCGACGGCTGTCTTGCGAAGCGAATCATCAGGGGAGAGCATCCAAGCGAAGTTCTATCCGTCTTCGCAATCAATGCTGTTTGACAACAGCGTGCGAGTATCTGCGGGACAGATCAAGTTTCTTCAAAACACAAATAATGTCGAAGTCTCGCTGGCAGGAAAAACTCGGCACAAGATTAGCTTGGAAGGATTTACAAAAGGCCTGGCCGCAATCGATAATTGTACATCTGACATACTAAAGCGCATAGGTTACATTCCAAATCAACCAACGCCAACGCCACCGGGGGGCTTTGTGGAGAAGGTTCCTAGAGAGTGGATCAATAACGACGACTTTTCTCACGGGCCAGTCCGGGATGGAGGGGGCGGAAAGGCTCTCATAGGCTGGATAGTGGGGCGTGATGGAAGAGTACGAAATTGTACAACGCTCGCCTTTGAAGGAAATGCGAGGCTGGGCGTGGAGTCGTGCAAGCTTCTGACTAGGCGCGCGAAGTACAATCCACGAACGGACGCAAGCGGTTCGGCCATAGAAGAGTTCTCTTATCGATGGATGGTATATCGACCTTAACGACAAACAGCACGGCTTAATGGTGGCGCCCAGCCGGCAAACATACTCTAAATTGCCCGCAAACGGCATCCACAGCGTGTCTGCGGGGGCATGTGACGAAAACCCGCGACAAGGATGCAGCACTCACCTTTATGAAGAAGGCGTTGAAGCGCCAGGCTCTCCGGACGCGAGCACTACCGACGGGTTACGCTCCTGCCGTGCAGCTTTGAAAGAGCTGGGCAACACGGAGAAGCAGGAGGTCGGTCGCTGGGCAAACAACCGGTCGCGAACAGCACCTGTCGTTCCGACGAAGGGAGCGTGCGATGCTCAGCATCAGGCGAATGAAGGCGCTACAGAAGTTCGCCTCGGTGCACGCCAACATCCACAACCACTTCAGCCTCGAACGCCACCTTATCGACCGCCAACTCAACAGGAAACGCCGCTCTGCCGCCCTGGCAGAGTGGCAGATCCTCGCCAGCTAAGTCCCTGCCCTCAAAGATCGGCGTGCATCGTGCAGAGTGCGGGTCGCGTTAGACTGGCAGCACCCCACGCCGTCATGCCCGCGATTGGAAACGTAGATGCGGGCCCCCCGCGTCATTGATCGCGATCGCGCCGGCGAGGTTCTCTCTCGCCGAGTGCGATCATAACCACCCGCGATCAGCTGGATCACGTCAGCGCCTGGAGACGCGGCTCGATACGCAGGCTGACCACGTCCACGCGATGCGATCGCGTCAGGATGAACGCGACGGCCTCCGCGATGTCCTCGGCGCGCAGCATCTCCTCGCGCGCGATCATCGCCTGTTGCTCGTCGTCGTCGGGCTCCTGCATGTCGGACCCGACCGACCCCGGCTCGACCAGGCTGACGCGCACGCCGCGTGCCGCCACTTCCTTGCGCAGCGTCTCGGCGAATGCCTGGAGGCCGGCCTTCGTCGCGGAATAGACGCTCTCGCCGGGCGCATGGATATCGGCGCTGATCGAGCCGATGATGACGACCTGACCTTGTCCCTTCGGGAAGCGCGCCAGCGCGCCGCGCGTGCAGGCGAGCGCGCCGGTCAGGTTGACGTCGATGACGTACCGCCAAGCGTCATCCGCCATGTCGTCGATCGGTTCGGCACCGAGCGCGGCATTGGAGACCAGGATGTCGAGCCCGCCCAGCTTCTCGTCGACGGCGGCAAAGATCCGTTCGACGTCCTCGCGCTTGCCAAGGTCCGCGATCAGGCCGTGCAACGCGCCGCCGTGCTCTCGCGCTGCGCTCAGCGCCTCCTCCAGCGCCTCGCCGTCGCGCCCCATCGTGAGCACCCGTGCGCCGGCGCGCGCGAAAAGCAGCAACATCGCGCGCCCGATGCCGGTGGTGCCGCCGGTCAGCAGGATCCGCTTGTCCTTCAGGGTCATGCGTCGTCGCTCCCCTTGTCGCTCCAGGTCAGCACCGCCCGCGCATCCGCCGGCAGCAGGAACTCGATCCGATCATCGGCCACCAGCGACGGTCGCACGCCATCCCCGCCCGCCAGCGTCAGCTTGCACTTGGGCAGCGGCTTGCGTCCCCGGCGCACCACCGCCAGCAATGCCGTGCAGGTGTCGCCGCCGGTCAGTTGCAGGCTCCGCGCGCGTTCGCCCGTCCGGTCCTGCGCGACGAGCAGGTGGTTGCAATAGAGTTCGAAGGCGGCGCCGTCGACGCGGTGGAATGCGCGCGCGGTGAGCACAAAGGGCGCGCCGGCGCCGTAGATCTCCTGCCCGACCTGACCCATCGGCTGCCCGTCGGCGTAGAGATCCTCCACCGGGAAGGAAAGCTTGTGATCGATATGGCCGTTGCGCCATTCGGTGGCGACGATCTCGGCGGGCACCGCATCGGGATAATAATACCAGCCGCGGTGCAGCACGTATTTGCAATATTCGCTGACCAGCATCCGCGCTGCGGGGTCAAGCTCGGGACCGCTGTCGAGCAGAAAGCGCTCCCATGCGGCGAAGCTGTCGAAACATTCGTACATCGCCATGTACGGGGCGTCGTGCAGCGCGGTCGCGCCGAGGAAGTTGCTGTAATGCTCGGCATGCCCGATCCGCGATTCCCAGATCTCGCAATTGTGCAGGAAGCTCGCGAGATACACATAGGCCTGCTCGCGATAGTCGCCGCGATCGGTGATCCGCCACAGCCGCATGCACGCCGCCGCGCCCCAGGCGGTGAGGTTCGCCTGGTAATCGAGGTCGAACCGCATCCCCTTCGCCGCGTCGATCGCCGCGCGTGCCTCGTCCAGGAAGCGCTGCTCGCCGGTCAGCTCGAACCCGAGCAGCATCACATAGGCATAGAAGCCGCCGACGTCGGTCTGCCCGTGCGTCCCGTCTCCGCGTTTCGCGGTGATGACCGAGAAGTCGCGCACATTGTACTGGATTGGCCAGAGATAGTTGAAATGGTGCGCGGCGCGGATGCCGTAATCGACCGAGCGAAGGAACAGGTCGCGGGCCCATTCCTCGCCGAACAGCGCCAGCTGGGCGAGATTGCGAAGCGGGTGGTAGAGGTACCAGCTGTCGACCGCATCGGCATCCTTGTCCTTGCCCACGTTCGGCAGATAGCGGCGCAGCGTCTTCAGCTTGGGGTCGTAGAACTTCTCCATGCCGGCCGCGAACTCGGCGGCAAGTGGCACCGGCTCGCCCCGCCAACGGCCGTATTCGTACAGTGCGGTCGTCACTGTCATCTGCACCATCGAATCCGGATATTCGGCATCGGTATATGGTCGCAGGTAGCGGTGACCATAGGAGGTGCAGGTCGCGACGGGCGCACGGTTCAGGTCCTTCAGCGTTCTGTCCGCCCGCGCGTGCCAGTCGCGATAGATCACCGCCGGGTGGCGCATCGCGGTGTAGGCCTCTCCCAGCATCTCGACGAACTGGCGCGCCTTCTCCTGCTCGCTGCCGGCGGTAAGGTCGCGCAGCACCAGGATCGCATCGGACAGCATCACCTCCTCGCCCGCGGGCAGCGGGTTGACCGGCGGCGTGCCGCTCTGCGGCGGGGTCGGCGGCAGGTAGCCCAGCTCCGGCCACTCGCCGCCTACCGCGCCCATCGGCGCGGTATGCGTGGCGCGGAAATAGTCGTTCAGCCCGGTCAGGTCCTGCACGTAGAGGACGTGGCCAAAGGCCGGCTCGTCCAGCGCGAAATAGATGAGGCCGGTATTCGGCCCGCGCTGCGCCGCCTCGACCAGGCCGGTGGCGCCGAGCGGATCGTCGTCGGCATCGAGCGGGTAGAGGTCGCGCGGAATAAACGGCACCAACAACGGCGCGGCCGGGGTCAGCCAGTTGCGCACGCGCAGGCGGTGCAGGTCGGCGCCGCTTCCCTCCAGCGTGATGCAATGCCGCCCAATCGCGCTTTCCGCCTCCAGCCGCAGCGCCTCGCCCGGCTGGCGCCTGGCCCGGCGCACGCGCGCGAAACCGCCGGGAACATAGGCGGCGCGCACCGCCAGCCCGCCGCGCCCCGGCCGGCGCACGATCGCCCAGATCGAGTCGTGTCCCTCGCCGACCTCCACCGCGAAGTCGCCGACCGTGAACGCGCCCAGCTGCCGCAGCCCGCGGGCAAGCTCGTCCCGCAGGGTAAGGACGTGCAGGCTCGCGCCCCGCATGCGCGCTCCCGCGGCGGTCGCCTGGTCCTGCTGCTTGCGCTCGTCGACTGCCGCCATCAGGCTATCTCCTCTCGCATGTTGTGGCCCTTCGGCGCGTTTGCCGAAACAACATGGATCACGACTGATCCCTTGCAGCTTTTCCCGCACGTGCGCGGCGCAGGCGAACGCCGAGCCGCGCATCACGCAGCAGCGCGCCCGGCAGGTCGGTGGCCGCGCGCAGGCCCGCGACCGAGGATATGTTGCGGATCGTGCGCCGCGTCTCGCTGATCACCTGATTGACCATTTCGCGCCGCTCGATCTCGCCATGTTCGGCAACCAGCGACAGGCGATGAATGGCATAGAGACCGATCAGCCCGGCGATCAGGAAGTAGAAATCCCAAGCGGTCACCAGGATTGGCAGCGAGAGCACGCCGTTCGGCCCCGACCAGCGCGCCAGCAGCTCGAAGCGCCGTGCCGCGAAGACCTCCGCCAATAGCCCGCCGACGATCGGCGCCACGCCCGCCGCAACCGCGGTGACCATCGCATTCGCCGCGACATAGGCGGTCGCCGATCCCTTGGGCGACAGCTTCAGCGCGATATTGGTGCTGGTCAGCGTCACGCCGGCAATCGACGCACCCATGACAAGGTGCAGCGCGACCAGCCATAGCTTGACCAGCTCGCGCGATCCGAACTGCGACGCGCCGATCATCGCCACGATCGCGATGATATAGGTGGGCGCACACACCGCCAGCACGGACTTGTTGGCATAGCGATCGCTGAGCGTTCCCCACATCCGCAGCGCGCCGATATTGGCGACCTGGCTGACTACGCCGAGCACCATCACGAAACTGACGTCGAAGCCCAGCTGGCGAACGATGAACACGGTGAAGAAGGGGGTCGCGAAGTTGATCGCGAACTGCCAACTCGCCACAAAGGCCAGCAGCCGGCGGAAGTTCAGGTCGCGTAGCGGCTCGCGGAGCAGCGCACCGAGCCGCACAGGGCCCGGCGCGGCCGGCATCAGCGGCTCGGGCATGGCAGCGACCACGCGCGCGCTGATCATCCCCGTGACGCAGCCGATCGCGAACATGCCCGCGAACACCAGATTGCGTGCGAAGGAGCCGGCGGGCGTCAGGTCGAGCGCGAACGCGGCAGCCAGCCCGAGCAGCAGGCTGATCGCGCTCAGCCGCATCGTCCGCCGCGCGAATACGCGACCCAGCCGCTCCTCCGGCGCCAGATCGCGCATCCACGCATTCCACGCGCACGCACCCACTGCGCCGAACCCGCACAGGATGATCTGCGCGGCGAGAAACAGGAGCAGCGGCAGCGTGCCGCTGAAAAAAGCGAGCGCCGCCATGATCGCCAGCATCGCCCGTCCGATCAGGCTGGAGACAACCGCGATCATCTTCCGGCGGCGCCAGCGCTCGACCAGCATGATCGCAGGCAGCTGCAGCAGCTGCGCCAGAAAGGGCGTGCTGGCGAGCACACCGATCATGATGTTTGACGCACCCAGATGTAGCGCAAAGGCGGTCAGGATCACGCCGGTGGTGAGCGCCGCCGTTCCGCCGGAGAAGGCCGCTTCCATCACCAGCAGGCGCAGGCCACGCTCTCGCTCCGCTTCGGTGACGAATGTCTGCGGAGCGAGCCACATCATGCCGCCGCTAACGCCCCCGATCCATTCAGGTTGCTACGTGATCGTCGCGTGCGGTTTGAAGAACAATGAAAAGCAGCTGCCAGCGCTACTAGGAACGGATGAAGCGCCGCAATTCTTGGGCAAAATCCGGGAGCTGGAGCTCTGGTGACGTCCAGGTCAGCATGAAGTCGATACAGCGATCGAGCGGGTATGCGGGGGCGATGTGGAAGCCCTGCACGTAGTCGCAGCCCATGATCGTCAACAATGCCAGCGTTTCGGCCTTGTCGACGCCCTCGGCGGTCACGCGTAAACCAAGGCCATGTGCCAGATCGATGGTTGAGCGCACGATCAGCGGATCACGGTGACTTTCGGCGACATCGCGAATGAAGCTCATGTCGATCTTCAGTTCGCTTGCCGGCATCTGACGCAGATACGTTAACGAAGACAGGCCAACGCCATAGTCATCGATGGCGATGGCAAGCCCCGCATCGGCGAGCCACTCGAAACGTCTGCGGGGATGGGAGGGACGCGAGCCTAGCCGTCGCTTGCCCTTTGGGTGTTGGGAACGCGCGCTTGAACAGGCTGTTGTGCGCAACAGCGGATCAAGCATGGAGATCAGACGATGAAGACGCTCGAACAGCTATCCGAGGCGATGCGCAAGATCGATTTCACCATGCTGACCACAGTCGCGAGCGACGGGGGGCTCGCTGCGCGGCCGATGAGCAACAACCAGGATGTGGAATACGACGGTGACAGCTACTTTTTCGCGCTGGAAGACGCCGACACCGTGCGTGAAATTGAGGCCAACCCTCGGGTTGGGCTAACGCTACACGGCAACAGCGGATTGCTTGGCAAGCCGCCGCTGTTCATCGCAGCCGCGGGCACAGCCCAGATCATCCGCGACAAGGCCGCTTTTGAGCAGCACTGGGTCAAAGATCTCGAGCGCTGGTTTGAACAGGGCGTCGACACACCGGGGTTAGTGCTGATCAAAGCTCATGCTGACCACCTGCATTACTGGGACGGCGAGGACCAGGGCGAAGTCACGACATAAGTCGTGAAGGTGGCGGGTCGATACGACTGCAGCGGCATTTCCCGCCCATGCGGCGAACGGGGTATGTTGGTTGCTAGCCGTCGCCCCTGCCGACTGATATTTGATCCCGACGCGGTCATTCGCGACCGTTCTCAGCTCCCCGACTTCGGCCATTCGTTCATCTCGGTTCGGAGGTGATAAAGCCGGGCCTGGGTCCCAGCGGCTCCGTGAAACGGATTGAAGAACGGCAAAGGCAGCGCGTCGGCTACGATTGATGGCGAGGCGTCAACGCAAAGGCCTGCTCTAGGCCTGAAGACGCCCAAGCCAGTCACGCACCTGGTTCAAAGTCCTGCGTTCCTGATCGGCTTCCAGCACAAGGGCGTTCTCGATGCGCGCAGCCGGCGCATGGCTGGCGAGTACGGACGGGGCCTCACCCACGCCGTAGCCACCATGGGTGATGAACGGTCGCAGTGTCCTGCCGCCGAGGTCGTGCGCCTTAAGGAACGAGCGGATCGGCGGCGGTGTGGTCGCACCCCAGATCGGGAAGCCGAGGTAGATCTCGTCATATCTGGCGATGTTGTCGACCCGGGCGGCGAGCGGCGGCTCGAAGCCGCTGTCGCGCTCGCGCGTCGCCTGCGCGACATGCTGCTCGTAATCCGCCGGATACGGGCGCGCCGGCCTGATCTCGAACAGGTCGGCACCGAGCTGGCGTTGCAGCGTCTCTGCGATCACCCTCGTGTTGCCCGATCGCGTCAGGTACGCGACGAGCGTCTTTGCGCCAGTCATCGGGTTTGATCCTCTATCTTGGGCACAAGCCGATGCGCTCGCGACGGCAAGGATCGCAGGGGTGGCGAGCAGGGTGCGGCGTGAAAAACCTTCTGGCCCCCTCACGACCGCCTCGGCGGCGCCTCGACGCCGGAAAAGGCCTGCACGGGCGGCGGCAGCCGATCGCCCTTGACCCTGATCGCCGCGACGGCCGCGTTCAGCTCCCGTAGCTCGGAAGGCGTGAAGCGGACCGCCATCGCGCCCGTGTTCTCGGTCATGTGCGCCATCTGCGTCGTGCCGGGGATCGGCACGATCCAGGGCTTCTGCGCGATCAGCCAGGCGAGCGCGATCTGCGCCAAGGTCGCCTGCTTGGCGGCCGCCCAGCGCTTCAAGAGCGATACCAGCGCCAGATTAGCCGTGATGTTTTCCCGAGCGAAGCGGGTCTCGCCGGCGCGGATATCGCCGGGCGCGTAGGCGGTCTGCGCGTCGATCGCGCCGGTCAGGAAGCCGACCCCGAGCGGACTCCAGCAGACGAAGCCGATGCCGAGCTGCTCGCACAGTGGCAGCACCTCGGCCTCGGGGCCACGCCACAGCATGGAATATTCGTTCTGAACGGCTGTCACCGGCAGCTCGGCATGGGCGCGGCGCAGCGTCTCCAGCCCCATTTCGCACAGGCCCCAGTGAAGCACCTTCCCTTGCGCCTTCAGGTCCTTGATCGCGCCGGCGACGTCCTCAATCGGCACGGCGGGATCGACGCGGTGCTGGTACACCATGTCAAGGCGATCGGTTCGCAACCGCTTCAGCGATCCTTCAACCGCTGCCTTGATGTGCTCCGGACGGCTATTGAGAGGGTCGCCGGCATCCCGCTTGCCGTCCGGGCCGATGTTCCACCCGAACTTGGAGGTGATGACGACCTGGTTGCGGAAAGGCTGTGCGGCCTCCCCCAAGATACGCTCGTCCTCAAACGGGCCGTAAGCCTCGGCAGTGTCGAACAGGGTGACGCCGCGCTCGTAGGCCGCGCGAATGATCCGGATCATCTCCGCGCGGTCGGGGATCGTGGTCTGGTATGTTCGGTGCATGTTCTGCACGCCCAGGCCGACGCTGGAAACCTCCAGCGACCCGAGCCTGCGGCGCGCGCCGGCGGTCCGCGTCGCAGGCGGCGCAGTGTTTGCGGCGCCCGCCGGACTGAACGACGCAGCGGCAAGCCCCGCGCCCGCAACGCCGAGTAGGCCGCGCCGGCTCACCTGTCCTGATACAGCGTCGTTCATGACCATCGCTCCCGGTCAATTGTTATGCAGGGTGGGTTGACGGGCTCAGAGCTTGCGGGTCCCGAGCCACCTGACCTTTTCGGGATCGCGGTGATCGAAGAAGCTGCTGGTCTTCTGGTCGAGGGTGGCGATCTTAGCGATGTCGTCGCCGTCCAGCTCGAAGTCGAAGATCGCGAAGTTCTCGGCCATGCGCTCCTTGCGCACCGACTTCGGGATGGCGACGATCCCGCGCTGGTTAAGCCAGCGCAGCACCACCTGCGCGATGCTCTTGCCGTGCTTGTTCGCGATCGATTGCAGCACGTCGTTGGAGAACAGCCCGTTCTTGCCCTCGGCAAACGGCCCCCAGGCTTCCTGCTGGACCTTGTACTCGGCCAGGATCGCCTCGGCCTCGTGCTGCTGGTGGAAAGGATGCGTCTCGATCTGGTTGACCGCCGGCGTCACCTCGTTGTGGAGCACGAAGTCGACGAGGCGATCGGGGTAGAAGTTGCTGACGCCGATCGCGCGAATGCGGCCGGCCTTGTGCAGTTCCTCCATCGCCCGCCACGCGCCGTACACGTCGCCATAGGGCTGGTGGATCAACCAAAGGTCGAGATAATCGAGCCCGAGCTTGTTCATTGAGCGCTCGAACGCGGCCTTGGCGCCCTCGTAGCTGGCGTCCTCGATCCACAGCTTAGTGGTGACGAACAGCTCGCCCCGATCGATCCCGTGGTTGCGGATCGCGGTGCCGACCGCTTCCTCGTTGCCGTAGGAGGCAGCGGTGTCGAGCAGCCGGTAGCCGACGTCGATCGCGTCGCGCACGCTGCGCTCGCACTCAGCGGGGTCGGGCACCTGGAACACGCCGAACCCGAGGCTCGGCATGGCGACGCCGTTGTTCAGCGTGACGGTGGGGATGTTGCTGGTCATGTTCGGTCTCCTTGAGGAGCAACTCAGCGGTTGATGAGATCCTGGTGCGAGGCGGGATAGCGTCCGCCCACCACCTGGATGCCGGAGAGCGCCTGTTCGATGCGCGCGAGGTCGTCAGCCGTTAGCACCACGTCGACGCCGCCGAGATTCTCTTCAAGCCGATGGAGCTTGGTGGTGCCGGGGATCGGCACGATCCATGGTCGCTGCGCGAGCAGCCAGGCGAGCGCGACCTGCGCAGGCGTCGCGCCCTTCTCGGCCGCAATCGTGCCGACAAGATCGACCAGCGCCTGGTTCGCCGCCATCGCGTCGGCCTGGAAGCGGGGAACGGTGCTGCGGAAGTCATCCTGCCCGAACACCGCCTTGGGATCGAGCTTGCCGGTCAGGAAGCCTTTGCCGAGCGGCGCGAACGGCACGAAGCCGATGCCGAGTTCCTCCAGCAGCGGCAGGATTTCCGCTTCCGGCTCACGCCAGAACATCGAATATTCACTCTGGAGAGCGGCGAGCGGCTGCACCGCATGAGCACGACGGATCGCGTCGGGACCGGCTTCCGACATGCCGAAGTGCTTGACCTTTCCTGTCTGGATCAGCTCCTTGACCGTTCCGGCCACCTCTTCGATCGGCACGTTCGGGTCGACCCGGTGCTGATAGAACAGGTCGATGTAGTCGGTCCGGAGGCGCTTTAGCGCCTCGTCAGCGACCTGCCGGAGGCGCTCGGGCCGGCTGTCGAGGCCCTGGGCCGGCACGCCGTTCACGAACCCAAACTTGGTGGCGATCACCACCTGGTCGCGCACGGGCACCAGCGCCTCGCCGACCACCTCCTCGTTGTCGCCGGGGCCATACGCCTCGGCAGTGTCGAAGAAGGTGACGCCGCGCTCGTGCGCGGCACGGATCAGCGCGACCGCTTCGCTGCGGTCAGTCGCTGGGCCATAGCCGTAGCTCAAGCCCATGCAGCCGAGGCCGATCGCCGAAACCTCAAGTCCGGATTGGCCGAGTTCTCGGTTCTGCATCATCTGACTCCTTGAGTGCATAAGTGGTGCGTGTGCGAGGGGCCTTCTTGCGCTTGCGAGAGATAGCGATAACGGCGGTCATCGATTAGAGCCAATAATCAGGAAGCCGCGATAAGGTCAGCTAATCAATGGGCGCCGAGAACTTCAACGACCTCGCCGCTTTCGTGGCGGTCGCAAGGGAGCGCAGCTTCACGCGCGCCGCGGCGAAGCAGGGTGTTTCCCAATCGGCGCTCAGCCAGACGGTCAAGGCCTTGGAAGCGCGACTTGGCGTGCGACTGCTGACACGTAGCACTCGGAGCGTGTCGGCAACCGAGGCGGGCGAGCGGCTGCTGCGCACCCTGGCGCCGCGTTTCGAGGAAATCGAGCAGGAGCTGAGTGCGCTGAACGCACTGCGCGACAAGCCCGCAGGCACGGTCAGGATCACCGCCGGCGAGCATCCGGCAGTCTCGATCCTACAGCCCGCCCTGCAACGCATCCTTCCCTACCACCCGGACATCCATGTCGAGATCGTGGTCGATTACGGTCTGACCGACATCGTGGCGCAGGGCTACGATGCCGGTGTGCGACTGGGCGAGCAGGTCGCCAAGGACATGATCGCGGTCCGGATCGGCCCCGACATGCGGATGGCAGTAGTCGGCTCGCCCGCCTATTTTGCGACGCGCCCGCGGCCCGAGACGCCACAGGACCTCACCACTCACAACTGCATCAACATCCGCCTGCCGACCTATGGCGGACTGTTCGCTTGGGAGTTTGAACGCGACGGTCGCGAACTCCGCGTGCGGGTCGAAGGGCAAATAGTAGTCAACCACGGGGCGGTACGGCTCGCCTCGGTCCTCGACGGCCTAGGCTTGGCCTACGTGCCCGAAGACCAGATCGTCGACCACGTCGCTTCAGGACGCCTCATACGAGTGCTGGAGGACTGGTGCGCGCCGTTTTCGGGCTATCATCTCTACTATCCCAGCCGACGGCACGCGTCTCCCGCGTTCGCGGTCGTGCTGGATGCACTTCGACATTCCGACTTGCGGAAGACATCGGTCAGAAGCTGAGGGCCCCGGCGGACTGAGGCCCATATTCGAACATTCACGACGCCGTTGCCGCTCCCCTAGAGCGGCCGTTCGTTCATCTCGATCTGACATCCGCATGTAACGGTACCTGCCGGCAACCTCGGCGCGAGTGCGCGACGTTCCGATAAAGGCGCAATCTAAAGAGCGTTTAGATTGTTCAAGTAATCTACCGAACTATCATTCAGTGTTCGTGACGCGATCGCAGCCTTGGTTACGTTCCGCTCTTCCCATCTTGGCGGCTCACGATTGGAGAATGACATCATGCACGGCGGCAGGCAGCCCGGTCCTGACCATCCCATCACCATCGAGCCGGCGGACGCGCGCGTTATCGTGCGTATCGGCGCCACGGTCCTGGCTGAGAGCGTCAACGCACTTGTCCTGCGGGAGGCCACTTATCCGCCTGTGATTTACGTTCCCCGGGAAGAGATCGCGATGGACGAACTCGAGCCCAGCGCAACCAGCACGCACTGCCCCTTCAAAGGTGACGCTAGCTATTTCAGCATCGCCGGTGGCGGGACGAGGGACGTAGCTTGGTCATACGAGGATCCATTCGACGCTATGGTCGCAATCAAGGATCATCTCGCTTTCTATCACGATCGGGTCGACACAATCGAGACGGTGGAGCACGACTGATCGCTTCTACGCGTAAGCGTCTGTCCAGAAGCGCCTGTTTTCTGGACAGACGCTGCCGTCCGATAAGATCGTCGCGGAGCACGCCTTTTCAGGCACTTGGTGGATCCCAGTGTTCAAGAAACGACCCTTGGTGAACAACGACCGCTTTTGAAGTCTGGCTAGCAGCCAGCGGACGGCGGCAGGGATCCGGTAGCTGACATCAGCATTGGCCGGCCATGTGCTAGAAAGCACTTTGGCAGAGGTCATCAATCCAGTTGCCATGGAAGCCGGGCGGAATGCGGTGCGGGATCTGAACGCTCGCGACCGGCTGGGCGGTGAAGTGCTGCGCGTCGAGGATAACGAGATCGGTCGTTTGCTGCGGCAGATCGATGACCAGCCCGATCAGCCATCCTTCGTCTTCGGCCGCATCGACACGGGCGGGAACGAAGACGAACTCGCCGGGGTGGCGACCGGCACCGAACTCATGCGTTTCGCGCGTACCGGCCTCCATGTCGTGCTTGTAGAGCCGCGTGTCGGCGATGGTGAACGAGTTCTCAGGCAGCGCGATCGTATAGGCGTAGCGATAAGGCTGGCCAAAGCGCCGTTCGTCGGGACGGGGAAATTCCTGGGCGTCCGCGTCTATCACGCGCCGGCTGACGGTGCGTTCGACCGGGTCTACCGTCCAGCGCTCGAACTGCCCAGCTGCATCCGGCCCCTGCAGGCTTTCGGCGAACATCGAGGCATAGGCGACGACGTCAATCACCACAGTGCCGTCCGGCGCATCAAAGGCATTGGCAACGTGGAAGACATAGGCCGGGTCGACCGGGCACCAGATCACGTCGTCGTTGCTGCCGGCACGCGGCAGCAGGCCCACCCGGGCGGGATGGTCCGGGTTCCAGCTATAGGGGAAGCTGTGACCGCCGATCAGCGTCTTCATCGAGAAGGTCACTGGCAGATCAAGGATTACCGCATAGCGCTGCGTGATTGCGCAATCGTGGATCGAGGGGCCATGCCGGACGGCGATCGGCTCCTCGCGCGTGACTTGGCCGTCAGGTGAAAGCACGACGTGGCGGATGGTGTTGGGATCGGTCGCTTCGTACGCGATCGCGTGATACTCGCCAGTTAGCGGATCACGATGTGGATGCGCGGTGAAACTGCCCATCAACGTATTGTCAAACGGATTGTAGGTCTGCTCGTCGAGCGTGTCATTGAGTTCGACCGGATAGCTGCCGGCCTCGACCAGCGCGAACGTGCGCCCGGCGATGCCGAGGACGTTAGTATTGACTGTATCGAAGCCGCCGTGCCGCGGCCCCGGAGCCGCCGGACGACCGAGAGCCGCACCGACGCGCTTCGACCCAATCCACCTATTTCGGTACCAGATCGCCTTGCCCTCGCCGAGCGCGATGCCGTGGACCATCCCGTCGCCAGTGAACCAGTGATAGCCGGCCGGGTCGGGCGTCGTCGGATTTGGTCCGATGCGCAGATATCGCCCTCTAAGAGCGGCTGGGATCGTGCCGGTGATCGCAAGATCGGTAAGCGTCTTCTCCTCCGTCATCGGTTCATGAATGCCGGTGAGGAACGGGTGTTTGGTCTTGGGGAGCCGTTTGCGGTTGAAATCGGCCAACAAATTGATGCCTGCACCAACGGTATTGCGAATGATGGTCTCAGCTTTGCTTGCCATGGCGACTCTCCAATGCGAGATGTGCACGGCGTCAACATAGGCTTAATGATAACAGTGTCAACATCCATCAAACGCTCCTACCATCATGGCGAGCTTCGTTCCGCGCTGGTTGAAGCGGGGCTGGCGCTGCTGGCCACGCGCAACGCCGAAGACCTGTCGCTGCGCGAGGTCGCACGCCAGGTCGGCGTCAGCCCGACAGCGGTTTACCGCCACTTTCCCGATAAGGCGGCACTGATGGCTGCGCTGGCATCCGCCGGGCTCGACATGCTCGGCAAGGCGCAACATGCAGCCTTCAACGCGGCGGGCGGCGGCTCGCTGGGCTTCAACGCGACGGGTGCCGCATATGTTCGGTTCGCGCTGGAGAACACAGCGCTGTTCCGGCTGATCTTCGCTACCCCCCTGCGCAGCGAGGCTGTCGATCCAACGGAGATGCCGACCGATGCGATGCGCTTCCTGATGGCGAATGCCGTGGCGCTCGCACCACCCGAGATCGAGCCGCGCGTCTTTGCACTGCAATGCTGGTCGATTGCACATGGGCTGGCCATGCTGCTGATCGACGGGCAACTCGAACTGGACGACGAAACAGTCGAGCGAGTGATCGTGGCGCATGCGAAACGCGCTTGTTGATCGTGTAAGCATTGTTCACCGGACGATAGCCGAGCACGATCGCATGCCAATCAAGGGCGCCGCGCATTCTACTCTAATGCGAGAGCGAGAGGACACGGGCAGCGGTAACACCGACCGAACTCGCGCGGTTCGCGCGACGGACTCGGATTGGCACTCGCGGTGCTCGCTGCGGAGGAGGCAAAGTAGGCGGCGCTGCTTGAGCGGAGCTGGATGAGCCGCCGATCGAGAGCCAAGCCGCCCCGTCCGTGTCGCCGGTTCAACTCCTCACCGGAGGTGATCCGGCTTGTTGTAATCGAGCCGGCCGACAGGTCAGGGGCCGACGCTTACCACATCCAGGCGACGATCCTTCGGGAGCGTGCCCAGTGCGGCGCTCTGCTTCGATTTCGCGAAAGCGGCCATGATCTGTTCGAAGCGCTCGCGCACCACCTGTTCATATTCGACGTGGCTCAGGATATACAGGTCATTGTCCCTGACCCCCTCCACGACACGGCGTCCGACGACCAGCGGGTCGATGCCCCCGGCCATCCACTCACGCTGCCGGTCGATATCGGCCTGGCCAAAGTCCCTGCCGCTTTCGCCATAGACCGCATTGTGGCGATTTCGTCGGCCCGCATAGATGTTGGTGCTCACCAGGCCGGGGCACAGCACCGAAACGCCGATGTTCTTCGGCGCCAGTTGCTGGCGCCAGCCTTCGCTCATCGCCACGACAGCAAACTTGCTGGCGCAATACGGTTCCATTCCCGCCGGACTGATGAGCCCAGCCATCGAGGCGGTGTTGACGAGGTGGCCGCCCTCCCCGTGGCTCTCGATCAGCGGAGCAAAGACCTCGACGCCATAAACCACGCCCTTCAGGTTGACGTCGATCACCCAGTCCCAGTCACCCTCCGGCACGCTGCCCAGCGGACCGCCGGCACCGATGCCTGCGTTATTGGCGACGAGGTGCACCTTGCCGAACTTGGCGATCGTCTCGATCGCGCCCTTGCGCATCGAATCCCGGCTGGTGACGTCGACCTAGACCCATTCGGCCCTGATCTGCCGGGCGCGCAGTTCCTCCACCTTGGTGCGGGCGACCTCGGGTTCGATATCGGCGATCATGACGTTCATGCCTTCCCCGCCGAAGGCCTGCGCCATTGCGAACCCCAGCCCGCTCGCGCCGCCGGTGACGAAGGCAGTCTTCCCGCGCATGTCTTTCACAGCATCCCTCCCCTAGGCTCCATCCTTGCCGGACGGTTTGTCGTCGCGATGCTAGGCCTTTCGCTGCTCGGACGCCAGCTAAGCCATTTGGCTTAGCTGGCCTGCGTTGCAGCCCTCAATGCTTGGAAAGGCGCTTGCCCGAGGCATCACCGTATCGCGATCGCGATCGCCACCAGGTCAACGCGGTGACAGCGCCAGCAATGGCTCCAAGAAGCGTCAACCAATAGCCGTCGAACACTTCCAGTACGAATACGAGGGCCGCAGTCAGAACTCCGCCGGAGGCAGCACCGATGCTGCCATAGGAAATGGCGTTTTCCGCGCCCCGCCGCCTCAGCATCGCCGCCACCGGAAGGCCGATGAAGATGCTGCCGCACGTGACGATTGGCAGAGCCACGGCAAGCGGCGCTGTCCACAGCATCAGCATGGCCGCGAACTCGCGGCTATCGGTCAATGCGCGGGGAAGCCCGATGAGCACGAGCATCGTTGACATGAGCAGAAACGGTGCTGCTCCCGCGATAGCGCCGAACAGGACAGACCGGACGAACGCTCTCATGGTCGCGGATGGGATCCATCGATGACGCATAGCTGACCTGTCAGATACGTGCCGGCAGCTGGTAATCGGGATAAGTGAACATCGCCTTGAAGACGAAGTGGGCGTCCTCGAAGGTTCCTTCGACATCGACCGCTTCTTCCTTCAACATCTCGTCAAGGGAATAAGCGAATTCCACCGACAGGCGCGTCCGCCGTCGCAGCAGCGCCCGGTCCACATGCGGCAGATAGACGTGGTACAAATCCGTCAGCAGGTCCGTGACCAGATTGTGCGAGAACAAGCGGATCGGGGTCAGGTTCGGCACCGCGTGCAGCGATCGCATGATCCATAGCGCGCCCGGCTCCGCACTGGTGATCGCGTGCATCTCGCGCAGCAGCTCCACCGTCCGATCCGCGAGCACCGCCAGCCCGGCATCGGCATAGCGCGCGACCCACGCCTGCATCGCCACGTTCTGCCGAAGCATCAGCCGCTCCGCCAGTGCGCCGATCACCGCATATTTGTCGTCGAAATAGCGGTAGAGCGCCGGTGGGCTCATGCCGGCGCGCTCGCAGATCAGATTGGTCGAGATGCGCTCGATCCCCACTTCGCCAAGCAACACGCCTGCGGCATCCAGCAGCGCATCATAGGTGCGCTGCGCACGCGCCTGCACCGGCTTTCTGTGTGTCGCCAAGCCCATCTTCCCTGCTGCCATCAAACCGGAACCGAAGTGTCATAAAACTGATAGCGATCGCTATCATATGGCCGCCTCATACAAAGGCAAAGGGGTCTATCATCATGTTCGTTCCTCCTCTGCGTCGCACCTTGCTGGGTGCGACGGCAACGATCGCGCTCGCCGTCGCCGCGCCCGCGTGGGCGCAGACCAGCAACCAGCCGCAGGACGGCGCTGCGATCCCGGCGAACGAGCCGGCGCGCGGCACCGGCGGCGCGCAGGCCAGCGATCCGGAAAGCGGCAGCGAAATCATCGTCACCGCGCGCGCCGGCAACGAGAACCAGGCCAAGGTGGAGGCGAGCTACGCCATCTCCACCATCTCGTCGGAGATGCTGAAGATGAAGGCGCCGGTCGGCGTCGGCGAGGCGCTGAAGAACGTGCCGGGCTTCTGGGTCGAAAGCTCGTCGGGCGAGACCAGCGGCAACATCCGCGTCCGCGGTATCCCGACGGATGGCTATTCGCAGGTCGCGCTGCTCGAGGACGGCATCACCATCCAGCACGATCCGGGCCTCGGCTGGCTCAACGGCGACCAGTCGCTGCGCATCGACCAGTCGCTGGAGCGCGTCGAAGTGGTGCGCGGCGGCCCGTCGTCGCTGTTCTATTCCAATGCGCCCGGCGCGGTGGTGAACTTCATCACGCGGCGCGGCGGCGACACGCTGGAAGGCCTCGTCCGCTATGAGGGTGCGGACTATAACGCCCACCGCGTCGACGGCTGGATCGGCGGCCCGATCGCCAACACCGGCTGGAATTTCTTCGTCGGCGGCTTCTACCGCATTTCGGACGGTCAGCGGCACACCGGCTACCGCCTCGGCGAGGGCGGCCAGATCCGCGGCACGCTGTCCACCGAATGGGACGGCGGCTCGTTCATGGTCAGCGTCAAGCATCTCGACGAGCGGGTCGAGAACGCAATGGTCACCCCCTTCGTCAACAATGAGGATGGCGATCCCGTCGGCGTCCCCGGCTTTGACGCGCTGAACGACACGATCGCCGGGCCGGAGACGCGCTACTTCAGCTTCCGCACGCCCACCGGCGCCTATGATTTCGACGCGGGCGTCGCCAACAAGGCCAAGATCACCCAGGTGACGATGCAAGGCCGCTTCGAGCTGGGCGAGGATTTCAGCCTGGTGCAGAGCCTGCGCTATCGCGACAGCTATCAGAAGCGCAACAGCATCACCCCGCGCTCGATCTTCACTTATGCCGATGTGCTCACCTCGCTGCGCGGCACGTTTGGCCTGCCGTCCGGTACGCCGCTGGGGCTCAGCTACACCAACGGCAGCGGCGCCTTTGCCGCCAACCAGAATGGCAACGGGCTGGTGCTGCTCAATCTCGCGCGCTCCTTCACCGTGCCCGAAAGCGAGGTGATCAGCGACACGCGCCTGCAGAAGACGTTCCAGGCCGGCGGCCAGCACGATGTCGCGTTCGGCCTCTATTACGCCCATGTCGATGAGGATTACCGCGCCACCTCGGCCTCGATCCTCACCGACGTGAAGAACAACGCGTCCTTGCTCGACGCGGTACTGCCCGGCGCGGGTGGCGCGCCAGGCACGATGCTGACCGAGGGCGGCGTGCTCGGCTACGGCAGCGAGTTCGGCTGGTCATCAGGCACCTCGCGCTCGGTCGCGCTCTATGCGTCCGACGAGTGGAAGATCACTGACAAGCTGCGCCTCGACGGCGGGCTGCGCTGGGAACAGGTCAGCGTTAGCGGCATCAGCGAAGGCTCGCGCACAGCGAACCTGGGCCAAAGCCCGACGGTCGCCGACAATGCGGTGCTTGTCGGCAATGGCGTGTTCACGCCATGGAAGGGTTCGAACGACGATCTCGCCTGGTCGGTCGGCGTGAACTACCAGTTCCAGCCGAGCTTCGGCGCCTTCGCCCGCTACACCTCCACCTTCCGCCTTCCGGGCGTGTCGAGCTTCTTCGGCGCCCCGACCCAGGCCCCGGTGACGCAGCAGATGAACTTTCAGGAAGTCGGCCTGAAGTTCGATCGGCGCAACTTCAACCTGTTCGTCACCGGCTTCCGCACGATCTACGAAAGCTATCAGATCAGCGACTATCGCCAGAATGCGTCGGGGCAGTATGTCCTCAACACCGTGTTCGGCGACACGGAGACCTGGGGCGCGGAGGTCGAGGGTACGTGGCGGCCGGTGCCGTGGTTCGACGTCCACGCGAACTACACCTACCAGCATGCGCGCT
The DNA here is from genome assembly GCF_900109205.1 of Sphingomonas sp. OV641. Classification (NCBI taxonomy): domain Bacteria; kingdom Pseudomonadati; phylum Pseudomonadota; class Alphaproteobacteria; order Sphingomonadales; family Sphingomonadaceae; genus Sphingomonas; species Sphingomonas sp. OV641. Next base: position 43,398 of record NZ_FNZB01000003.1, on the reverse strand, counting down.
TCACCGATTTCGCCTATCGCGACGCCAATGGGCGCGAGTTTGATTATTCCAAGAACCGGCTGATCCGCGTGCCGGAGCACCAGTTCCGCATCACGCCGGGCATCAACCTGTTCGACAACCGCTTTCGGCTTGAATCCGACATCTCCTATTACGGCCAGCGCTGGGCGGACGTGGCGAACCAGATCAACCTGCCGTCCTATGCGACGGTCGATCTCAACGCCCGCCTCGACGTGACCGACGCGCTGAGCTTCAATCTCTACGTCAACAACCTGACCAACACGGTCGGCCTGACCGAGGGCAATCCGCGCGCCGGCTCGATCCAGAACGAGGAAGTGGGCGACGCAGTGTACATCGCTCGCTCGATCTTCGGCCGCAGCTTCCGCGGCGCGGTGACCTTCCGCTTCTAAGCCAGATGGGCGGGGCAGCGAATGCCCCGCCCAGGCCTGTCATCCGATCAACACGAACAAGGCGCCTCCCCGGCGAAGGCCGGGGCCCAGTTGGGGGACGTTGTTGGCAGGCGAAGCGGCCAGCGATGCCCGGCTTCCCGACTGGACCCCGGCCTTCGCCGGGGAGGCGATCCACACGACACACGCCGTCACCCCGGCTGCGGGGTTCCGACCTTCCAAAGGACTCCTCCGATGCCAGCCATCCTCCGCCGCGCCCTCCTCGCTCTCGCGCTCGTGGCCCCGGCCACTTCCCACGCCCAAACCCTTCCCGCCTGGGACAAGGTCCCGCTCGCCAAGGGCAAGGAGGCGCCTGATCTGGTCCTCACCGGCACGGTCGATCGCGCCAACTATCAGCGCAACGTCGCCGTACCCTTCACCGTGCCGAAGGGCGTGACCCGCATTGCGATCGAGCTCACCTACACGCGGCCCGACGGCAAGACGGTCATCAATCTCGGCCTGTTCGACGGCGAGCGCTTCCGCGGCTGGAGCGGCAGCAACAAGCACGCCGTGGTGCTGGACGAGACCAGCGCCACCCCGTCCTTCACTGCCGGCCCGATCGGCGGACGCCGCTGGTCGCTCGACCTCGGCGTCTCGTACATCGACGAAGGCGCGACCAGCACCTACACCGCCAAAATCTGGTTCTGGCGCCCCGGCGACGTGCCCGCTGTCTCCACCTTCTCGCCCGAGCCGCTCAAGGCCGGCCGCGCCTGGTATCGCGGCGATCTCCACCTCCACACCGGCGACAGCGACGGCTTCTGCGACAGCCGCCGCGGCCGCTCGATCCCCTGCCCGATCTATCGCACGGTCGATGCGGCGGAAAACGCCCGGCTCGATTTCATCGCCATCACCGATCACAACAATGTCGGCCATTACAATGCCATGCGTGAGCTCCAGCCGTTCTACGACGACGTGCTGCTGATCCCCGGCCGGGAGATGACCACCGAACAGGGCCACGCCAACATCTTCGGCACCACCGACTATGTCGATCACCGTCTGGGCGAGAAGACGATGCCCGACATGACGACCATGATCGACGCTTCGCACAAGGCCGGCGCGCTCGTCTCGATCAACCATCCCGGCGCGCCAAACGACCACCGCTGCCGCGGCTGCGGCTGGATCGCGCCGGCGGCGACGCGCGGCATGGTCGATGCGTTCGAGGTGATGAACGCGGGCAATCTGTGGAAGCAGCTCGCCGGTGCCGATCCGATGGAGGATGTCGCGATCTGGGAAGCGGAGATAGCCAAGGGCCGCCGCATCACCGCGATCGGCGGCAGCGACAATCACGACACGCAGCTTGGCCGGATGGGCGTGGGCTTTCCGACGACGGTCGTGCGCGCTGAAAATCTATCCGAACGCGCGATCCTTGACGCGATCGCGGCGGGCCATGTCTGGATCGACATGACCGGCAAGCCCGGCCGCAGCTTCGACCTTGCGGCCCGCGCGGTTGGAAAGGACGGGACGATCGGCGACGATTTCGCGCTCGCCGCCGGCCAGACGCTGGAGATGACAATTGAAGCCGGCGGCAGCAAAGGCGCGACGCTTGTCGGATTGCTTGACGGCAAGCCCTCCCCTGCGCTGACCGTGAACGCGCTTGCCGACGGGCAAACCTCGCTTCCCTGGACAAGCGACGGCGGCCGACACTGGATCCGGTTCGAAGTGCGCGAAGGCGGAAAGCGCGTTCTGATCACCAATCCAGTGTACGTGAACTTCGGTTCGTAGCTGCCCCGAAGGGCGTGTGACGGGGGGCGAGCGCCATCGACGCGCTTGCCTTACCCGACGGCTGGAAGGACGGACGGCGAACGCCTGGCGAGCGCCGCCCGTGCCCCTCACCACGCGCAGATCGCCCGAGCGATGATTCGATTGTGAAGCGAACAATCGTCGCTCGCGTCACGGGCACGTAACAACTTTTCGCCACCGCGCCGCTCGGGGAGCAAGCGCCGGGGACCGACGGGTCAGCACGGCGCGATATCGCTGCACGCTTACCAGAAGCGCCGCCATTCCGAACGCTGTCGTTCGGAAGCCGCAGGCGCTCGCCCGGAGCGCGCCGCACCAGAATTTTCGAGAAATAACAAAAGGGTCACACATGCCGAAGCTTTTCGTTCGTCGCATCCGTGCGACATATCTTCTGGGCGCAGCATTCGCCGCACTCTCCGCCATGCCCGCCGCGGCGCAGACCGCGCCCGCCGCGGTTCCCGGCGAGGATGCCGCAGGGGAGGATATCGTCGTCTCCGGCTATCGCCAGAGCCTTGCCGAAGCGATTGAGATGAAGCGCGACACGATCGGCTTCTCCGACTCGATCGTCGCCACCGACATTGCCGACTTCCCCGAGCAGAACCTGTCCGAAGCGCTGCAGCGCGTGCCCGGCGTGACGATCGAGCGTGATCGCGGCCTTGGCACGCGCGTCAACGTGCGCGGCCTGCCGAGCGAGTTCACCCTCGTCTCGATAAACAAGCTCGCCACCGCATCGGGTTCGGGCGGCCGCGATGTCGAGTTCGAGATCTTCGCTTCGGAACTGGTCCAGTCGGTCACCGTCCAGAAGTCGCCCACCGCATCGGACGAGGAAGGCGGCATCGCCGGTTCCGTCTACATCCGCACCGCGCGCCCGTTCGACGTTCCCGGCATGCGGCTGGTCGGCAGCGCGGAAGGCGCGTACAATTCCATCTCAGAGAAGATCGATCCCAATTTCTCGTTCCTCGCCAGCAACACCTTCGGCGATTTCGGCGTGCTGTTTTCGGCCGCCAAGCAGCAGCGTACCAACCGCACGGATTCGAACTCGGGGATCAACTTCCGCCCGATCGCGCGCTGGACCGATCGCGCCAACACGACCTATCGCAACCAGGCGATCGCAGTGCTGCAGCGCGACGCCGGCGTGACCTTCACCGAAGCCGACAAGAACCGCATCGTGTTTCTCGATAAGGTCGGCGACCGCGTGTACCAGAACGACCAGGACCGGCTCGGCCTGTCGGGCTCCGTGCAATACAAGCCCAGCAACGATTTCAGTCTCGCCTTCGACGCCTTCGTCGGCTCGTACGACACCGTCGAGGACGAATATGACGCCGCGGGCTATTCGGCGTCTAGCAACTCGACGCTTGAGACGATCCACGAATTCGATGCGACCACGCTGTCGAAGGACGGGCTGATCGTGCTGCGCGACGTGTCCTACACCAACACTCAGCATGAATTCCTCAGCAAGGAATATCTCAACGGAACGGACTATCGCCAGTTCGGCGGCGAGATGAACTGGGTCACCGGCAATTGGAAGATCAATGCGCTGGGCGGCTATTCGGGCGCAAAGAAGACGCTCGACTATGCCAATCTGAAGCACGTCGCCTATGCGCCGTCGCGTACCCGCTATACCGAGAATGGCGGCGAGACGATCCCCAGCGCCAATCCGCGCACGATCGACATGTACAATGCGCCAGCATCGTATCTGTTCGAGGCGTATGAGACGACGCGCGAGCGGATCGAGGACGACAAATACGCCGCTCAGGTCGATCTCAGCTACAATTTCGACAATTCGGTGTTGAAGCGCTTCAACTTCGGCGGCCGCTACACCAACAAGTCGAACGAGCGCCAATATGGCGAGGAGAAGATCCAGGGCCCGACGCGCGGCAGCACCGCTTACGTGAACAAGCGCACGCTGGCAGACAGCCCCCTCACCAACGTTACGGAAATCGTCGGCGGCAAGGATTACCAGGCGCGCGACCTCAGCTGGGCACAGGTCTCAAACGATTACGCCCGCGACTTCTTCCGCCCTGACGGCTTCGTGACGCCGTTCGGCGATGCCAATTACTACAAGGTCACCGAGGAGACGATCGCCGGCTATGCCATGATCGACGCCGAGTTCGACGTGGCGGTGCCGGTGTTCGTCAACCTGGGCGGCCGCTATCTGCGCACGACGATCAACTCGGCCGGCTTCCACCAGGTCCAGAACCCGAACGGCACCACCGGACTGTCACCGGAGCCGATTTCGAGCGAGGGCCGCTACGAGAAGTTCCTGCCCTCGTTCAACGCGCATGCCGAGCTGACCGACACGCTGTTCCTGCGCGCCGCCGCCTCGCAGACGCTGATCCGCCCGGCGCTGACTGACCTCGCCTACAAGCGGACGGCCAGCTACAGCAGCTACCGCTACACCGATGGCAATCCGGGGCTGAAGCCCACCTATGCCGATCAATGGGAAGTGGGCGTCGAGAAGTATCTCGGCCGCGGTGGCATCCTGGCGGCGTCGTATTTCTGGAAGAAGATCAAGGGCGTGGTACAGAGCGAACTGACCGGCGTGGTTGAGGACGTGACGGTGTACAACGCCAACGGTTCGGTGAACGGCGTTTATGACTTCGACGTCTATCAGCCGGTCAATGCCGAGGGGTCGTACAAGGTAAGCGGCGTCGAGCTGAACGCGGTGATCCCGTTCGGCATGTTCGCCGACTGGGCGGACGGCTTCGGCATCAACGCCAATGCTACCTTCCTCGACAGCTCGCTTACGGGTGAGTCAGACCTTGGCATCGATACGGCGCCGATCGGCCTTGCCGACAAGACGTACAACGCCACGATGTTCTACGAAAATGGCCCACTGTCGCTGCGCGTGTCGTACAATCGCAAGGGCAAGTATGTGGAGCGCATCGAACGCAACATGTACCCGGTGTACCGCGATGCTTATGGCCAGTTCGACGTGGCAGCCAGCTATCAGCTGACCCCGAACTTCCGGGTCGAGCTGCAGGGCATCAACGTGGGCAACGAGAAGACGACGGGCTATACGATGGACCCGAGCTTCCCGACCACCTACGAATTTTCCGGCAGCCGCATCAGCCTTGGGCTGCGCGCGCAATTCTGATCGGGCAGGCGGGCCGGCAGATCCTGCCGGCCCGTCGTTCCTCTTGCCATCCCCGATCCGTTCGCCCTGAGTCTGTCGAAGCGCGTGTTCCGGGCACGTACTTCGCCAGGCTCAGTACGATCGCGAAAGATCGTTCGAACGGATCGGAAGTCCCGTTAGTTGGCGGCGCATCCGGCGACGGGCGCCGCATCCTTCGCCAGCCGCGCCAGTTCGGCACGCGCCGCATCCATGTCCGCACGGAAATCGGCACTGGCATGGAGCTGGCTGGCGACCACCGCGCCGGCCATATACCCCGCCTCCACCGCGCTGCGGCTGTGCGAGCCGCACAGGTAGCGGCTTTCGCCATATTCGCGGCCGCGCTGCAGGATCTCGGTCGCGCGGTCGGGGAGCAGTTCGGCGAGGATCAGTGCGGTCAGCCAGCCGTTGCTGGTGTGCCCCGACGGATAGTCGCCGTTGCCCGCCAGGTGATCGCTCTTCGCCTCGCAGATCTCGCCCGGCTGGTTCAGATACGGGCGGCGCACAGCAAAGGTCGATTTTGCGCGGCCAACCATGCCGCCGTCGCCCAGCCGGGCGAACACGCGCGCCAGCGCCGGCGCTTTGGCCGCGTCGAGCCGCATCCCCATTGCGCAGGCATAGACGGTGTAGCGATCGTCGGTGACGTCGCTCGTCGCCATCTTCCAGCGCGGCGTGCCGGCGAGCTTGCGCGTTTCGGTGAAGGTGGCGCGATCGTCCTCGTTCCGCGCATCGCCGGTCACGGGCGGCGGCGGAAGGATGCGCACCAGATCGGGCACCTTTGCGCCGGCGAGATAGGGCGTCGGCGCCTGATCGGCGGCGGTCAGCGCGAGCGGGACGGCGAGAAGGAACAGGCGACGCATCACTTCGCCTCCAGATCGCCGCAGCCGGCCGGGTGGCGGACGGGATTGCAGCGCGCGACCATGCCGCCGGGCTTCTCGACGACATAGCCGCCGGCAAGGCGGGGATCGGGCCAGAGATAATCGGTCGATACATATTGCGCGCCGCCGGCCAGCGCGGCGTCGCGCGGCTTCGTGTCATTGGCGCGCGCCTCTCGGGTGTTGGCGTCGGCGCGGGTTCGGACGATGTAGTTCGCCGCGACGGCGCGGCGGATGCGATCGCCTTCCTTCACCGGATCGTTCAGCGTCAGATAGCCGGCGGCGGGCGATGCTTCGTCCGTGTTGATGAAGAACACTCGTCCCTCCAGCGACTGGCGCTTGCCGCGATATACCGCGACCTTGGCGGGCGGCTCGTCGAGCGCGAACAGGAACTTGCCACGCGATTGCTCCAGCGTTGGCCAGTTGTTCGCCAGCACCGCATCGCGCAGCGTCGGGTAGCGGCCCTGCACGTCGTCCGGCGTGACCAGCCTGTCCGGGCCAAGGACGCTGCGGATCTCCGCGTCGAGCGCGTCATAGGCCGCTTCGTCGAACGGCAGCGCATCGATGCCGCCGCGCGCGGCGTTGCGCTCGTCCTTGGCGTTGAACATCAGCAGGATCGGCACATGGCGCGGGTGCGCGGCCGACCAGTCGCGGATGATCGTCAGGCATTCGGTGAGCAGCACGCAGCTCGACGAATTGTCGATGCCGGGAATGTGCAGCACCTTGAAGCCCGGCTTCGCCAGCCGCGGATCGGCTGAGCCGGCGGCATAATGGCCGCCCTTCGGATCGTAATTGACGTCGATCTCCAGCTGGCGTGCGCCGGCATCGAGCTGCTCCACAAGCGGGCGGTGGCCATAATCCAGCGCGTCGGCCATCTGCGGCGCGGCGGCGCGGACCTTTGCCATCGTTTCCGCCGGCATCGGCAATTTGTAGCTGTTGTGCGTGCCGATCACCGCGATGTCGTTGATCCGAAGCGGTTCCTGCTTGTCGGCGGCGATAGCGGGAGCGGCGGCGAGGCTCAGCATCAGGCCGAGCGTGGTTCTGACATGCGACATGCGCGGGCTGGTGGCGGCCAATCATTGCGGTGCCGTGACAGGTGCGTCACGCTGGCTTCACGATCCCCTCATAGTTCGCCCGCGAACGGGACATCGCGAGGGCATGGTGGCAGGCGAGGCGATCTATCGCGACGAGAGTGGCGCCTTTCCCGACGCCGCGCTGACGCAGGCGTTGCGCCGCTTCGTCCATGGCCGCGTCGGCCAGCATGCCGACGGCGACGATCTGGTGCAGGAAACGTTCGTGCGCCTGCTCGGCTATCAGGCGGCATCGCGCGTCAACGACGTGAAGGCGCTGTGCTTCACCATCGCCCGCAACCTGCTGCTCGATCATCATCGTGCCGCACGGCGCGGCGCGCCGATCGAACTGGACGAGGAGATCATCTGCCCGCAGCCGACTGCAGAGCGCATTCTCGCGTACCGCCGCGCCGTGGAGATCATGCTGCGCGCGCTGGAAACGATGCCGCCGCTGCGCCGCGAGATCTTTTTGCGCAAGCGGTTGGACGGCTTCACCACCGCGGAGATCGCCGGCAGTCTCGACATGAGTCTGGGCGCCGTGGAAAAGCACGTCGTGCGCGCGTTCAGCGATCTGCGGACTGCGCTGGCAAAGCGCGGCTTCAGCATGGCGGACGGCGCATGATGCCTGCCGCGCGCCAGCCCACTGTCGATCCGAATGCGCTGAATGATGCGCTGCAGGCGGCGGCGAGCAGGTTCGGGCGCCTTTCCGACGAGCAGGTGCGCGCGATGCGGCACAAGCGGCGAACCGCAACGGCGGCGGTTGCTTCGGCGAGCGCCGCGGCGGTGTTGGCGCTGGTCGGCGGGCCATGGCTGACGTCCACGCCGGCCGTGCCGGCGGGCTGGTCGCGGGAGGTGGCTACCAAGGCCGGACAGCAGGGCACGCTGACCTTGGCGGACGGTTCAACCGTGCGATTGAACGGTGCGACGCGCGTGCAGGTGAGCTACCGGGGCGACCGGCGCACCGCGCGGCTGCTGCAAGGGCAGGCCTTCTTCGACGTGAGGCACGACAAGGCACGGCCGTTCACCGTCTATGCCGGCGCGGGACAGGCGCGCGTGCTGGGCACGGCGTTCGACGTGGATCTCACGCGGCGGCAGGTCGCGCTGGCGGTGTACCGCGGCGCGGTGGGGTTCGAACCCGTCGGCAAGGCGCCTGGCACAGTGGTTCGGGCGGGCTACCGCAGCGCGATCACCGGCGGCGTGGCGAGCGCACCGGCGCGATTCGACGCCGCTTTGCCCGACTGGCGGCAGGGGTGGATCGACACCGCGGGCATGCGGCTCGACGATCTGGTCGAGGCGCTTGATCGCCAGGGCAATGTGCGCATCGCGCGACCGGCGGAGCCGCTGGCATCGGTGAGGGTGCTCGGGCGGTTCCGGACGGACAATCCGCGCCAATTGCTCGGCGCCATCGGCGAGGGGTTCGGCTTCACCGTGCGGGAGCAGGACGGTCGGCTGTCGCTCGAAGCGGCAAAGTAGCCACATCCCATACTTTCCCGGCGAAGGCCGGGGCCCAGCTACGGAACGCGGGTTTGCTGGCGCTGCACTCCGTTACTCCGGCCTTCCCAACTGGGCCCCGGCCTTCGCCGGCGAAGCAACCCGTGCGAAAAATCGAACTCCCCAGAAAAACTCTGTCCGGATCGTCCACCCTCACCCGTCTTCTTCCCGTAAGGCGCTCGGGAGCGCCGCTCTGGGGGATTTCACATGAAGCGGTTTCATGGTGCGTCGGCACTGAGCATGGCACTCGCGCTCGTCGCGCCGACAGTGGCGCAGGCGCAGCCCAGCGAACAGGCGGCGACGCGCAGCTTCGCCATTCCGGCGGGCGCGCTCGCGCCGGCGCTGTCGGCCTATTCGAGCACGACCGGCTTGCAGGTCATCGCCGCGCCTGCGCTGGTGAACGGCCGCCGCACGCAGGGCGTCAGCGGGCGCCACACCGCGCGCGTTGCGCTGGGCATGCTGCTGCGCGGCACCGGGCTGCGGCTGGTATCGAGCAACGGCGTGATGGTGCTGCGCGCCGGCGAGGAGAAGGCCGCGCCGAAGCGGATCGCGGCGGCGGCGCCGGTCGCCCAAGCCGCGCCGGTGCAGGCGGAGGCCGTCCCGGCCGGCGAGGAGCTGGGCGGAGACATTGTCGTCACCGGCTATCGCGAGAGCCTGGTCGCCGCGCAGGACCTGAAGCGCCGTGCGGTGGGCACCGAGGACAATATTCTCGCCTCCGACATCGCCGCCTTTCCGGACCTGAACCTCGCCGAGGCGCTGCAGCGCGTGCCCGGCGTCGCGATCACGCGCGACACCGGCGAGGGCCGCCAGATCGCCCTGCGCGGCCTCGGCGCGGACTTCACGCGCACCCAGCTCAACGGCATGGAAGTGCTCGGCAACACCGCCTCGGGCATGGACAATCGCGGCAATGTCAGCCGCACGCGCGGTTTCGACTTCAGCCTGTTCGCCTCCGAATTGTTCAACCGGGTCACGATCCAGAAGAGCTACGCCGCCAATCAGGACGAGGGCGGCATCGCCGGTACCGTCGGGCTCTTCACCGCCAAGCCCTTCGACTATGACGGGCAGAAGATCGTGCTGTCGGCCAAGGCGCAGCATAACACCAACACCGAAGGCGTGACGCCGCGGCTCGTCGGGCTCTTCTCACAGCGGCAGGGCGATTTCGGCGCGCTGGTGTCGGTCGCCTATTCGAAGATCCGCAACAACGAATATGGCTATCGCAACTGGAACTGGGGCAAGGTCACCTACGGCGCGAACAATATCGGGCCGGAGATCGACGCCGACACGCGCGCGCTGCTGCGCGGCGGTACCATCTTCGCGCCCCAGGCGCAGTCGCCCTCAACCTGGTACACCGATCGCGAGCGGATCGGCGTGACGGCAGCGCTGCAATATCACCCCGGCGACCGCTTCAAGCTGGACGTTGACCTGCTCTACGGCCGGCTGGCCGACGATCGCGACGACTGGGCGATTGCGACCGGCGGCTATAACGCGCTGACCGGCAATGTCAGCGGCACGCAGGTGATCCGCTCGGCGACGATCCAGGGCAATTCGCTCGTCGCCGCCACCTACACCGGCGTCGACCAGCGCACCGAGCACCACCATGTCGTCAACTCGACCGATTTCTACCAGGCGGTCGCCAACGCCAGTTGGGAGGCGACCGATCGGCTGACGATCACCGGCCTTGCCGGCTACCAAAAGTCGAAGTTCGTGCAGCCGACCTTCGACAAGATCTTCCTTCAGGCGCGCAACACCGGCTTCGGCTATGACATGCGGCCCGACATGCCGGTCAACAGCTACGGCTTCGACCTCACCAATCCCGCCAACTGGAACGTGCAGCGGCTGGTGACGCAGGAAAATGCGATCGACAGCGATTACACCAACGGCCAGCTGACCGCCGCCTATGAGCTGACGCCGATCCTGAAGCTTGAGCTGGGCGGCGAGTACAAGCGCTTCACCAACAGCGGCTATCAGTATCTCACCAACATCTTCTACGGCACTGCAGCGACCAGCGACCGCGCCGTGCCGGATGCGATGAAATACGTGATCAACCGCGACAGCCTGATCCCGTATATCGGCGGCGACGTCGACGCGATCTACGCCCTGCTCGGCAACAACCGGAACCTCACCCGCGCGAACCTGACCGCGGGCAGCGACTTCCGCATCGTCGAGAAGACCTGGGCCGGCTTCGCGCAATTCGATCTCGACACCTACCTTGGCTCGATGCGGCTGCGCGGCAATGCCGGCGTGCGCTATTACCACACCGATCTCACCTCCAGCGGATCGCTCGCCACGGCCACCAACGGCGTGACCACGCTGGAGCCGGTGACGGTGGTGAACAAGAGCGACGACTGGTTGCCCGCGCTGAACGTCGCGCTTGATATCCGCCCGGACCTGATCGCGCGCGTCTCGGCCAGCCGCAACGTCAACCGCCCCGGCCTGCCGCAGCTCGCCGCGGCGGGCACGCTGACGGTCGCGCCGTTCGGCGGCACCGTCTCGGTCGGCAACCCCTATCTCCAGCCCTATCGCGCCACGATGGCTGAGGCTGGCCTCGAATATTACCCCAGCCGCCACGGCTTCGTATCCGCCGGCTTCTTCTGGAAGGACATCGAAAGCAACATCACCTCGGAGACGTCGCAGGTGCCATATAGCGCCACCGGCTTCCCCGTGTCGCTGCTGCTGCCAGGTCAGGACGGCACCACGCCGTACAACTACACCCGCCCGATCAATGGCGAGGGCGCCAGCATCCGCGGCATCGAGCTGGCCGCACAGCATGATTTCACCTTCCTGCCCGAGCCGTTCAACCATTTCGGCGTGAACGCCAACGGCACCTGGATCGACGGGAATCAGAATGCGGTGTTCAACGGCGTCAGCCAGCGGATCGCATTGTACGACCTGTCGAAATGGGCCGCGAACGCGACGCTCTATTTCGAGACGGAGCGGTTCGGCGCCCGAGTCTCCACCGCTTACCGCAGCCGCTACCTGACGGGCGCGGGCGGCAATGCCAATATCGGCACCGGCATCCGCCCGACCAACAATGTCGATTTCCAGATCCGCTACAGCGCGACGCCGAACCTGCGCTTCGTGATGGAGGGCATCAACATCACCAATCAGGCGATCGAGCAATTCACCGACATCGAGGCCGATCGCATCCTGGTGAACACCAACAGCGGGCGGATCTTCACCTTCGGCGTCACGGCGAGTTTCTGACCCGTCAGCCAGCTATCCGGAAGGAGCTTTGTAGCAAAGGCAAGTGGCCGAAGTTCTGCGTTCGGCCGGCGCGCTTGCCCGTGACGAACAGGAATGCCCGCGGCGACGCCATTGTCGCGCGCCGCGGGCACCTTCATGCGTCGGCGTCTGGCGCCATGCCGATCTCGGCCAGGATGCGCGCGCTGTGCTCGCCCGGCGCGGGCACCGGATCCATCCGCGCATCGTCCCTTCCCGGCGGGAGAAGCGCGGGCACCGCCCCGGCCTGTGTGCCGACCTCGCGCCAGCGTTGCCGCGCCGCCAGTTGCCGATGCGACCACAGCCCGGCCATGTCATTGACCGGCGCGTTGGCGATGTTGGCGCCATCGAGCGCGTCGATCACCTGCGCGGTCGGCAGCTTGCCCAGCACCGCCGCGATCGTCTCTGCGAGCGCCGCGCGATTGGTGGAGCGCGCCGAATTCGTCGCGAACAGCGGATTGGCGATCAAGGTGGGCAGGCCCAGCACCTTGTCGCAGAAGGATGCCCATTCGCGTTCGTTCTGGATGCCGAACAGCACCACGCCGTCCGCCGTCTCGAACGGACCATAAGGATAGATGGTGGCATGCGCGGCGCCGGTGCGGGGCGGCTGGGGAGCGCCCTCGAAGGCATAATAGAGCGGAAAGCCCATCCACTCCGCCATCGCCTCCAGCATCGACACGTCGATGTGCCGCCCCTTGCCGGTACGCCCGCGCTCGATCAGCGCGGCGAGAATGTTGGTGTACGCATACATGCCCGCGGCGATGTCGGCGATCGAGCAGCCCGCCTTCACCACCTCGTCGGGCGTGCCCGTCACCGACAGGAAGCCGGATTCCGCCTGGATCAACAGATCATAGGCCTTGCGGTCACGATCCGGGCCGTCCTGCCCGAAGCCCGAGATTTCGCACACGATCAGCTGCGGATGGCGCTCCGCCAGCGTCGGCCCGTCGAAGCCCATGCGCGCGGTGGCGCCGGGCGCGAGGTTCTGCACCAGCACATCCGCCTTCGCCACCAGCCGCCGCAGCGCTTCGACCCCGGCCTCGCTCTTCAGATCAAGCGCGATGCTTTCCTTGGAACGATTGGTCCACACGAAGTGCGACGCGAGGCCATTGACGCGTTCGTCATAGGCGCGGGCGAAATCCCCGGTGCCGGGCCGCTCCACCTTGATGACGCGCGCGCCCAGATCGGCGAGCTGGCGCGTCGCGAACGGCGCGGCGATCGCATGTTCCAGGCTGACGACAGTGATCCCTTCGAGCGGGCGCATGGCTCCCGTCCCTCCCCATTTGATAATCCATGTTGGCGGTCGGGGCGCCCTCCGCGCAGGAGAGCGCCGCCCGCGCCTATTTCTTGAACATATAAGTCTTGGTGTTGGTGAACTCGGCCAGGCCCTCCTGCCCGTTCTCCACCCCCATGCCCGATTGCTTGTGCCCGCCGAACGGCACGTCGATGCCGTGGATGTGGATCTCGTTCACCCAGACAGTGCCGGTCTCCAGCCGCTTGGCGACCGCGATCGCCGCGTCGCGATCCCGGCCCCAGACGGAGCCGGCGAGCCCGAATGGGCTGTCATTGGCCTTGGCAATCACCTCCTCGACATCGTCAAACGCGATGATCGGCAGGATCGGGCCGAACGGCTCCTCCTTGACGATGCGGCTGTCCTCGGGCGGATTGTCAACGATGGTGACGGGCACGAAATTGCCGGGGAGGCTCTCGTCGATCTCGCCGCCCAGCGGCACGGCATATCCGTTCGCCTTCACGTCGGCGAACAGGTCCTTGAGCTTGCCGAACTGCATCTTGTTCTGGATCGGCCCAAGCCCGGTTTCCGGATCCATGCCGTCGCCAACCTTGATGTCCTTGGCATAATCCACGAACGCCTTGACGAACTCGGCATGGATTGAGCGGTGCACGTACAGCCGCTTGGAGGCGATGCACCATTGCCCCGAATTGCCGAAGGCGGCCCAGAACAGCGTCGGCACGATCGCCTGCCAGTCCGCATCCGCCAGCACGATCGCCGCGTCATTGCCGCCCAGTTCCAGCGTGATGCGCTTCAGGTTGGTGGAGCCGGATGCCATGACCTTCTTGCCGGTCGCGGTGGATCCGGTGAAGCTGATCTTGGCGATATCGGGATGCTCGGTCATCTGCTGGCCAAGATCGTTGCCGCCGGAGACGATGTTGAGCACGCCGGCCGGGAACACCTGCTGCGCGATCTCACCGAAGCGCAGCGTGCAGAGCGGCGTATAGGGCGACGGCTTCATCACCATCGTGTTGCCGGTGACGAGGCACGGCGCGACCTTCCACAGGCCCAGCAGCACCGGGAAATTCCACGGCGTGATCGCCCCCACCACGCCGAGCGGCGTGTGATGCACCTCCACGATATGCTCGTCGGTGTCCTCGATCACCTCCACCGGCAGGCGACGCTTGCCGACCTCGCGCACCCAGTGAATCGCCGCCTCGACCTCGCCCGTCGCCATCGAATGACGCGGCTTGCCCTGTTCCTGCGTCAGGAGCGTGATCAGCTCATCCTTGTGCGCGTCGAGCGCGTCGGCATATCGCTCGATCAGCGCGCCGCGCGCATCGGCGTCCATTGCCGACCAGGCGGGAAAGGCGCGCTTCGCCGCGGCGATCGCCGCTTCCATATGTTCGGCCGTACCCTCGGGCGCCTGTGCCAGCACTGCGTTGGTCGCCGGGTTGAAGACGTCGAAGCTCTTGTTGGTCTCGACCAGCTTGCCGTCGATCGACAGCGCATAAGGGCCGGCGAAATCGACCGTGACGGTGCTGCGTTCCATGGTATCCGCGCTCACGTCTATTCTCCTTGCGATGATGGTCAGGGACGCACGATCGGCTTCAGCACCCGGCCGGATTCTGAATCCTCGATGGCCTGGTTGATCTGATCGAGCGGGTAGAATTTGATCAGCCTGTCGAATGGGAAGCGCCCGGCGCGCCACAATTCGATTAGCTGTGGGATGAACACCTGCGGCACGCTGTCCCCTTCGATGATGCCGCGCACGGTGCGGCCGAACAGCAGGGTGTTCATGTCGAGGCTGGCGGCGACGCCCATGTCGGCAGCGCCGATCAGGCCGCACATGCCAGGGATGCTGAGCGCCTCCACCGCCTGGACCAGCACCTTGGCATTGCCGGTGCACTCCAGCGTGAATTCTGCGCCGCGTCCGTCGGTCAGCTTGCGGATCTCCTCCACCGCGTCGGCCGAGCCGCCATTGATGACATGCGTCGCGCCAAGATCGCGCGCCAGGTCGAGGCGCGAGTCATGCAGGTCGACGGCGATGATCGTCGTGCACCCGATCGCCGCGGCGGCCATCACCGCCGACAGCCCGACCGAACCCGCGCCGAAGATCGCGATCGACGCGCCGGCATGCGGCTTCAGCGCGTTGAGCACCGCGCCTGCGCCGGTCGAGATGCCGCAGCCGAGCGGCCCCATCATCTCCAGCGGCACATCCTTGCGGATCTTCACCGCGTTGCGCTCCGTGGCGATCGCATAGGTGCCGAAGCTGGATTGCGCGAAAAAGGCGCTGCCCAGTTCATGGCCACCGTGGTCGCAGATGGCCTGGCTGCCATCCATGCGCGCGCCCTTGAAATTGCGGTCGTAGAATTCGACGCAATAGCCCGGCTTGCCCGCCTTGCAGTTGCCGCACGCGCCGCAATGTCCGAAGGCGAGCACGACATGGTCGCCGACCGCCAGGTTGCGGACGTTCTCGCCCACCGCTTCCACGACGCCCGCACCTTCATGCCCGGCGACGAGCGGCAGCGGCACGGGATAGCCCTGGTCGCGCACCACCATGTCGGTGTGGCACACGCCGGTGCCGACGATCCGCACCAGCACCTCATCCGCCTGCGGCGCGCCGAACGTCACGGTCTCCACCGCGAGCGGCGACGCCTTTTCGCGGATAACGGCTGCTTTGCCTTCCTTCATGTCTATCTTCTCCGTTCAGACCGAGCGGCCACCGTCCACCGGCAGTTCGACGCCCGTGATGTAATCGGCGCTGGCAAGGTAGAGCGCGGCCTCGGCGACATCGCTCGGCTCGCACAGCCGGCCGAGCGGGATGGAGGCGAGGAACTTGCCGCGGTTCTCGGGCGTGTCCGCCATGCCCATGAAGTCGGCGAGCATGCCGGTCACGCCCATCACCGGCGCGATCGCGTTGACGCGGATGTTCATCGGCGCGAACTCCACCGCCAGTGCCTTCGACAGGACATTGGTCGCGCCCTTCGACCCGGCATACCAACTGAGGCCCGGGCGCGGGCGGATGCCGGACACCGACCCGACGTTCAGGATCACGCCGCCGCCATTATCGCGCATCGCCGGCACCACCGATTGCACCATGAGGTAGATGCCCTTGATGTTGACGGCGAGGACGCGGTCGAACGTCTCCTCGTCCACCTCGAGCGCCGGCTGGTTCTTGTGGGTGTAGCCGGCATTGTTGACGACGATGTCGGGCACGCCGAACCGCTCGGTCGTGGCGGCGACCGCAGCCTCGATATCCGCCCGCTTGCTGACATCGGCACGCAGCGCGATGGCCCGGTCGGCGCCGATCGCATCGGCGACGCCCTGCGCCTTGTCGAGGTTGAGGTCGACGATCGCGACCCGCACGCCCTGCGCCGCGAAGCGATGCGCCATCGCCTCGCCGAAGCCGCTCGCCGCGCCGGTAATCAGCGCGGTTCTGCCGTTCAAATCCATTACACTCTCCTGGAAAATCTTGCGGCGCGATCAGCCGTGATTGAGCACCATCGTCTTGGTCTTGCTGAAATCGTGGAGCGCGGCGAAGCCCTTCTCGCGTCCGTGCCCGCTCTTGCCGGCGCCGCCGAACGGCAGCTCGATGCCCGCCCCCGCGCCATAGCAATTGACGAACACCTGCCCCGCGCGGACCTTCTTCACCATGCGCATCTGCCGCCCGCCATCGCGCGTCCAGACGGCGGCGACCAGGCCGTAGTCGGTATCGTTGGCGAGCCGCACGGCATCCGCCTCATCGTCGAACGGCAGCACCGTCAGCACCGGGCCGAACACCTCCTCTCGCGCGATCACATTGTCGCGCGGCACCGGCCCAAGCAGCGTCGGCTTCACGTAAAAGCCGTCGGCGGCGATCCCGTCGGCCAGCACGCCTTCCGCCAGCACCGGAATGCCATCCGCCCGCGCCTGATCGAGAAACGCCTGCACGCGCCCCTGCTGCTTGGCGGTGATGATCGGGCCGCACTCGAGGTCCATGTCCGGCGCGCCCACCCGCACCTTGGCGAAGGCTTCGGCCAGCCGTGCGACAAAGGCGTCATGCGCCGATCGCTCGATCAGCAGGCGACTGCCGGCGGAGCAGGTCTGCCCGCTGTTCTGGACGATCGCCTTGACGATCACCGGGATCGCCGCGTCGAAATCGGCATCGGCGAACACGATCTGCGGTGACTTGCCACCCAGCTCCAGCGTGCAGGTGATGTAATGGTCCGCGCACAGCTTCTGGATGATCTGGCCGACCTGCGGCGATCCGGTGAAGGACATGAAATCGACGCCGTGATGCGCCGCCAGCGCCGCGCCGGCGGTTGCGCCCCGCCCAGTGACGATGTTGAGCGCGCCCTCCGGAAAGCCCGCCTCCGCCGCCAGCTCGGCGAGCCGCAACGCGCTGGCCGACGCATCCTCCGCGGGCTTCAGCACCGTGGCATTGCCCACCGCAAGCGACGGCGCCAGCGTGCGGCCGAACATCTGCGCCGGGTAGTTCCACGGCAGGATGTGGCCGGTTACGCCGTGCGGCTCATGTACAACGCCGACGTGATAGCCGGTGAGATACGGGATGGTTTCGCCGTGCAGCTTGTCCGCCGCGCCGCCGTAGAATTCAAAATAACGGGCGAGCGCGACGATATCGGCATCCGCCACGCTCTTCGGCTTGCCGGTGTCCCTCGCCTCAATCGCGGAAAGCTCCGCCGCATTGGCCAGGATGAGATCACCCAGCCGGGTCAGCATCCGCCCGCGCTCGGTCGCGGTGGTGCGGCCCCAGGCGCCCTCGTCAAAGGCCCGCCGCGCCGCGCGTACCGCAAGATCGACATCGGCGTCGCTGCTGTCCGGAATGGCGCCGAATGCCTTGCCGGTAGCGGAATCGATCGCCGGCAGCGTCGCGTCGGTCTGCGGGTCCACCCACGCACCCCCGATGAAATTGCGGCTGAAATCGACCTTCATACATCCTCCGACCCGCTGCGGCGCTCGGCCGGCATAAGCTTGGTTACGGAGGTAGTGCGGCCATACCATAACGTCTAATAGCGGCTTCAGGCATTTTCGATTAGATTTGGATATGGAACTTCGACATCTCCGTTATGCGCTCGCCATTGCCGAGGAACGGCATTTCACGCGTGCCGCCGCCCGTCTCGGCATCGGCCAGCCGCCGCTCAGCCAGCAGATCAAGCTTCTCGAGCAGGAATTGGGCGTGCAACTGTTTCACCGCCTGACGCGCGGGGTGGAACTGACCGACGCCGGCGAGGCGTTCATGCCGCTGGCGCAGGCAGCGGTGGCGGCGGCGGAGCAGGCCGCGCAGGCGGCGAAGCGCGCGGCACGGGGTGAGATCGGCGCGCTGACGATCGGCTTCACCAGCTCGGCATCGTTCAACCCGCTGGTGCCGCGGATCATCGGGCGCTTCCGTGAACGCCATCCCGACCTCACGATCCGGCTGGTCGAGCAGACCACCGTGCGGCTGCTGGAGGCGATGACCGATGGCGGGCTGGACGTTGCCTTCCTGCGCCCGGCACTCGGCGAGACGGACGGGTTGGTGACGCGGCGGCTGCCCGACGAGGATCTGTGGGTCGCGCTGCCGGCACGGCATCGGCTGGCCGGCAGCGCGAGCATCGAACTGGTCGATCTCGCCGGCGATCCCTTCATTCTTTATCCGCGCAGCAACGGACGGCTGCTTTACGACAGCATCATTGCCGCCTGCCGCAACGCCGGCTTCTCGCCGCGTATCGCGCAGGAGGCGCCGCAAATGGCGTCCACCGTCAATCTCGTCGCGGCCGGCGTGGGGGTGGCGCTGGTGCCCGAGTCGATGCGGCAGCTGCACGCCCAGGGCGTCACCTACGCGCGGATCGCAGGCGACGGCCCCCGGGCGCAGCTCGTCGTCGCGCACCGCCGCGATGGGCCGCTGCCGCCGGCGGTGCGCAACTTCATGAGCTGCGTCACCGCCGACGAATGATGCCTAAGCCTGGCCGGCGATCAGCTTGGCGGCGCGATAGCCGATCAGGATCGAGGGGGCGTTGGTGTTGCCGGTGGTGATCGTGGGCATCACCGAGGCGTCGGCGACGCGCAGCCCCTCCACACCGCGAACGCGAAGCTGCGGATCGACCACCGATCCCTCGTCGGTACCCATCTTCGCCGTGCCGACCGGGTGAAAATAGGTCGATACCGATTTTTGCAGGAACGCGCGGTAGCTTGCCGGGCTGTCCGCCGCCGGGCCGGGCAGCAGCTCGGCCTTGCGAATGTCCTTATAGGCATCGCTGTTGCCGATCGCGCGGGCAAGATCGGTTGCAGCCTTCAGCGCCACCATATCCTGTTCGACCTGCAGATAATTGGGATCGATCAACGGATCGACGCGCGGATCGGCCGACGTGACCGTCACGGCGCCGCGCGACTTGGGCCGCATCACGCCGCAAAGAATGGCATAGCCATGCTGCTGCTGGAGGTTCAGCTCCTTGGTGGCGAACGGCACGCTGACGTAGAGCGCGTTGATGTCCGGCACCGGCTGCGACGGCGCGGATTTGGACCAGAAATAGACTTCGGAGTGATTGTAGTTGGTCGGCGGCACCGGCCGCTTCGCCTCGAAGTTCACGCCGGCGCCCAGCACATGGTCCTGCAGGTTCTGGCCAACGCCCGGCAGCGCGGCGACCGGCGTGATGCCCAGGCGGCGCAGATGCGCGGGATCGCCGATGCCGGACAGCGTCAGCAGCTTGGGCGTGATGATCGCACCGGCAGACAGGATCACTTCCTTGTTCGCCCGCACCGTCACTGGCTTGCCCGCGTGAAGATATTGCACGCCGACGCAGCGGCCCTTTTCGATCAGCAGCTTCAGCACCGGCGCTTCGGTCAGCACCGTCAGCTTGGCGCCGGCCGCGATCGCCGGGCGCAGAAAGGCGACGGCGCTGTTCTGTCGCTTGCCGGCATGGACGGTGAAGTTCACCCAGGCTGGCCCCTCCAGCGTGCCGCCGTTGAAATCCTCGGTTTCGCGATAGCCGAGCGATTTTGCGCCCTCCATGAACGCTACCGCGCCCTCATGTCCCTTGGCGGGATCGGGGCGCGTGACGTGCAACGGGCCGCCAGCCCCGCGCAGCGCGCTCGCGCCTCCCTGCCAATCCTCCAGCTCCTTGTAATCGGGAAGGACATTGTTCCAGTCCCAGCCGGTCGCGCCGTTATAGGCCCAATCGTCATAATCCTGCGTCGCGCCACGGCAGTAGATCATGCAATTGATGCTGGAGCAGCCGCCCAGCCCCTCGCCGCGCGGATAGGGAACGACACGGTTCTGCGCATGCGTCTGCGGCGTCGTCGCATAGGTCTTGGTGAAGGGAGAGGCGAGCGCGGCTGGCCATTGCGACGGATCTGTGACAAGCGGCGTCTGGTCCGACAGGCCGGCCTCCAGCACCAGCACCGAGCCGCCCGTGCGCTGGGCGAGCTGCCCGGCGAGCGTCGCGCCGGCGGAGCCAGCACCGATCACGATATAATCGGCTGCGCGCGGCGCGGCTGCCGTGCGGGTCGATTGCGCCCAGGCCGTGCCGCCACCGATCCACAGCGCATCCGCCAGAGCGAATGCGGCGCCCGCCGCCATCGCGCGGCTGATGAAGCCACGCCGGTCGATGCTGCCCGCGGCGTGGTCGCGCAGCGCTTCGGTCAGCCGGCGCGTGTCGAGAATATTGTCCATCTGCCTCTCCCCTCTTTGTTTTCAGAACACACGCAACAGGCGGATCTGCCCGCGGAAACCCTCCTTGAAGCCGTTGCGCACGGCGACATCGGCGCCGACCTGGGTCATGATCTGCCACTTGGGCGTGAAATTGTGGCGCCACGTGCCGAGCAGCGACGTCGTGCGCGTCACGTTGTTCTGCTCGATCCCGTTGATCTTCGTTTCGCCGCCCGTGACGTGCATGATGCGCGCATTGAGCTCGTTGCGATCGTCGAGCGGGAAGCGGGCAAAGCCCTGGATCCGAACGGTCGCCTTTTGGGTGAGATCGTCCGAAGCCACGCCAGCGTCATCGTTCTTGCCGTAGATCATCACATCGCCGGAAAGCTCGGCGATGAAATGCTTGCCGAACCCCTGCGAATAGACGGCCTGAAGCGATCCCTTCCAACGGTTCTCGCCCAGGTTGAGCGCGCGCGACGCGCGATAGTCACCGGTCGGCAGATAGAGATAGGGCGTGACGCCGAAATAGGACTGCCGCTCGGCATCCTCGTGCAGCCACAGCGTGCCGACCAGGATCGTGTCGCCGAAGCCGGTCGTCTTGCCCAGGCTCGCGGTCGAGCCGCCTCCTGCCAGATGCCCGAACGGCTGGAGCACCTGATAGTCGAAGGTCATGCCGCCGATCTTGGTGAACCCGACGTAGCGCAGGATCGAGATGGCGGTTTCGAGCTCCGCCTCGTCATCAATCTTCTTTCCGTCCTGATACAGGGCGCCAGCGTGCGAATATTGCAGGTAGACGAGGCCGAGCTGTGTGCCGTCGGGTGCCGGGACGTAGTCGCCGGCATCGATCGCCTGTGCATAAGCAGCGGTTGTGAGCGTGGCGGATCCAATCCCCAGCGCCATCGTGGCGGCGATCCGCGCCACGCAATGTCGAACCCTCATCGATCCCCTCCCCTTGCTTGCATTTTTTCCGCTTCGAAAAGCGTGAGGAGGGGGCGTATTGAACGCTTAGAAGGTGCGGTATATCGCCAAATCGACAATCATGATTTCGCAAAACGCGAAACAATGGGATGAGTGCGCCGGTGATCAGAGATCTCGTCACCCTTCGGTTGTTCGTCCGCGCGGCGGAAAGCGGAACGCTCAGCGAGGCTGCGGAGCTGTCAAATCTCGCGCTCGCCGCGGCGTCGCGACGGATCGCCATGATGGAGGAGCGGTTCGGCGTTCGCCTGTTTCGCAGAAGCCGGCAGGGGCTCGCCCTCACGCCCGCGGGCGCCGTTCTGTTCGAGCGGGCACGGGCTTTGCTGGAACAGGTACGCTCGATCGAGGGCGAACTGGCGGATTTCGCGGGCGGCATGCGCGGCACGATCCGGATCCAGACCAATCCGTCGGCCATCATTCAGTTTCTGCCGGCCGATCTGGCCGCGTTCGCCGCGGAGCGACCGGACGTGAGGCTCGATCTGGAGGAGAATATGAGCTCGGAGATCGTCAGCGCCGTGACGGACGGGCGCGCCGATCTTGGCATCATCATCGGCGGCACGCCGGCGCCGCAACTCGATACGCTTCCCTATCGCACCGATCACCTCGCGTTGCTCGCGCCGCGCGGCTATCTGCCCGGCCGCACCGAAATCGCCTTCGCCGAAGTGCAGGATCAGGATTTCATCGGGCTGCTCAACTCGACCGCCCTGACCCGGACGCTGGTGGAGCAGGCGGCACGCGCCGAAGTGTCGCTGCGCCTGCGCATGCAGGTCCGCAGCTTCGATGGCGTCTGCCGGATGGTGGAAGCGGGCTTCGGCCACGGCATATTGCCGCTGATCGCGGCGCGCGGGTTTGCCGCGTCGATGAAGCTCGATGTGGTGCCGCTTTCCGACACTTGGGCGACAAGGCAGATGCTGCTCTGCCTGCCATCGGGCGTACAGGCCGGCTCCCTCGTCGCACTGCTGGCCAGTCACTTGGAACAACTGGCCAGCGACAGGCCGTTACTTACCTGAAAACAGGCCGGTGGCGCCGTGATCGTGGCCGATCCCGCCCCGCTGGCGGGCGCGACATCGTCACGCCCGCACCGGATCTCAGAACCGCACGCCCAGCGACAGCATCACGTTGCGCGGCGCCGCAATAAAGCAGTCACCGCGCGCCAGGCAGGACGCAAAATAGCGCTTGTTCAACAGGTTGGTCGCGTTCAGCGCGAGTTGCCACTTGTCCCAGCTGATCTCGGCCAGCGCATCCACCGTCGTCCGCGACGGCGTCACGATCGTATAGAGCGTGCCGACCGGAATTCCGGGATTAAGTCCGTAAGGATCAAGTGGTCCGGTGGACTTGCTCTTGCCGCTATACACGACACCAGCACCCAGTTTTAGACGTGGCCCGTCGAAGTCGCCGAAAGTCTTGGTCGACCAGACCGAAGCTGTATGGCGCGGCATATAGTCAAGGCTGGTGTTAACCTCTGACTTCAGCTCGTTATAGCCATAGTTGAGCAGGAGCTCGAAGTCTTCCGGTAAGGTATGCCGTGCTTCGAACTCGACACCCTTGGTCGTCAGTTCGCCCGACTGGGTGATGACGTCATTGGCAAGGTACAGCACACGATTACGTTCCTTGATGTGGAACGCCGTCGCCGTCACCAACGTGGCTGGGCCCGGCTGCCACTTCACGCCCGCCTCGAACTGCGTGCCCGTCTGCGGCGTGAAGCTCTCGCCGCTGCTGTTGAGACCTGCGATCGGCAGGAAGCTTTCGGTATAGCTGAAGAAGGGCGAGAATCCCGCGCCGACCTCACCGATGATGCCGGCGCGGAAGGTGGTGGCATTGTCCTCCTGACCGGTCGAACTCGTGACATGGTCGCGGCGCGCACCCAGGATCACCGACACGCGATCAAAGAAGCGGATCTGATCCTGCACATAGACGCCGAGCTGCTTCTGCGAATCGAAAGCGAACGGCCCGCTGGGATCATAGGTCTGCAGCGAAGCGTAATCGATGTCGTAGAGGTCGATCGTTTCGCCTGCCGTGTCGGCGTAGCGCTTGCCCACCTTGTTCCAGCTATAGTCGATGCCGAGCAGCAACGTGTGCTCGACATTCGCCCCGGTGTTGAACTTCAGCTGCACATTGTTGTCCGTCGAGAAGACGTTCATCCGCGCATCGCTGGCATCGGCGGTCAGGCCGATCGTCCGCCCGTCCGTGCCATACACGGCGAAAGGGTTGGTCGGGTTCGAGTAACTATCTGCGTAATGGGTGAAATATTCCAGATCACTATCGATGTAGCGCGCCTTCAGGCTGACGCGCACATTATCCGAGAAATTGTGAACGATGGCGCCGCCGCCCTGCAGCGAGCGGCCCGCGTAACGATCCCAGCCAGCCTTTCCGACAAAGGTATCAGGGTCGAGCTGTCCCGTCGGATAGCCGGGATTGGGCAGGAACGTGCCGACGATCGGCAGGAATTGCGATGTCGAGCCGGTATCATCCTCCTGGTAGAGGCCCGTCAGGACGATATCCGTGTCCGGTGTTGGCTGCCAGCGGATCGAGGGCGCGAACATGACGCGATCATCGGGAACGTGTTCGACATAGGTATCGGCGTCACGCACCCGGCCGACGGCGCGGATCGCCAGATTATCGGTCAGGGCAAGATTGACGTCGCCCAGCGCCTCCTTGCGGTCATAGCTGCCATAAACGAGGCTTAGCTCGCCGCCTGTCCGAAACTCCGGTGTCTTGGACACGAGATTGATCAGGCCGCCAATCGAGCCCTGACCGAATAGAACCGACGCCGGCCCGCGCACGATCTCCACACGAGAGAAGTTGTACGGATCAGACGTGATGCTGGCATAATAAGAAAAGATGTCGCGCATGCCGTCGCGAAATTGCAGGGCATCGATGCCGCGAATGTTGAACCCGTCCACGCGCGTGTCGCGGCCATAAGGATTGGCAAGAACACCAGCGGCATATTTCACCGTGTCGCTGATATTGATTGCGCCTTGGGCAGTGAACTGATCCGCCGTGATCAGCGTGATCGGCTGCGGTTGTTCGATTAGCGGCGTATCCGTCTTCGTGCCGGCGTTGGCGGCAGTGACAATGATGTCGTCCTCAGGCACCTGCCCCGGCGCCTGTTCCCGCTCCGTGGTCTGAGCGGGCGCGGGCAGGCCCTCTTCCGCCCACGCAGCCGAGCTCAACAACACGCCCGCCAGCCCCGCAGCCACGATCAACTTCGCCATCATACACCCCACTCATCGGCATTACCTGCCCCGGTGCGGCGCCTCCTACATTGATGCGAGGGATTATCAATAGCGTTTGATGCGCCGATGCGACACAGCTGCTTCCCGGCCAGGGAAGACGGCCACTTACTGCAACATGGTTCAGGCCCGGGCGGCGGTGCACTACGCCCCCGGGCCGATCCGCCTGGCTCAGAGCTTCTCCAGCGTGGTTCGCGCCTGACCAGGAAGCGCGCGATAAGTGGCGGCGACCCGGCGGTCGAACGGCTTGGCCAGCACCGTCGACACGGCAACGAACTGTGCAGTCGCCGCAGCCGGGGTCAGCGTCAGCAGGGTGTAGCCCTTACTGTCCTGATCGCAGAACGCGACCTCCTTGTTCGCGTCGGCCAGCGCCTCGCCAATGCCGGGCAGCAGCGAGCCGTAAGACGGACTGGTGATCGCCGTGGCGCCGAACTCGGACGCGACGAGCGCGCCACCATCGTCATACAGGTCGTTCGCCCAGGCCGCATGGCTATCGCCCGCCAGCACGACCGGCTTCGAACCGGCGCGCCGGAAGGCGGCGTACAGGCGCTCTCGCGCGGCGGGGTAGCCGTCCCAAGCGTCGAAATTGAACGGCAGACCAGCCTTGTAGCCGGCGGCCGCCTGCTCGATCCGCTGC
Source organism: Sphingomonas sp. OV641 (assembly GCF_900109205.1). Taxonomy (NCBI): domain Bacteria; kingdom Pseudomonadati; phylum Pseudomonadota; class Alphaproteobacteria; order Sphingomonadales; family Sphingomonadaceae; genus Sphingomonas; species Sphingomonas sp. OV641. The sequence continues at coordinate 17,751 of NZ_FNZB01000003.1, read as the reverse complement.
CGAAACGCAGGCGGCAGCGCGGCAATGCGCGCGGCACTGGCTGCAGCATTCGGGCCGGTGGTCAGGTCGGGGCCGGCCACCCGCGCCATGATCACCTGATTGCCCAGCAGCTGCCATGGCTTGGCGGCTCGGACGGATTGCGCCAGCACGCCTTCCAGCCAGCGCTGCTGATCAGGGCCCAGCAACTCGCGATCGGGCCGCGCGCGTTCAGCCATCACCGCCGCGAACTGCTCCTTGCCAGGCGTGCCGCCCTTCACCTCGGCTTGTCGCGAACGGGCCAGCAAGCGCGTTTCCACCATAGCGAGCGTCGCCAGATCGCCGAATTCGAAGCTGCGGTTGATCGCCTCCCATGGCTTGCCAGCCTTGGGATCCCGGATCGGCATCCATTCGAAATAGGCCTGCATCGCAGCAGCCTTGCGCGCTTTCCAATCACCCTCGGTTGCAGGATCGTGGTTCTCCGCCCCGCCGATCCACCCGTCATTGGCGACTTCGTGATCGTCCCACACGCAGATGAAGGCCGCGCGGGCATGGGCCGCCTGCATGTCGCCATCGGACTTCACCTGCGCATGGCGGCGCCGATAATCCGCAAGGGTCAGGATTTCGTGTGGCGGATCCGGCAGGCGACCGAGCCGACGCCCGATCTCCACGCCGTAACCCTCTGCGCCATATTCATAAATATAGTCGCCAAGGTGGACCACCGCGTCCAACCGCGGCAGAGCGGCCATGTCGGCATAGGCGTTGAACAGCCCGCCTGGGTAAAGCTGGCACGAGGCGATCGCGAGCACCAGATCGTCGGCCGCGCCCACCGGCAACGTGCGGAACTGGCCCATTGGCGAGCGCTCCTCGCCCTCACCGGAGAACCAGTACCAATAGTCGCGGCCGGGCTGGAGCCGGGTGACTTCCACCTTCACCGTGTGATCGGCTGCCGACCGAGCTGTTACCTTGCCCGACGCGATGGATTTTCCATCTGCCGACGCGGCGACGTGCCACGTCACCGGCACGTCCGCGGTGGTGCCGTCTGCCGTCACACGCGTCCAGATGACCGCGCCGTCCGACGCCGGATCGCCGCTCGCGACGCCATGATCGAAGCGGATCTTCGCCGCCTGGGCTGCCAGAGCCGCGCCCGGCAGCGCCAGCGCCGTACCGCTGCCGATCAGGCCCAGCGCGCCACGTCGATTGACCGTCATATCCCGTCTCCTCAGAAGCGGCCGGTGAGCTGGACGCCGTAGAAGCGCGGCTCGGCCGGGATGAACGTCGGTGTCCGGAAGCTGCCGCCGGTGTTTCCGGCGTCAAGCAAATAGCGTTCGTCCGTCGCATTGCGGATGAAGCCGGCCACCTCGAAGCGTTCGTCGGCGAAGCTGACACCAGCCCGGGCGTTGACCAGCGTGACGGGGCCTTGCGACAGGGCGATGTTGTTCGGCACTTCGAAGAAGATGCGGCTACGATACGTGACCGTCGGGGTCATGAAGAAGCGCATGTCGTTGCCGAACGGCGCGTCGATGGTGAAGCCGGCCGCTGCCTGCCACTCCGGCTGCAAGCGGAAGCGCGCGCCCGAGAAGGTCGAGGCGAAGGAATCGTTCTCGTCGATGCCGCCATCGATGAAGCCGACGTTGCCGAAGAGGTTCAGCCATGACGCTGCGCGCACGTTGAGCTCGGCCTCGACGCCCAGATTGCTGGCAGTACCGGCACTTTGCGTCAGCGAAGTTCCGTTCGGCTGAAGAACGCTGACCTGGAAGCCATCGTACTTCTGGTAATAGACACCCAGCGAGCCGGAGACCGGCCCCAGCGCACCCTTCAGCCCGGCCTCATAGTTCCAGACGTTTTCTTCCGGCACCAGTTGCAGGTTGGGGACGCCCACACCGCCGGAGAGGCGTGCATTGAGCTGCACCACAGGCGAGCGACGCCCCTTGGAGATGGTGCCGAAGATGTTGACGTCCGGGCTGACGCGATAGAGCGCGTTGAAGCGCGGCAGCACGGCGGCATAGGATCGCTGCGCCGTGAAGGTCTGGCCGCCCGTGTCTATCTGACCCGGGACGAGCGACGTCGCCGCGGGGTTGAGGATCGGACGGGGAACGCGGGCGAAATAGCCTGACTTGCGCTGTTCGATCAGCAGGCGCACGCCCGCGGTCAGCTCAAGGGCACTGGTCGGGATCCAGGTCGTGTCCGCGAAAACGGAATAGCTGTCATTCTCGCCCTGGTTCTCGAACTCGGACGAATAAGGGATCTGGGTCGCTGCACCGCGTGTCGCCAGCGCCGTCGCCTGCGCCGCCGTGACAACGCCAGCGGCGTTGATACATCCCAGGCCCGGAAGAAGCGGCGCCCCTTGCAAGAATGAGGCGCATTGCAGGAACGTACCCTCTTCCGAGGACAAGGGCACGTTCTGGAAATTGTCCTCGACAAAGACGTTCCAGCCGAACGACGCGCGCCATTGCGGATCGCTGTAGGAGAAGCGCCCCTCATGGCTCGCCTGCCAGCCCTTCGAGATCTCCGCAAATTCAAGGAACCAGGCCGCGGAGCCGTCCGCATCGAAGACCTCGCGGCTGTCGAACTCGCGATAGCCGTTCACCGTCGTGAAGGTGAAGCCAGGCGCGAATTCGTAGGTCGCAGTCAGATTGAGATCATATACCTCACGGTTGAGGCCGAGCTGGTCGTCGCCAAGCACCTGAGCCGATAAGGGCGAGCCGCCAAGATGCGCCTTGCCAAACGGATCTCCGGGCCCGGCCTCCGTCGGCAGCACGCGCGAGATGAAGGGAGTGCCGCCGTTGCGCTGCTGATCATAGGTGCCGATCAGGTCGACGGTCAGTGCGTCCGTGGGGGCATAGCGCACCGACGCGCGAATGCCGAGCTGGTCCTGTGAATAGAGTTCCTCTTCCTGCCGCTCGGACAGGTTCTCGACATAGCCGTCGCGCTTCTTCCATTCGAAGGCAATGCGACCGGCAAGCGTATCCGAGCCGCCGTTGATATAGCCGGAAAGCAGCGTGGCATCGTAATTGCCATAGCCGGCGGTCAACGCACCGGAAAAGCCGGCGCGCGGACGGGCGGAAGTGAGGCTGATCGCGCCGACCGCAGAAGCGGTGCCGAACAGGGTCGCCTGCGGCCCCTTGATGACCTCCACGCGCTCCATGTCATAGATCGCCTGGTAGGAACCGCGCGACCGCGAGATGTCGACGCCATTGTAATAGAGCGTCACGCGTGGCCCCTGCTGCGCCGACCCGGAATCCGAGGTGATGCCGCGGATCACGATACCGGGGTTATTGGCGCTCTGCTCCTGGATGTTGAGGCCGGGAATGTAGTTGGACAGCTCATCCAGATCACTGACGCCGATCTCCGCCATGCGTTCGCCCGTCACGGCCGAAATGGTGATCGGCACGTCCGTCGCGCGCTGCTCGATCTTCTGCGCCGTGACGATGATGTCGCCGCCAGCCCCTTCCGAGGCCGCCGGATCCTGGATCACCGCTTGCGCAAACGCTGGCGCGCTGACGAACGCAGTGGTGGCAAGCAGGACCGCGAACGACTTACGATAACCCATTTTATCCCCCGAGTTGTTGCCCGGCGGTTGGACGGGGAATGTGAAACGGCGGCGGCGGTCAGGTTACGATTGCGCGACGGTGGATCATTTTGCGCCTGATCGGCGATCGATCAGCAAGTCATTGTATTCACGCCGTCGCTGGTCCGGCGTTGGCCAAACGGGCGAGTTCCCGACGCGCCAGGCTGCGGAAGGTGATCGACCAGCGGGTCTGATCCATTTCGGCGATGCTATGCTCCCAATCGTGCCGCGCCTCACCGGAAAGGTGATACGCGCCGCGCGGCGCCAGCGGAACGTTGACCCGTGCGAAACGCTCGCCCTCGCGGCGGCGGAAGCGCATGGTGGCAGGCGCGCCGAGCGACAGGCCGACGACATGTTCGAAGGCGGGACGATCCCGATGCCATCCGATGCCAGCGCCGGGATCATAACGGATCAGAAGCGCCTGCACCAAGTCGGCTGGTGGCAACCCGGCAAAGGCCGCCGCGCGATCGCGGAGCGGCAGCAGCCAATCGGGCAAAGCGTCCGCATGTTCGAGGCGCATGCGCTCGAAATCATAGCTCCAGCCGAAGGAAATCGTCAGTCGCTTCCCTTCCCAGCCTCGGAACCGGAATGGCGAAAGGCTGGCGGCATCAATGGCCGCGATCAGCGCCACTTCTTCATGTTTGTCGACAAGATCGGCCTGCGAACGAAGGCCGGGCAGAACCGGAAGATCGAACAAGTCCAAGGTCATGGCGACCATTGTACCACGTTGCGAACGTATCAGGAACACGAACGTATTGACGGCGCGCGAACAAGTCCGCTTCCGGGCTACGCAGGCGATCCGGGCTGGTTTAGGGTAACGCCAACGACGAACTGGAGAATGGCTGGAGGATGCTGAACGACCTTGCCCCTGTTGCCGCGCGGGCTGGCGCCATTCTGGTGGAGCGGCGGCAGACGGTCGCCGTTGCTGATGGCGCCACCGGCGGTCTCATCCTCGCCGGCCTGCTGACCGTGCCGGGCGCGACACGCTTCTGCCGGGGTGGGGGCGTCGTCTATTCGCTGCGCGGGCGCGATGTGCTGCTGGGGCTATCGCGCGATGAGCTGGCGGGCATGGAGTCGGTGACCGAGCGCTATGCGCGGGTTCAGGCGGAGGCGATCCGGGATCGCTTCGGCGCCGATTGGGGCATCGCGGAAAGCGGCGCGGCAGGGCCGGACCAGCACCCACGCGGCGCACCGGCTGGGCGAAGCTGCATCGCGGTGAGCGGCCCCAGCCTATGTGTATCGATGACCTTCGAAAGCGGTACGAACGACCGGATCGTCAACATGGGCGCCTTCGCCCAGGCAGCACTCGCGTTTCTTGTCGACACGCTGGAATCGGCTGGCGAGGCGACCGCAGCCGGCGTGTGATCGGCCTGGTCCGGCCAGCTACAGCCGAGCGCCCGGACCAGTATTGGCGCAAATCGGCCTGTAACGGATTAGAGTCGGCCACATCATCTGCAAGGGGCAACGGCGGCGATTGTTCGCGTGGAAAATCGCCGCCGCCTCACCTGCAAACGGCCGGCGTCAGCCGCGCAGCGCCAGTCCTTCCAGCTCGCCATTGTTGCGCCAGTCGGCGAGCAGCGCGTTGAAGGCGTTGATGCCCGGCGCATAGGTCTGGCCCGCCTGACCGCCCTCCAGATCGCCTTCGTTGTTGTAATAGCCGGGCGTGCAGCTTTCGAGATAGGCGCGGTTCACCACCGACAGCTTCTTGATGGTGGAGACCCAGGCATCCTGCGCTTCGGGAGTCGGCTCCACTTCCGTGACGCCGCGCTTGCGGGCTTCGGCGATGATATAGGCAATATGCTGCGCCTGATCGTCGAACATCGCGGTCATGTTCACCGACAGGCCGTTCTGCGACACGCCGATGTAGAACCAGTTGGGGAAGCCGTTCGTCGCGAAGCCGTGCAGCGTCTTATATCCGTCGGCCCAATAATCGTGCAGCAGCACGCCATCGCGCCCCTTGATGTCGAAGCCGACGCGGCGCTTGAACGAAGTGGTGATCTCGAAGCCCGAGGCATAGATGATGCAATCGACCGCATATTCCCGGCCGTTGGCGACGAGCCCCTTGGGCGTGATCCGCTCCACCCCCTTGCTTTCGCTGACGTCGACCAGCTCGACGTTCGGACGGTTGAAGGTGGGCAGGAATTCGTCGTTGAAGGTCGGCCGCTTGCAGAACTGACGATACCAGGGCTTCAGCTTCTCCGCAGTTTCCGGATCCTTCACCACCTCGTCAACGCGCTGACGAATGCGGTTCATCTTGCGGAAGTCGGCGACCTCTGCATGGCGGATGGCCGCCTCCGGCCCCATGCTCTTCGCATTGCGGATGACGAAGGACTGCACCTCGCGGAAGATCGACGTCCAATTGTCGTTGACGAGATCATGCTCGAACGGACGGCCTTCGATGATGTCGGCGAAATTGTGCCGCCGTGCGCGCTGCCAGCCGGGCTCAAGCGATTGGGCCCATTCAGGATCGGTCGGCCTGTTGCCGCGCGTGTCGACGGAGGACGGCGTACGCTGGAAGACATAAAGCTTCTTCGCGTGCCGGCCGAGCGCGGGGATGCACTGGATCGCGGTGGCGCCAGTGCCGATGATCGCGACGGTCTTGTCCTCCAGCTTCCAGAGGTTTCCGGTCGTGTCGCCGCCGGTATAGTCATAGTCCCAGCGGCTGGTGTGGAAGCTGTGCCCTTCGAAACTTTCAATTCCGGGAATACCGGGCAGCTTGGCGCGGCTCGCCGTGCCGAGCGCCGAGACGACGAAGCGCGCACGCATCGCATCGCCGTGATTGGTGCGGATGATCCAGCTCTTGTCCGCATCGTCCCAGGCAAGTTCCGTGACGCGCGTCTGGAACAGGGTGATGGGATAGAGATCGTAATGCTTCCCGATCCGCTGGCAGTGCTCGTAGATTTCGGTGACGTAGGAGTATTTCTCCTTGGGGAGGTAATTGAGCTCCTCGAGCAGCGGCAGATAGCAATAGCTTTCGATATCGCATTGCGCGCCGGGGTAGCGGTTCCAATACCAGGTGCCGCCGAAGTCGCCGCCCGCCTCGATGATGCGAAGATCGGTGACGCCTTTCTCCTTCAGGCGCGCGGCCGCCAGCATGCCGCTGAAGCCGCCGCCGATCACCGCCACCTCGACGAAATCCGTCAGCGCCTCGCGGGTGAAGCCGGGCGCCACATAAGGATCTTCCTCGGCATAGCGGGCGTAATCACCCGACAATTCCTTATATTGCCGGTCCGCATCGGTGCGCAGGCGCTTGTCCCGCTCCGCCTTGTAGCGCGCGCGCAGCGCCTCGATGTCCAGATCCGCGTCGAGCACTGCCTCCTGGCTGTCGCTGTTGCTCATCGTGCCTCTCCATTGTCTTCTATCGTTGGGATGATGATGTCGCCGCGCCCTTATTCCACGGCGTAAGCGAGGAAATCGGGATCATAGGCGCGTTCCGGCTCGGCGCGGACGCGGCGGTCGAGCCGCTCGGCATCCTCGCCCACCAGGATGCGCCAGCGTTCGGCCTTCACGCCATCAAGGATGATCGTCGCCGCGCGCGCGGCACTGGTCGGCGCCAGTTCCTGGAAACGCTTCGCCAGCATCGCCTGCGCCGCCTCCAGCGCTGTGTCGTCCATCGCGTCCGCGCCCTCGACACCGATCATCTTCAGATGCTGGCGCAGCTTGCGACGGGAAACCTCCGTCATCTCGCCAGACAGGACGCGGCGCGAGTTGAGGCCGATCGGGGTGCCGACGCCGCCGGGCATGACGATCGACGCCTTGATGTGCGGGGCATAGTTGCGCAGGTCCGTCACCAGCGCCTCGGTAAAGCCCTTCACGGCGAACTTGGCCGCGCTGTACGCGGTCTGCGACACGCCGGGCATCAGCGCCGCCCAGAAGCCGTTAGCGCTTGATGTGTTGACGATATGGCCTTCGCTCGCCCGCTCCAGCATCGGGAAAAAGGCGCGGCAGGAATAATAGACGCCGAACCAGCAGATCTGGAACACGCGATCCCATTCCTCGCGGTCGTCGAGCACGAAGCTGCCGCCGCCGCCGATCCCGGCATTGTTGAAGAGGAGGTGGATGTGATCGGTCTGGTGATCGCGCGCGACCTCGGCGGCAAAGCGCTTCACCTGTTCCTCGTCGCCGACATCGGCGACATGGCTGGTGATGCGCACGCCCTGCGGCACGCCATCCGCCTCGCACAGGCTCACCGTCTCGGCCATGGTTTCGGCAAACAGATCGCACATCGCGACGCTGGCGCCCTCGGCGACGAGTTGGCGCACCAGTTCGCGGCCCATGCCCGTGCCCCCGCCGGTGACGACCGCCACCTTTCCGCCGAAGTCCTTCATCGCCATCCTCTCCTTGTTTTGTTGTCGCCTCCGGCTCGACCTTGTTCTGTTTTCGCCTCCGGCTCGGCCTTGTTCTGTTGTCGCCTCCGGCTCAGCCTTGTTCTGAGTCGCCTCCGGCTCAGCCAGCCATTGCCGCCTCCGGCAGAGGCATGGTTTCCTTGGGGTGGAGGCGCAGGAAGCCGGGCGCGCGCATCGTTTCACCGGGCTTCAGCTTCGTCGCCATGTCGGGAAAGTTCGGCAGCGACTTCGCCGCCTTCGGATCATAATGGGTCCGCTCGCCGAAGAAGCGCAGCGTCAGCGTGCGGCGGCGCTGGCCGGGGCGTGTCGGCGCGCCACCATGCATGGTACGAAAGTGGAAGAAGATGACGTCGCCGGGCTCGACCGCCCAGGAGACGATCTCGTGACGATCGCGCTCCGCCTCGAAATCGGGCAATCGCGGCAGCGGCAGGCGATCGTCGATCGGGCGCGTATCATCCTTCGGATCGAAGGCGGAGGTGTTGAACATCGGGCCGTGGTGCGAACCGGGGATGAATTCCAGGCTGTCCTCCCGGCGCAGCGGATCGAAGGTGATCCAGGCGACGGCGTTATCCTCCCCATCCATCGGAATATAGGATCCGTCCTGGTGCCAGGGCGTGCGCCGCGTATCGCCGCCTTCTTTCAGGAACACCTGTTCGTAGATGAACCAGACCGGATCGGTGCCCCAGAGCTGCGCGCAGGCGGCCGGGATGGGCGAGCCATCCAGCATGTCGCGATAGCCATCCAGCACGCGGGGATGGAACGAATCGTTGTAGAACAGGGGCGCGCCATCACGCTTCAGCAGCGGCGCGTTGGCGGGCGTGGGGTTGGCGAGGCTCCATTCCCACGCCTTCAGCGTTTCGGCGAGCTGGTTGCGATCGAGCAGGCCGGGGATATGGACCACACCGTCCCGCTTGTACGCAGCGCGCTTCTCTGCCCAGTCGATCGCCATGGCATCCTCCCGCTTTTCGGAAGAACCTATAACACGTTACACCTTTGTCAAAGGATTCGGTGGCGGGTCGACCTGCCCGCCGTGCACCGTCAAAACGGAAAAAAGGTGCGTATCGCGGCAATGGCGACGGCAAAGGTGATGAGGTTGAGCGGCAGGCCGACGCGGACGAAATCCATGTAGCGATAGCCGCCCATCTGATAGACGATCACGTTGGTCTGATAGCCGAACGGCGTGGCGAAGGCGGCGCTGCCCGCCATCATCACCGCCACGATGAACGGCCGCGGGCTGACCCCCAGGCTTTCCGCCAAAGCGACCGCCACCGGCGTGACCAGCACCGCCACGGTCGCGTTCGACAGCAATTCGGTCAGCACCATCGTCAACCCGTACAGAATGATAAGGGCGGCGAGCGGGCTGATCCCGTGCAGCGCGCCGACGAGCGCATTGGTGGCGGCGGCGGCGAGGCCGCTTTCCTCCATGGCGATGCCGATCACCACCATGCCGGCGATGAGGATCAGGATCTGCGGCCGCAGCCCGCCATAAGCCTCATCCGCCGAAATGACGCGCAGGAGGATCAGCAGCACCGCGCCGGCAAAGGCCGTGGCGGCGATCGGCGCCAGCTCGAGCGCGGCGATCGCAATGGCGCCGACGAACACGGCAAAGGCGATCGCGGCCTTGGCCGGCTGATACGGGCGCGGTTCGGCGAATAGCTCCGCATGGCCGACCTGGGCGCTTGGCACATCGATGTCGCCGGTCTCGCGCGGCTCCGCGCTGGCGGCGAGGCTTCGATCGAGCAGCTTGCCAGAGAAGAGGAACAGGTAGAGCCCGCCGGCGAGCGCGATCGACAGGCCGACCGGCGTGATTTCGAACAAACCGAAGCGCGGCTGGCCGGCGACGCGCGCCATGTCGTCCACCAGTAGATTGGTCGAGGTGCCGATCAGCGTGCAGCAGCCGGTGAGCACGGTGATGTACGACAGCGGCATCAGATATCTTTTGGGGGAAAGGCCAAGCGTCTTGGCGATATCCCGGATCACCGGCGCGCCAAGCACGACGATCGGGGTTGAATTGAGGAACGCCGACCCGCAGCCGATCGCCGCCAGCAACAGCCACAGGCCAGCCGCGCCCATGCGGCGGCACATCGCGACGCCGCCGGCGATGGCCCGATCGAGCAGGCCGGACAGTTCCAGCGCGTAGGCGATGACGAACAGCGAGGCGAGCGCGACAATGGCGGGGCTCGCAAAGGCGCCCTGCAGCTCGACCGGCCGGATGACGCCCGTGATCAGCAGCACCGCCGCGCCGGTCAGCGCGACGACATCGGCGCGCACCCGATCCCAGATCAGGGCCGCCACCACTGCCACCAAAGTCGCAAGCGTCAGGGCTTGGTCGACCGTCACATGTCCTCCAGCAAAGCCTGTGCATTGACGCTATGAAGCATCGCACGGATGTTGCTAGTGTTCCCACATGGTTGAGCCGACCCCTCGCACCAGCCGGCTGGCCATCGCCGCCGGCCTCACGGCAATGGTCGCGATCGGCGGCGGCGGTTTCCTGCTGGGCCGCAGCACTGTTCCTCCGCCACCGGCCCCGGTGCTGCCGCCGCGCCCTGCCCCGACGCCGAGCGCGGAGGCGCCGCCGCCGGTGGAACAGGTGCTGCGCCGATCCGACCTGATCGCGCTGGGCGCGGCAGCCGCGGACGCGGCGGCCTCCGGTACCGAGCTGCCGACGACGGCCACCGCGACGGTCGGCAAGCGGTTCGAGCTGATCGTGCCGTTCGGCTGCGACGGGTCGGCGCCCGGCGACTCCCAGCTCCCGATGCGCTGGCGCTATGATGCGGACGTGGAGGCGCTGCGCATCCATGTCGCCCCGACGAGCTGGCCGGTGGCGCAATGGTGGCAGGAGCCCTCGGCCGCGATCGAGGCGATGGAAGGCTTCTGGATCGGCCGCCCCTGGTCCTCCAGCGAAACCTGCCCCGCCGCGTCGGCCGTGTCAGCCGCGCCCGATGCGACACCGGTGACGCTGCCGGGCCAGACGCTGGGCATCGTCCAGCTGATCAGGGCCGATACGCCGCGCCAGATGCGCCGCGACGACAAGCCATATGAGGCGGTCGTCCGCATGACGGAGAATGTCGTGGCGCCCGGGCGCGGGCTGCACCTGCGCCTGACCGGAAGGGTGGATCGCTTTCCCGACGGCAGCCCGGTGCGCTGCCGAGAGGCGGGCGGGCGCGAACAGCGGCCGATCTGCCTGATCGCGGTGTCGCTGGAGGAGGTGGCGTTCCAGAACCCGGGCGACGGCGCCCTGCTCGCCACCTGGCAGCCCACCGCCGACACGCCTGCGAGCGGCCGCCCGCGTGAATGATGACGTGATCCGTGCCGAGCGCCATGACCGGGCCCTCGCCAACAGGCTCAGCGGGGACCGGCTGGCGCCGAGCCCGTGGCGGGGTTGAAGGCGGGATTGGCGAAATCGAGCGGGGCGGGCGTGATCTGCGCGGGTGGGCGGGCGCTTTCGACCCAGGCGCGAACCAGCATGTCGCGCAGCATGGAAGCGCCGGCGGCGATCCGCTCATGCACCAGCTCGCGCACGTCCCGGTCGTTGGCGTCGGCGAAGCCGCTGCGCTTTTCCAGCGTATAGACCTGCCGCACCTTGTCCCCCGAGGCATCGACGTAGCGCAGGACATGATCGAACATGTCGCCCGTCTGCCGCGCGGGCGCGCCGATGCGGGCACGCACGTCCGCCGGGGTAAGCGCGATCAGGTCGACGAAGCGGCTTTCGAAACGGCCGTGGACGCTCCGGTCGGTGGTGAACCCATCGGGATTTTCACCGCGCCATCCGTCGGAATGAACCGAGATGTGCAGCGGGTTGGCCGCATCGCCGATATAATGGCCAAGGCGGGTCACATCAAAGGCGCAGTTCCGCTCGGCAAAAGCCGGATCGCGCCCCTCGCCAGCAAGCCTGCGCACCTGGCGCATGCACACCACGATCCGGTCGTAAGCCTCCATCGCGGCATAGGGCAAAGTGCCGGTCCAGCGGACGTTGGTGCGCGCCGCCGTCTCCGGATCGCTCGCCCGGATGCGCAGATGCTGGTCGTAGAGCGCCAGCACGAATTCGTAGCGGCTGCGCGGGATCGTTTTCAGAAAGGTGAATTGTTCGCGAAACCAGCCGTGATTGGGATCCTCGACGATCTTCGAGAAGCCTTCCGCATTGCCGCGCCAGCCATCGGGCTGCGAGGCGGAAGCGGCGATATAATCGACGTGCTTTTGCAGAAAGACAGGGCCGTCCGCCGGAATGGCGTGGATCGCGGCGGTGTCGATCACCGCATGGCCGCGCTCTCCCCAGGCAAACGCGGGCTGGGGGAGAAGGGCGACGAGACCGGCGGTGACGGCGGCGAGCAACTGGCGCACAGGCACCTCCTTAGGGGTCGAGCGGATCGCGCGGGTCGATCCGCGCGGCAGCAGCGGCAGGCCGCCATTCTAGCGCTGTCGGGCTGAGCCGGGTGCCGGCCGTGCCCGGCGCATAGCCAAGCTCCCGCTGGTTCCGATCGACAAAGGCGGCGCTGCCGATATTGGCGCTCTGGACCGTATTGCAGACAACCAGCGTGTCCTGGGTCAACGGCGCGCCCATCGCGATCAGCAGCCGGGCGGCATTGCGCATGTTGGTGGTCGTGTGCCGCGCATGCGGGTCGATCACGATCCGGTCGGGCGGGATGCCATAGCGTTCGATCAACGCGCGGCGCATCTCGACCGCCTCGGCAAAGCGGGTGTTGAAGGGGTGCGCCCGTCCACCCGACACGATGATGAACGCAGCGTCACCGCGCGCGAACTGCTGAGCCGCGAGGCGCAAATGATATTTGCCACCGGGGCTGAGCGGCATGTCCGCAAGCTCCGGGCCGATGCCGGTGACGATCAGCGCCGTGTAGCGGAACGCGCCCCAGTTCGTCCGCCGCGCACGGGCAAAGGCAGCGGCGTTCATCCCGCCGTCCAGCGGCAGGAAGGCAACCGCATCGGTGCGGTTGCTGCCATCGAGCAAGGCGAGGGTGAAATCGAATGACGGATCAACGGCGTTGAGCGATCCCGCACGCGGCGTCTGCGCCATCCAATGCGCCGCCTGAAGCCAGGCGCGGCGCTCGGCCGGGCTGATGGTGCCCGCGCCGTCGATCGCCGGATAGGGTGGCACCTCGCCCAGGCCATAGGTGCCAAGGATCATGTTGACGCCCTGAAGCTCCCGCCTCGCCTGCGCGGCGACACCGTCGTCAAACGCCGGAAGACTGCCCGGCAACGCCTTTGTCAGCGCAGCGATCTCATCCTCTCGCCAGACCAGCACCTGCGCCGCGCAGCCCGGCTCCTGCTGGCAGCTGGCAACCCGATCAGCGCGAGCAGCGAGCAGCGTGGCGACGGCCGGCTGACGCGCGAGCGCCTCCGTCGCCCCTCGATCAGCGCCGAGCGCCGTGAACAGCGGAAAGAGTCGCTGCGACAGGGCGGCGAAGGCCGCATCCGTCACGGGTGCCTGAGCGGCAGCGGCAGGCGTGGCCGATGCGACTCCGGGCGGGACGGCGCAGGCGGCGACCAGCGCCGCCGCCTGCCACGCGAAGCCGGCGCGGATCACCAGTCCAGACCCACCACCAGGCGGAAGTTGCGGCCGAAGATCGGGCGACCGTAGATGGCCTCCGTGCTCCCCTGCCCAGCGAGCGAGTCCGTGCGGGTATTGCCCTCGGTCAGGCCCTTTTCATTGAACAGATTGTCGGCGACGACCTGCAGCTTCCACCGGCCATGGTTCACCGTGACACCCGCGCCGATCGTGCCATAGGCCGGCAGCGCGGTGTTGTTGTAAAGATCGACGAAGCGCTTTCCCATATAGGTGTAGCGGCCATAGACCGAGACGTCGGTCTCGCCGGTCGTGAAGTCGAACGACGGGCGGATATTGCCATATACCTTGGGCTGGCGGACGATCTGGTTGCCCTCCACCTGCTCCGGATCGGCGCCGGTGGTGCTGGCGAAGTTCTTATACTTGGGGTCGCTGATGGTCAGCGATCCGTTCAGCGTGAACCAGCGCGTCAGCGCCAGCGCACCGTCCAGCTCGACGCCCAGGATCTGCGCTTCGCCGATGAAGGGCACGTTCACGTCGTTGCGGCCGGTCGTGGGGTCAAACGCCAGGAACGAGGCGTTGAGCGGATCGAAGTTCGAATAGAAGCCGGTTGCGTAGAGGTAGGAGCGGCCGCTCGCCAGCTTCAGGCCGACCTCATACTGATCGGCAATGGTGGTGATGTAGACCGGATTAGGGTTCACATCCATCGCAGACTGAACGTTGGGCGGCGTTTCGAGGTGCGATGCGCGGGCGTAGATGCCGACATTGTTGCTGAAGTCGTAATTGGCGCCGACCGTCCAGTTGGTCGCCTCCGTCTTCAGGTCGCGATCGACGATCACGCCGGTGAAGCCGCGGGTCGCATCGTCCGCCAGAGTGGTGGAGTCGCCCAGATTGACCTGGTCGGTCAACGCACCCCAGCCCTGGTAATCATAGCGTTCGTGCCGGATGCCGGCATCGATCCGCAGCCCGTCCACGATTTCCCACGTGTCGTTGGCGTAGATCGCGAACATGGAGGCGTCGGAATCGCCCTGGTTGAGCGTTGCGGCGTAATTCAGCACGCCATTGTCGGTGACGCGGCCGATCTCCGTCCCGGCAGCATTGTACGCCACCAGATCGAGCGTGCGCGGCGTTCCCGCGACCTCGATCAGATAGTTCTGATAGGCGTAGAAACGGTCCTGCCCATAAAGGCTGCCGTAGAGCCCGAGCGTGAGGTCATGGCTGCCCAACCCCGTCTCGAGCCGCTTCGCGACGGACAGATTGGCCTGCGCCGAATAGAAATCGGACGCGATGTCGCGATACTGGCCCTGCATGACGAGGCCGGAGGCGGTGGACGGGTCATAGACCGTGTTGGTGCCAGCCAGCGTGTAGCCGAACGAGGCGACCGGGCCGAACGCCGTCGTCGCGCGGGCGAGATAGCCCGCGGCGAAGCTGGCCGCATCGGCCGGATTGGTGGTCGAATAGAAAGCGGTGAAGCGGTTCTTGCCCTCAGTGTAGCCGGCCTTCGCCGAGACCAGCCAGCCGTCGAAATCACCTTCATATTGCGCGCCGATGTTGAACATCCGCATGTAGCGGCCGTCCGACAGATCGGTGGTGCGGCTTTCCGTCTGGCCCTGCCCGTTGCGGAAGGGGATGGTGACGTTGCGGAACGCCGGCGAGTTCATCGTGCCGGTGAAATAATCAATGTACGGATCGAGGCTAACCGACGGATCGCGCGGATCGGCGATCGGGATCGGCAGGTAGAAGACGTTCTTGTCGTTGACGTAATTGGCGCTCAGCTTGACAAAGCCATTGTCCAGATCGTGGCGGATGTTGGCGCGGATCTGGCCGCCGCGATCATTGGGAAAGCCGTTGTCGCGATAGCCGTCATGATGGCGAATGAAGCCGCCAATGGCATAATACGTGTCCTTGCCGAGCGGGCCCGACTGGAAGGCATCCAGGCGGTAAAGGCCGGTGTCGCCCAGCGTGACCTGCGCGCCGCCCTTCGGCGTGGCGCTGCCTTCGCGCGTGATGGCGTTGATGATCGCGCCCGAATAGCTGGAGAAGACCGGCGCAGGGCCGCCGCGCACCACCTCCAGCCGCTGGGTCATCAGATCCTGCTTCAGGATCGCATCGCCGCGGAAGAAGACGCCGTCATTCTCATGGAACAGCGGCAGGCCATCCTGCTGGAAGGAGACAAAGCCGCCATCGTTCGGCAGGCCGCGGATGCGATAGATGTTCTGCACCTCGCCGCCGGTAATCTCCGTCTGGAAGCCGGGCAGCTGGCCGATCAGATCGGCGAAGTTCACCGGCGCGATCTTTTCGATCTCCGCCTGGTTCAGCGTATTGATCGCGTAGGAGGCGTCAAAGCGGCGCTGTGCGCGCGCGGTGCCGGTGACGATGATTTCGGACCCTGCGCCCGCATCTTCGCCAGTACCATCGGTCGTGCGGTCGATGGTGACATTGCCTGCTGTCGGCGTCGTGCTTTCGGCAGCGCTCTGCGCCCATGCCGTCCCCCCGGACAGCGTGCAAAGCGCGGCGGCGGCAACGCCGCCGACCAAAAGAGACTTACGCATGTTTCCCCCCATTCAGGACTTAGTCGCAAATATTCGGTCGTAGGTAGAAGGACCGGTGCGCGAGGGCTCTCGAGGAGGATTGTGACGGGGTAACGTAGGTTTGATTTCACCCAGGTTGCAGCACGGCTGCGCTGCCTCATCGGCAGGACGAAGCGTGGGTCCTTGGGCGCGAACCTGCGACCTTGCGCCGCTGATTACGCAACGCTAATGCAAGCCACTCTCAATAGGGGTGGTCCGATCAAGCACTTCGATCTCAACCTGCTGGTCGTGCTTCACATGCTGCTTCAGACCAGAAGCGTCAGCCGGGCGGCGCAGCAGCTTGGGATCAGCCAGCCCACCGTTAGCCGGGCGCTTAGCGAGCTGCGACGTCAGGTCGGCGATCCGCTGCTGGTCCGCTCGGGAGCAGCCATGACGCCGACGTCACGCGCGGTGGAGCTTGCCCGACCGCTGGAGAAGTGGCTGGCGCTGACCTCCAGCGTGCTGGAGCCGGCGCGCTTCACGCCAGACCAGATCAAGCGCGTGTTCCGGATCGCAGCGACGGATTATGGCGTGCTGTCAGTAATCGCGCCGGTGCTTCCAACCATCCGGCATTATGCCCCCGATTGCCGGATCGAAATCACGCCCTTCACGTCGGACATGGTCCGCAAGTGCGCGGCGGGCCATCTAGACCTGATCGTATACGGGTTCGCGCCGGACTTGTCGGCGACCCATTCACGCCACCTGTTTCGCGAAAGCCAGTCGGTGATCGTCCGCGCGGATCATCCCCTCGCCAGGCACCATCAGGACGGGCCGGTGCCGCTGGATGATTATCTCCGCTGGCCGCATATCGGCATCAGCATCGGCGACCCGGCCGTCGACCATGTGCACCAATGCCTGGGCGATCGGGCTGACGAGCGGCGCGTGGTTGCCCGGCTGCCGTATTTCTACGCCGCTTCGGACCTGATCGGCACCTCCGACGCGATCCTGACCATCCCCACCCGCGCTGCACGGCAGTTCGCCACCGCGCAGCACTTCGCCTGTCTGGACGCGCCGGCGGAGATCGGTGGCTTCGATTATTGGGTGCTCTGGCACGAGCATAGCGCGCGCGATCCCGCGACCTTGTGGTTGATCGAGCAATTGTCGCTATCATCGGCCGCGATCGATGCCGACAGATGGGTGGTTCAGAGCTGACGACTGGCAACGGTTCTCACGCTCAGCCAGATGCCGATATGTGCTCGGGAGCGCCGACGGGCCCCGTGTATTGGCGGATCGATTTAGCGGGGGATAACCGGCGGCATCTCGGGCAATCCTGAAGGCCGTTTTAGCCCCTGAGGGCGGAGTGTGACACGGCGCGGGACTCGCACAAACATCGACGCGAGATACGCAGTGCGTCGAAGCCAACCGCACCCGACCTGTTCCCCTCGCTCGCTGCGGCAAGGCGGATCATCAAGCCATGGCGGACGGACTACAGCACCGTGCGTCCGCACAACAGCCTCGGCGGCATGGCGTCCGCCGAGTTTACCAAACGTCCGCGCCACGGACGCGGCGACGGAAATCCTGCGCCCACTCATCTCGGCGATCGTTCTGACGCGCTGGTCGTGGATGTGGAAGGCGACCTCGCCGGCATCCTGACAGCCGCATCGGGAAACAAGACGCAGGGCCAAAACGCAAAAAACCCCGCCAAAGGCAGGGTTGGGGAAACGCAGTTTGAGGTGGTTGCGGGGACAGGATTTGAACCTGTGACCTTCAGGTTATGAGCCTGACGAGCTACCGGGCTGCTCCACCCCGCGTCACCTTTAGCTGAGC